>NZ_JACJFQ010000029.1:0-74460 GCF_014164835.1 Serratia sp. OS31 | reverse complement strand
CCATAGGGTATAATGTGAACTAATGAACCTCAGGGCGCAGCATAATAGCTGCGCCTTTTTTATTAACAATAGTTATCTACTCGTAGGGGCGCTGCATGCTGCGCCCTGAACATAACAACAGTTTCTGCAAAACATTTCGCATAACCGATCACTCAATATGTTTTCTCCACAGTAAATCTGGTTAGGTATCCAAAATGCTGGAGGAAGAATGACACATTACCCATCAAGAAAGTCCTTTCGTTTGCGCTATTACAATTACGCTTCCGCGGGGATCTATTTTGTGACGATTTGTACTCATAAGAGACAATGCCTTTACGGCACGATAAATAACTCAGTCATGCAGATGAGTACCTACGGGAAAGTTGCGGAGGAGTGCTGGTTACAAATCCCTCAACACTTTAACGGCGTGCATTTAGACAGCTTTGTCCTGATGCCTAACCATCTGCATGCACTGCTTCACCTTCGCAACGAAAAGGCAGCTAGCCTTGGGACTATCATTCGCAGCTTCAAATATGCTGTGACACGGCAATTACATCAATCTGTCTGGCAACGAAGCTATTAGGAAAGGGTCATTCGTAGTGAAAGAGAATTGGCGTTAACTCAGGAATACATTGCAAATAACCCTGCCCAATGGGGAACGGACAAAGGAGAAGATTATTAGCCTGCGGGCCGAACGTGGGTACAACCGCTACATGGGTTACAGATCTGACCGGCCACATAGGTAACACTTTCGTCTAATCGATACGGATAATACTGTGCTTAGCTCTGTCGTAGTAAGCCAGTATCATCCGGTCGAACAACACAACATCCAACCCTTCACCCACTTCTTTAAGCATCACATACTCTCCCCGTAGCGCCTCACTGACAAACAGTCTTTTACCGAGCCGTATATCTCCTTTTTCAGCCACTTTGTACAACCGGGCTCCTTCCGGATAGTTAATCTCCGGTACCCGTCCGTCCCACTGCCGGGGTGAAGGCACCCACACCGAAGACGGTGTTGCCCCTCCCAGTGCCGCATGCGGTCTTTCATGATTAAATTCATAACGATAATCACTGAACCATGCCTGTTGTTCTTCCATCGTTTGCCGGATGTTGTTGTGACTCAGACCCGCCTTTAACGAACGGTGCATCCGCTCATGACGGCCATTTTGTTCCGGGTGGCCTTTCTTTATACGCTCCGGGTAAATACCCAACTTTATCATCCATACACTGAGACTACTCAGCCCGGCTATACCCGTGCCGGCAAAGGGCGCTCCATTATCGGTTCGCACAACCTCTGGCAGACCATACTCATGGAAGGCTCTCTCAAAACAGGCTCGAGTGAACAGCAGGTTTTCTGACGCGCTAGCCTCACATGCCAGAAGATAACGGCTATGGTTATCGGTCAGTGTAAAAGGGCGACAGTATTCCTGACTGAGTAGTCTGAATTTACCTTTAAAATCAGCACTCCAGACCTGATTGACGGCCTGAATATCAGTAAGTGCATGCGTATTTTCGGGCGTTTTTCTGCGTTTTATCCTGTCTGGGACAAGGCCTTCGCGTTTGAGAATATCGCCAATCGTACTGCCTGCGGGAACGTCAAAAGGGATTTCATGGTTGAGAAGCCACTGACGAATTTTATTTGGGCCCCAGTCAGGATGAGCACGACGAAGGCGAATGAGGCAGTTAATGACGTCGGATGAATGTTGCCGTGCATGAGTCAGAGGCGCACGGGAATGGTCCTCAAGAGAGGAGACGTCATCGGGCTGAAAACGCTTAAGCCACTTGTACCCCGTTTTACGGCTGATACAAAAATGCCTGCAGACAGCGGAAAAAGAATCCCCGCTGGCCTGACAGGCATGAATAAATTCAAGGCGTTGCATGGTAACAGTCTCGGCCCAGGGCATAGTGAATTACCTCCGCCATGCCAGTCTATAACTGTTACCCATGTGACCGGTTAAAAGTGTTACCTATGTGACCGGTTTGTACCCGTGTTCGGCCCCTACAACTAACAATCCGCCCAATGTATGACAACAATTCGTGGTCAAATACTGTTCGAATTCTAATTCTCACTGATTCAAAAACTTGTCGAGGAATTGTTGGGTACGTTGGTGCTGCGGATTAGCGAACAGCTCTTTTGCCGGCCCTTGCTCCACGATGCGACCGTGGTCCATAAATATGGCACGGTCGGCCACGTCGCGGGCGAAGCTCATCTCGTGCGTGACGATCACCATGGTGCGCTTTTCTTCCGCCAGCGAACGTATGGTGTTGAGCACCTCGCCCACCAGTTCCGGGTCGAGCGCCGAAGTCGGTTCGTCAAACAGGATCACTTCCGGCTGCATCGCCAGCGCCCTGGCAATCGCCACTCGCTGCTGCTGCCCGCCGGAAAGACGGCGCGGATAGGCCGACTCTTTACCGCTCAGCCCCACTTTGGTCAACAAAGCCCGTGCGCGCTGTTCCGCGCTGGCCTTGGGCTCGCCTTTTACGATGACCGGACCTTCAATAATATTTTCCAACACCGAACGGTGCGGGAACAAATTGAAGTTCTGGAACACGAACCCCACCTGCTGGCGTAATGCACGAACCTGTTTTTTCTGTTTGCTCAGTGGCTTGGCACCGTCGATCAGTATATCGCCAACCCGAATAGTGCCGGAATCCGGCACCTCCAGCAGGTTGATGCTGCGCAGCAAGGTGGTTTTCCCCGAGCCGCTTGGTCCGATAATCGCCACCACCTCACCGGCACCGACTTCCAGATCAATCCCATGCAGCACCGTTTGACCGTTGAACTGCTTGGTCAGTTTTTTCACTTCTATGGCACTCATGCGTTACTCCTGATCCTGGCGGTTTACGTGGGCTTCCAGACGATTTTGCAGCGCCGAAAGCAGGGTCGCCATCACCCAGTAAATCAGCGAGGCCGCCAGATACATGGTAAACACTTCCAGGGTACGCGAGGTAATCAACTGTGCCTGACGGAACAGTTCCGGCACCTGAATGGTCGCCGCCAGCGAGGTGTCTTTCACCAGGCCGATAAAGCTGTTGCCCAACGGCGGCAATGCGGTACGCGCCGCCTGCGGCAGGATCACCCGACGCAGCGTCTGCCAGCGGGTCATACCGATGCTGGCTGCCGCTTCCCACTGCCCTTTTTCAATCGACGAAATCGCCGCACGAAGGGTTTCCGAAGTATAGGCGGCGGTATTGAGCGACAGACCAATCAGCGCTGCCGGGAAGGGATCAAACTCGATGCCGAACTGCGGCAGGCCGTAGTAAATCATGAACAGCTGGGCAATCAACGGCGTGCCGCGAAACAGCGACACATAGAAGCGCGACAGCCATGACAGCGGCCATAACGGCGAAAGGCGCATCAGCGCCAGCAGAAAACCGAGCAGTAAACCGAGTGCCATGCCCCCCAGACTGAGCTGGAGAGTGAGGATCGCGCCCCGCAATAAAAATGGCGCTGAATCCAGCGCCAGTTGGATACTTTCGTGCATTATTTAGTTACGTCCGCGCCAAACCATTTCTCGGAGATCTTCGCCAGCGTGCCGTCTTTTTGCATTTCGGCAATCGCCTGGTTAATCGCGGCCAGCAGTTCCGGGTTGTTTTTACGCACCGCCACGCCCGACTCCTGACGTGAGAACGCCGGGCCGGCTACCGCCAGCGTATCGCCGGTTTTCTTCACCAGATCCAACGCCGCCAGACGGTCAACCAGAATAGCGTTGATACGGCCTACACGCAGATCCTGATATTTGGTCGGATCATCATCATAGGTACGCACGTCAACGCCCTGCACATTGTCACGCAACCACTGTTCGTAGTTGGTGCCAAGGCCCACGCCGACCTTTTTGCCCTTCAGGTCTTCCGGCTTGGTGATGGTGCCTTCATTGCCCTTCTTCACCAGAGCCTGAATACCGGAGACGGTATAAGGCGTCGAGAAGTCGTATTTCTTTTTGCGCTCGTCGGAAATGGTCACCTGATTGATCACCACGTCGATGCGTTTTGAATCCAGCGAGGCCAGCATGCCATCCCACTTGGTAGGATTCAGCTTGGCTTTAACGCCAAGATGCTCCGCCAGGGCGTTGGCGAAATCCACCTCGAAGCCGGTCAATTTGCCGTCTTCCCCCTGGAAGCTGAACGGCGGATAAGTGCCTTCCAACCCGACAACCAGGGTCCCGTGATGCTTCACCTGCTCCAGCAGGTTATCGGCGGCATAGGTCTGCGTGCTCAAACCGGCGGTCAGCGCAACGCTCATTACGCCCAGCAGCAATTGACGACGAACTTTGGAAAAGATCATAAACACCCCATCTGTTGTTTATCTTTTTTGATATCAGCACTTTAACAGTGTGACCGCCTGCTTGAAGGAATATAACCTTATAAATATAGTTCAAAATGGAATAACAAACCGCGTTCACACCTGTGGATGATAGGCGAACAGCGCCGGCGCACCGCCGGTATGGATAAACAAAATCGGGCCCTCATCGCGGAAACGCTGCTGGGCTACGCCGTCGATCAGACCGGCCATCGCCTTACCGCTGTAAACCGGATCCAGCAACACCCCTTCCTGCTGTGCCAACAGGTGTATCGCCGCCATGCCCTCTTCGTTTGGCATGCCGTACTGCGGCGCAAAATAGTCGTCCCACAGCGTAATCGGCGCCAGTTCGTCGATGTCCAACGAACAGGCCAGCGCTTTTTGGATCAGCTCCACCTTGGGCAATTGGTCGATCACCTTGCGTGAAACGGTCACGCCGATCAGGTGCGTTTCCGGCAGCAGTTGCTGCAGGCCAACGGCCAGCCCGGCATGGGTCCCGGCGCTGCCGGAGGCCACCACCACCGAGCTGAACGCGACGTTGCTGCGCTGGCTCTGTTCGGCAATTTCCAGCGCACATTGCACATAACCCAGCGCCCCCAGCGCATTGGAGCCCCCTACCGGCACCACATAAGGTCGGAAACCTTGCCCTTCAAGACGGGTCGCCAGATCGGCCAACTGCTGTTGCGGGTCGTGCAGCGCATCGCACATCACCACTTCGGCGTTAAACAACCCGAGCAGCAAGCGGTTGCCGTTGGTCAGGTAGTTTTCTGCCTGGGTGTCGATTGGGTTTTCCAGCAGCGCTACGCAGTGCAGACCCAGCTTGGCCGCCACGGCAGCCGTTTGACGTACGTGGTTGGATTGGATGGCGCCGGCGGTGACCAGCGTGTCCGCACCCTGACGCAGCGCTTCTGCGGCAAGAAATTCCAGTTTTCTCAGCTTGTTACCGCCCATCGCCATCGGTGTGACGTCGTCACGTTTGATGTAAATTTCACGGCCAAGGTAGTCTGAAAGGCGAGACAGTTTTTCGAGCGGAGTGGCAGAGCCCACTAAATCGAGGCGCGGGAATTGCGCCAGTTTGTGTTGCAGATTCACAACTTCCCCCAGGGAATCAGGTATCAACATCCAAAAGATAGATTTAGCAGATGTGAACCCAATAATCACTCTTTATTCGTGGCGGGAGAGGCACGAAAACCCCGGCTGGCGCGCCGGGGAGGCAGATCAGTAGCTTTTTTGCCAGGCAAGATACTGGTCGTATTTGCGCAGCGCGATGCGGTAATTGTTGTGCGCAGCCGAAGGCAGGTCTTCGATGATGCGCTGATGGCTGACGTTACTGGCAAACTTGTCGGCCGGATAATTACGCTCCACCAGCATTTCATCCAGCCGACGCAGGCGCACCACGTATTCGCGGATGGTGCTGTGGCTCATTTCGGTCTGCTCAAACAGATACTGCTTGAACGCCATGATGTCGAAATAGCTCGGATGGCTGTTGCAGGAGATCTCACTGCAAAAGCGGCACAGCGCCGTCAGCTCATTTTGCACATTCAGCCACACGTGATCGTCAATCGGCTGGTCCATGCGCGCAATGGCATCTTTGTTGATGATCTTGCCACGAAACACCAATGCCATGCGATCCAATAGCTTGCCGCACTGAGAACAATGGGTCTGGCTGTGTTTGTAATCTTTCAAATAACGGCTCAGCGGCCGTTTTTTCAATAGTATGCCTGGCATAGGAGCAGTCCGATTATCGCAATGGTGATCAGGTTGAAGGATCAAGGTTGAGTACATGTCAGTTCTCGTTCGCCAGTCGGGCGCGCAGACGTTTGATCGCCTGGCTATGCAGTTGGCTGACGCGCGATTCCCCCACGTCCAGCACGGCGCCGATCTCTTTCAGGTTCAACTCTTCCTGGTAATACAGCGTCAGCACCATTTTTTCGCGTTCCGGCAACGCCTCGATGGCGTCGATCACCCGTTGGCGCAGATTGCCCTCCAGCAGATGATGTAACGGATTGGCCTCTTCGTGCCCTTCCAGCAGCGGTTCCGCGCTTTCGCCGTGCTCTTCCCGCCATTCGTCGTAGGAGAAAAGCTGACTGTTATTGGTGTCCAACAGAATTTGACGGTACTCATCCAAAGGCAGGTTCAGCGTCTGCGCCACTTCCACTTCGCTGGCCGGTCTGCCGAGCCGCTGTTCCAACTGCCGCATCACCTGCGCCACTTCACGGGCATGGCGACGCACGCTGCGCGGCACCCAGTCACGGCTGCGCAACTCATCGAGCATGGCGCCGCGAATGCGTTGCACCGCATAGGTGGTAAAGGCGGTTCCCTGCAGGGCGTCATAACGCTCAACGGCGTTTAACAACCCAATTCCCCCGGCCTGCAGCAGATCGTCGAGCTCCACGCTGGCGGGCAACCTGACCTGCAGGCGCAACGCCTCGTGGCGCACTAACGGAACGTAGCGTAGCCAGAGAGAATTTTTGTCCATCACGCCTTCGGCGGTATACAGATCGCTCACTATGTCTAAAACCTGCGGATAAGAGAGTCAGCGCTATTATCCGTAGGGGGCAAAATGCCAATCGGCTGAACAGTCGTACAAAACAGGCCTTATTTGCGCCATGCATTAGCTGAGCGGCGCGCGACCATAAAAAAACCCCGCCAAGGCGGGGTTCTTTTGCGACAGGTTAATCGGGGAGAGTCGATTAACGCAGCAGGGACAACACGTTCTGAGTAGACTGGTTAGCCTGTGCCAGAACAGAGGTGCCAGCCTGTTGCAGGATGTTGGCACGGCTCATGTTAGACACTTCGGTCGCGTAGTCAGCATCTTGAATACGGGACTGAGAAGCAGACAGGTTGTTCACGGTGCTGTTCAGGTTGTTGATAACAGAATCGAAACGGTTCTGTACCGCACCCAGGGAAGAACGCAGACCGTCAACCTGAGACAGTGCTTTGTCCAGGGTTGCCAGTGGGTCAGCAGTTTTAGGCGTGGTGCTCATTTCAGCGCCTTTGGTTACTTTACCTGCGCTGTCTGCAGTGGCCTTGAAGTATTTGGCGTCTGCACCGGTACCTTCCTGGATCAGGTAAGATTTGCCGCCGTCATAGGATTTCAGACCAGTAGTGTCGCCCGTTGCAGTGACTTCTTCCTTAACGGTAGTGGCAGCAGCCGTATCGGTCAAACCAGTGGTTTCTGCTGCTGCGATAGCAGTGATGTCACCAGAAGTTTTGTCGATGGTAGCTTTGTAGTTCTTGCCATCGGTACCTACAGCGTAAATGTCACCAGTGGTGTTGTCTTTAAGGTAGCTGGCTGGTGCAGCACCGTTAGCCTGTTTGTTGGTGGTGTTGGTGATAGTCAGATCTTTACCGGTTGCAATGGTAGTTACTGCACCGCCAACTTTAGTGGTATCAACACCGTCTGCCACGCTGAACTTGTCCAGGCCCAGAGTTTTAGAGTTGATGTTTTTCAGATCGATCTGAATGGTTTCGTTGTCGTTGGCACCAACCTGAATAGTCAGCTTCTGGTCGCCGCTCAGTACTTTCACGCCGTTGAAGTCGGTTTGTTCAGAGATACGGTTGATCTCAGCCAGACGTTCGCCGATTTCGTCCTGGATGGATTTCAGATCGCTTGAAGAGTTAGAACCGTTCTGGGACTGTACGGTCAGACGACGGATGTTCTGCAGGTTGTCGTTGACTTCGTTCAGTGCGCCTTCAGTGGTCTGCGCCAGAGAGATACCGTCGTTGGCGTTACGGGAAGCCTGAGTCAGGCCTTTGATGTTAGCGGTGAAACGGTTAGAGATCGCCTGACCCGCAGCATCGTCCTTGGCGCTGTTGATACGCAGACCGGAAGACAGACGCTCGATCGCAGTACCCAAAGAAGACTGTGATTTGTTCAGGTTGTTCTGCGCCATCAGCGACAGGCTGTTGGTATTAATTACTTGTGCCATTGTATGCTTTCCTTACGTGTCAGTTGCGATCTTCGCAACGTAGTTAAAAGGTTCGGGCTGCTTTGCCCACGGCGTCAACCACCGTCCCATCAGGTATCGGCCCTCCCCCTGCAACCTTTAGAAATTTTTTGTTTTTTTTTCGCTTTGCCGCAATGGCAGAAATAACGCGGTTTTTCCTTCCTCTATTGCGCCATCGGTTTTTAAACTTTTCGGTAAACTTTTTCTCCGCTGGGCCGATAAACGCGTAAAGCGAATAAAGTCATTATTAAGGAGAATTACGAATGGCATCGATCAGTTCATTAGGCATCGGCTCAGGACTCGACCTCAACGGCTTGCTGGACAAGCTGACCAAAGCGGAACAGCAGCGTCTGACCCCGTACACTACCCAGCAGACCAGCTACAACGCCCAGTTGACCGCCTACGGCACGTTAAAAGGCTCGCTGGAGAAGTTCGATAACCTCAGTAAAGAGCTGGCGAAACCGACGTTTTTCAATAACACCACCGCCAGCAAACACGATCAGTTTGCCATCACCACCACCGATAAGGCCGTGGCGGGTAACTACATTGTCGAAGTTCAAAAACTGGCACAGCCGCAAACGCTGACCACTCAGGCGTCGATTACCAATCAGACGGAAAAACTCGGCACGCCCGGCAGCAGTGACCGCTCAATCACCATCACCGCAGGGGATCCACAGAAAGAAGTGAAGATCCCACTGACCGATGATCAAACCTCGCTGGTGGAAATGCGTGATGCGATTAACAATGCCAAAGCCGGCGTCAACGCCAGCATCATGCGGGTGGGCGACAACGACTACCAATTGGCGATCAGTTCCACGGCCACCGGCGAGAAAAACACCGTTTCGGTGCAGGTCAATAATGACGATAAGTTAGGCGCTATCCTCAATTACGACGCCACCGCCAAAAGCAACGCAATGAAGCAAACCGTGGCCGGTCAGGATGCCGAAGTCTTGGTTAACGGCACGAAAATCAAGCGCAGCACCAACTCGATTGCCGATGCCCTGCAGGGCGTGACCATCGATCTGAAAACCGTCACCAAAAAAGATGAACCGCAGAACCTGGTGATCAGCACCGACAAAACCGGCACCGCCGACAAAATCAAAGACTGGGTCGACAACTATAACTCGCTGCTGGATACCTTTAACTCGCTGACCAAATATACCCCGGTCAAAACCGGCGAGGCGCAGAATGCCAAAAACGGCGCGCTGTTGGGGGATAACACCCTGCGCGGTATCCAGTCATCGATTAAAAGTGCGCTCAGCGGCGCGCAGGACAACCCGGAGCTGAAGGGGCTGGGTAACCTGGGGATCACCACCAACACCAAAACCGGCAAGCTGGAGATCGACAGCACCAAGCTCAACAAAGCCATCGATGAAAAACCGGAACAGGTTGCCAACTTCTTCGCCGGCAACGGCAAAGATACCGGCATGGCCACCGAGATCCACAATGAGATCCAAAGCTACATAAAGGCCGGCGGCATCATTGAGAACTCGACCAAAAGCATCAATACCAGCCTTGACCGCCTGAACAGCAAGATCACCACCGTGACGGCCAGCATTCAAAGCACTATCGATCGCTATAAACAACAATTCGTCCAACTGGATACCATGATGTCCAAGCTGAGTGGCACCGGTGATTATTTAAAACAACAGTTCAAGTAAGAACTTTTTAACCAGGTAAAAAATCACATGTATAACCGTAGCGGAACTCAGGCCTACGCCCAGGTCAGTCTGGAAAGTGGCGTAATGAGCGCCAGCCCGCACCAGTTAATCGTGATGCTGTTCGACGGGGCGCTTAGCGCCCTGTTACGCGCACGGATACTGATGAATCAGGGTGATATCGCCGGCAAAGGACTGGCTCTGTCAAAGGCCATCAATATTATCGATAACGGCCTGAAAAGCGGTCTCGACCACCAGCAGGGCGGTGAAATGGCCGATAACCTGGCGGCGCTGTATGACTACATGAAACGGCGTCTGATGCAGGCCAATTTGCACAATGATGAAGCGGCAATCTCCGAAGTAGTGAAGCTGCTGGAAAATATTGCTGACGCCTGGCGCCAGATTGGCCCCAACTATCACCCCACTCAGGACGCCGTGTAATGGAACGTCAACAACAGCTGTTAGCCGCCTATCAGCAGGTGTATAGCCTGAGTAGCCAGATGATCGTTCTGGCACAGACGGAAAGATGGGAAGACCTGGTCGAGCTGGAACTGTCCTACGTGACGGCGGTGGAAAGAACCGCCGCCTTTACCGGCCAGGCAGGTCCCTCAATGGCGTTACAGGAATTGCTGCGCAATAAGCTGCAGCAAATCCTCGACAACGAGACCGAGCTGAAACGTCTGCTGCAGCAACGTATGGATCAATTGAAAGAATTAATCGGCCAGTCGACGCGCCAAAACGTGGTTAACAGTACTTACGGCCAGTTTCACGATCGCGCCCTGCTGCTGGGAGATCCACAAATCAGATGAGTTCGCAGCAATAACGGCGACAATGGAATAGATAGCAGCATGCACTATTATTCCCCGGTTAAGTCAGAATATTAATCCATGCCATTTGAATTATTCAGATATTGGGTAATTAGAGAAAATGTGCAATTCGAGCCTTGCTCTCACTTTAATGGATAAATACCACTCCGACACGGACGTTTTCTGTTCAGCAGGAAATTGATTTTTGATAGATAAAACACGCTGTTGTGTTTCACAACCTATGGAAAGATGTTGCTCCAACGCCAATCAAAGCGTAAAGATATTCATAGATAATGGCTGCGAAATGAATATCGATGGAACGTACAATTAATCTTTGTCCAGGAATTGGTGCATCGGCACACATCATTCAGCATACTGAATTATTATTTCCTTCAGTCTATTTTGAACAACCGCACTTGTACCTGGTGCAGCAAGGCCACAAACGCGTACGCTGGCAACAGCGTGAAGTGGTGGCTCATGCGGGCGAGCTGTTGATTATCGATGGGGGCCAAACCGTGGATATTATCAACGAACTCTCTGAGGACGGGGTATTCAGCTGTCAGCTATTGACCTGCGACCCGCAGTTGCTCACCGTACCGCCGCCCCAGGTTGAAAGCACGGCCCCGACTCCCTTCGACGCGGTGATGGCATTATGCAATCTGCCCTGCGCGCTGATGCACAGTTTTGAGACCACCAGCCTGGCGCTGGCGCTCAAGCATCGTTTCCCCACGGTCATCATCCGCCATAAAATGCTGGAAATTCTGCTGTGGTTAAAACAATTCAATATCAGCTTTATTCATAACGAAGCCAGGAATTTAACCCAACGGGTACGCCGCTGTCTGGCCACCGATCCGCACAATATCTGGACGGCGGCCGAAGTCGCCGAAACCTTGTCAATGAGCGAGGTGGTGCTGCGACGTAAGCTGTCGGCGGAAAATACCGCGCTGCGTAATCTAATGATCGACGTACGCATGAGCAGCGCGCTGGCCCTGCTGCAATCTACCGATTGGCCGATATCGGCGATCGCCCAGCACGTGGGGTATGAAAGCGCTTCGCGGTTTGCCGAGCGCTTTCGCAAACGCTTCGGCTTTGCGCCCACCGCCATTCGCGGACATCAGCGGGCCATGGAACCCCAGACCATTCGCCCCGATCATTTCAGCATGATGCAAGCCCCGGAATGATGACAGCCGGCGTAAATTAAATCATTGAACAATGAAACTGTGGTTTATACCGGCAATATTGGCGCAAAACAGGCGGGTGGGATAGCATCGGCGGGCGTTCGGATCATCAGAAGTGAATAAACCATGCTCAACGAAAAACTGCTATTTTCCCTTGCGGTGCTGCTACTCGGCATCTGGTTGCTGGGCCTGACGTACGAAGAAGACGCCATGCGGATGCTGGCGGGAAAATAAATCTGCAGGCCACAGCCGTGGCCCAGATTATTTTAGCTTTGCTTAATTAAAACGCTTATTAATACCACCAGAACGATCAGGATTAAAATACTTACCCCTTTCCATCTGCGTTCACTTTTGCTGCTCATTTTCTTATCCGGTAATTGAAAAACCTTAACCCGGAAATTATACCCCCGCATCCTGTGCAGCAATGTGAGTTAAACCGGGGTTTCTGCCCTGCTACTCCAGCGATTGACGTTCCCGGCCAGACACTTGTCTCGGCTTCAAAAAAGCTGTGCGTCTCAGAATCCGGGGCCGATACTTACCTTTCGCTAAAAAGCAAAAACCCACCGGCGGTGGGTTTAGGGTCAACTCTTAAGCTGCCGTTCCCTGTTCAGCAGAGAATCAAGGCTTTCAAAGCTCATCTCAAGATCTGGAATTTGAGCTTCTCGCGGTCTACCGATATACCCCATGGCAGCGGCAGAAGTGCGGACATCTTCAGAGCGCGGAGACGCCTTTTCAAAGTCAGAGCGCTCAGGATTGGCAGCAGCCATAATTTTATGTTGTACGGCCATATCATTCTCCAGAGTTGCAGAACGCTAATGCTACTACAAGTATCACAAAGACCAAAAATCCCCATGCCGTAAACGCCATTTCCCTGAATGACAGCCCAATAAGCTTGGCTTTTTCGCCATGTGTCGCTTCGATTTTCAATGTTGCCCTAGAGTAATGTTTTGCCAACCCCACGTATGTCGAGTCTCTTGGATTATCAAGAAAAACACTTTCCATTTTTGGGTGGTGGGTCGGCAGTTTGGGGATATCTTTGAGCAAGACAGCCCTGAAAACAAAACTCCAGGCGCTACAGAGGCAAAAAAATGTTAAACCACCAGCCAAACAGGTGAGGATGTTAAGGACAACAAACTTCTGATTCAGCAATAACATGGCCGTGAATCTGATAATCAAGATAAAAGCGGTAACGATGACACTCAGGGAGGCAAAGACTTTCAGCCCCTTATCTTCCAACTTTCTGATCCGATCTAAAGCCGCAGCGTACTGATCCGCTTGGTATTCAAAATACAATTTACTTCTTTCCAGAAGCTCCTCGGCAATAGCATCTTCAAGTATCTGAGTTGATTTCAGTTTTCCCATTATCACCTACCCAGTCAGTGAACTCCCTTTCATTATGGAATGAAAAGCTAACACAGGAAAAATGAAAAATAAAATAAACCATTTTAAATCAATAATTTGAATGTAAAACATCGTCAATATGTATGAATTAACGCTCAATGAAAACAACTTCAAGCGTTAGATAACGGCAGGCGCAATCTGCGCCAATCGGGCCGGGAGTCGCGCAAGCAAATGGTCTACCGCCAGCCTGATTTTCAAGGGCTGGTAAGCGCGGCGAGGCCAGACGGCGTTAACCGGAAAATCAACGCTGGCGCAGTCGCGCATCAGCGCCACCAGCCGCCCCTCGACAAGGTGTTCGCGGGCCAGCCAATAAGGCAGCCAAACCACGCCGGCCCCGCTGACGGCGGCGTTGGTGATGGCTTGCATATCGTCCATCAGGATCCTGGCCGCTGGCCGTATCTCCTGTTGGCTGCCATCGGCATCCCTGAGTTGCCACTTCTGGACGATACCGGCGCGCAAGTAGCCTACCGCCTGATGCTGGCCAAGTTCCTGCAGCGAGTGCGGCTCACCGCAACGCTGTAAATAGGCCGGTGACGCACAGAATGTCATGCCGTGCTGGCCGAGCCGTCGACCAATCAGGCTGCTGCTGTCGGGCAAATCGCCGATACGAATGGCCAGATCGAACCCCTCTTCAATCAAATCCACCGTTCGATCGCTGAAGGAAAGTTCCAGCGTCAGCTGCGGGTGCTGTAACGCCAATTCCGTCAGCAGCGGCGCAATGCACAGGTGGCCGAACAGTACCGGCATCGACACCCGCAGCCGCCCGCTGGCCTGGACCTTACCGCTCTCCAACAAGGTTTCAGCGCTGTTGATGGTCGCCAACGCCTGCCGACAGTGCTCATAGAACAGCACCCCTTCATCCGTCAGGCTTTGGCTGCGCGTAGTCCGCACAAACAGCATCACCCCGAGCCGCTGTTCCAGCCGCGAAATGATTTTGCTGACGGCGGAACGGGTCAGATGCAGTTTTTCTGCGGCATTGGCAAAGCTGCCGGCTTCCGCCACGGCAACGAATATCGGTATTCCGCTCAGTTCACTTCGCATTCGATTGCGTCCACACAGGAATCAATGATGTGAAAAACTATCACCACTGGTGAATATTCAGCAATGCTAACATGCATTATCTCGAATGCCACCGCGGCGAAACGGCTGCCGCACGGCTGTCCAACACGATCATAAGGAAAATTTTATGCACTCAATATTGGTACTTAAATCCAGCATCATGGGCGACCAATCCCACACCAATGGGCTGATCGACATCTTTTTGAGCGAACGCCGCGTCCGAGGGTTACAGGATAATGTTGTGGTGCGTGACCTGGTGGATCTTAACCTGCCGGTGCTGGACGCCGAACTGTTCAGCGCTTTACGCGGCGGTGAAAACCCAAGCCAGCGGGCCAGAGCGGTGCTGGCGCTTTCCGACCAATTAATCGCCGAGCTCAAAGCCAGCGATCTGCTGGTGATAGGTGCGCCAATGTACAACCACAACGTGCCGACGCATCTGAAGAATTGGTTTGATTTGGTGGCGCGGGCGCGAGTGACGTTCAACTATACCGCGACCTACCCGATGGGGCTGGTGGAGGACGTGCGCGCCCTGGTGTTCAGTTCGCGTGGCGGCGTACACGTCGGCAGTGAAACCGATGCGGTCACCCCCTACCTGCGTTCAGTGCTGGGTTTGATGGGCATCAAGGAAGTGCAATTCGTGTATGCCGAAGGCCTGGATATGAAACCTCATGGCCGGGACAGCGGCCTGGCAGCTGCGCGTCATCAAATTGTTGAACTGCTCTCCTGAAACGCAGGCCCGTCTCATTCTGGCCTCGGGTACGAGGCCAGTCTTATCACACCGGCATATTCATTACTTCTTGATAAGCAGAAACCAGCTTATTACGCACCTGTACCCCTAACTGCAGCGAGATGGACGACTTTTGCAGATCGACCATCACGTCATTCAGGCTGATGCCCGGCGCACCGACTTCGAAATCCTGTGCCTGCTTGCGTGCAGCCTGCTGGGTATCGCTGATCTTGCCGATCGCCGCCTTCAACTCACTGGCAAAACTGACGCCTTGCGCGGATGCGCCTTGCCCCATCTGCCCTGCCTGAATCGCCGTGGCCTGCAACTGCTGCAAAACCCCTTCAATACCCTGAATTGCCATTATGACCTCAATAAAAACGCTGTTGCCGGACGTTGTTGCATCAGGCACTACTTTGATGCTGAACACCCTAACACAGCATTTTCATCCTAAAGCGGCTAATTAACTGCAAAAAACCCGGCTTATCGGGCCATCGAAATCGGCCCCAAGGGCGAATAATACCATGCCCAGAAATGGGAGCGCCGCTATACCCGTCGCTTTTCAAGTTGCAGCGTTGTTGTCTGCCCGGGCTTATCCCAAGGACTGTAGGGGGCGAATAAATTCGCCCCGATTAACTCAGGCGCTGCATGCTGCGCCCCTACAAGACCGAGGGATGAGCGAGCGGGTCGCCTGGCAGCAACTTGAAAGGCATAGGGTATATTTATATGTGTATCAGGGAGTCTGTTTTGTCACACAACGCTAACCACACCGTTCATCAGCCTGGCAGGGAGCTACGCCGTGGCCCGCACCGGATCCTGAGCGTCATTGAAGGACTCGGGCTAAAATGAATGCTTCAATCTCCGCTACCGAAAGCCGCGATAATGGCCTGCTGGCCATGTGGAACCGTCTGCGCGCCAACCCAAAAGTCCCGCTGCTGATTGCGGCCTCCGCAGCCATCGCCATCGTGGTCGCGCTGCTGTTATGGGTGAAAAGTCCGAACTACCGCGTGCTGTACAGCAACATTAACGATCGCGACGGCGGCGCCATCGTCACCCAGCTGACGCAGATGAATATCCCCTACCGCTTTGCCGAAAACGGCGCAGCGTTGCTGATCCCGGCCGAAAAAGTGCATGAAACCCGCCTGCGTTTGGCGCAGCTCGGCCTGCCTAAAGGCGGCGCCGTGGGCTTTGAACTGCTGGATCAGGAAAAATTCGGTATCAGCCAATTCAGCGAGCAAATCAACTATCAGCGCGCGCTGGAAGGTGAATTGTCCCGTACCATCGAATCACTGGGGCCGGTACAAAACGCCCGGGTGCATTTGGCTCTGCCCAAGCCTTCGCTGTTTGTCCGCGAGCAAAAATCCCCTTCCGCTTCCGTGACCCTGACGTTGCAACCGGGTCGGGCTCTGGATGACGGCCAGATCAACGCCATCGTTTATATGGTCTCGAGCAGCGTAGCCGGTTTACCGCCGGGCAACGTGACGGTGGTCGATCAGGCCGGGCGCCTGCTGACCCAGTCCGACGGCACCGGACGCGATCTGAACGCCGCACAGCTTAAGTACGCCAGCGAAGTGGAAAGCCGCTACCAGCGCCGTATCGAAGCGATTTTGGCCCCGATGGTCGGCAGCGCCAACGTGCGCGCCCAGGTCACCGCGCAGATCGACTTCTCCACCCGCGAGCAAACCGACGAAGAGTACCAGCCTAACCAAGCGCCGAATAAGGCCGCCGTACGCTCACAGCAAATGAGCCAAAGCGATCAAATTGGTGGGCCACTGGTCGGTGGCGTGCCGGGTGCACTGTCCAATCAGCCGAGCGCGCCGGCTGCCGCCCCGATTGAAACCTCCCAACCGGCCACCGCCGGCACTAATGCCGATGCGGCTAAAACCGATACGGCCACGGCGCGCAGTTCCGCAGCCAAGGGCAGCGGGCCGCAAAACTCGCGCCGCGATGAAACCACCAACTATGAGGTCGATCGCACCATTCGCCATACCCAGCATAAAGCCGGGACGGTACAGCGGCTGTCGGTCGCGGTGGTCATCAACTATCGCGGCACTGATAAGGACGGCAAACCGCTGCCGATGAGCAAAGAGCAGTTGGCTCAGATCGAATCGCTGGCGCGTGAGTCGATGGGCTTCTCCAGCGCCCGTGGCGATACCCTCAACGTGGTCAACACGCCGTTTACCGATAACGAAATCACCGGGGGCGAGCTGCCGTTCTGGCAAAGCCAGTCGTTTATCGATCGTCTGATCGACGCCGGCCGCTACCTGCTGATCCTGCTGGTCGCCTGGGTACTGTGGCGCAAACTGGTGCGTCCGCAACTGCAAAACCGTCAGGCGGTACAAAAGGCTGCGCTCGCCGCCGCCGCAACGCCGATGGCCAAACCGGCCGACAGCAGCAAACCCAGCAATGAGGAGCTGGCGCAGCACAGGAAATCCCAGCAGCGCGTCAGTGCAGAAGTCCAGAGCCAGCGGATCCGCGATTTGGCTGATAAAGACCCACGCGTGGTCGCTCTGGTAATCCGCCAATGGATGAGTAACGAACTATGAGTCTGACCGGAACCGAAAAAAGCGCCATCCTGCTGATGACGCTAGGCGAAGATCGCGCCGCCGAGGTATTCAAGCACCTCTCCTCGCGTGAAGTGCAGCAGTTGAGTGGCACCAT
The DNA here is from genome assembly GCF_014164835.1 of Serratia sp. OS31. Taxonomy (NCBI): domain Bacteria; kingdom Pseudomonadati; phylum Pseudomonadota; class Gammaproteobacteria; order Enterobacterales; family Yersiniaceae; genus Serratia; species Serratia sp. OS31. Next base: position 56,741 of record NZ_JACJFQ010000029.1, on the reverse strand, counting down.
GGCCAGCATGAGCCAGGTGTCGCACAAGCAGCTCAATGAAATACTGCGTGAGTTCGAAGACGACGCCGAACAGTATGCTGCGCTGAGCGTCAACGCCAGCGACTACCTGCGTTCGGTGCTGGTCAAGGCGTTGGGCGAAGAACGTGCCGCCAGCCTGCTGGAGGATATTCTCGAATCCCGCGAGACCACCACCGGCATGGAAACGCTCAACTTTATGGAGCCAATGAGCGCCGCCGATCTGATCCGCGACGAGCATCCGCAGATCATCGCCACCATCCTGGTGCACCTCAAGCGTGGCCAGGCTGCGGATATTCTGGCGCTGTTCGACGAACGGCTGCGCAACGACGTGATGTTGCGTATCGCCACCTTCGGCGGCGTGCAGCCGGCGGCGCTGGCGGAACTGACCGAAGTGCTCAACAACCTGCTCGACGGCCAGAACCTCAAGCGCAGCAAAATGGGCGGCGTACGTACCGCAGCCGAGATCATCAACCTGATGAAAACGCAGCAGGAAGAGGCGGTTATCGACGCCATGCGCGAATACGACGGCGAGCTGGCACAGAAGATCATCGACGAGATGTTCCTGTTCGAGAACCTGGTGGAAGTCGACGATCGCAGCATCCAGCGCCTGTTGCAGGAAGTGGAAGGCGAATCCTTGCTGGTGGCGCTCAAAGGCGCGGAACAGCCGCTGCGCGAGAAGTTCCTCAAAAACATGTCGCAACGCGCCGCAGACATCCTGCGCGACGATCTGGCCAACCGTGGCCCGGTGCGCATGTCGCAGGTGGAGAACGAGCAGAAGGCTATCCTGCTGGTCGTCCGTCGTTTGGCCGAGAGTGGCGAAATGATTATCGGCGGTGGCGAGGACACCTATGTCTGATCGCATTAATACCCTGCCCTGGCAGCCCTGGTCGCTCAACGATCTCAACGAGCCCAAACCGGTGCTCGACCCGCTGCCGCTGCCGGTGGAAATCACCGACGGCGCATCGCTGGACGACAGCCTGGTTCGGGAACAGCAGCTCACCCAGCTCCGCCTGCAGGCGGAGCAGCAGGGCCAGCAACTGGGCTATGCGGACGGCCAGCAAAAAGGCTACGACGCCGGGTTCCAGGCCGGCATGGAAGAGGGTCGCCAACAGGGCTTGCTGGAAGCTCAGCAACAGCAGCAGCCGCTGACCGCACACTGGCAGCATCTGGTGACGGAATTCCAGCACACGCTGGACGCCCTCGACAGCGTGATTGCCTCGCGCCTGATGCAGCTGGCCCTGACGGCCGCCAAACAGGTGCTGGGCCAACCGCCAGTGTGCGACGGCACTGCCCTGCTGGCGCAGATCCAACAGTTGATCCAGCAGGAGCCGATGTTCAGCGGCAAGCCGCAGCTGCGCGTGCACCCGGACGACTATCAGCGAATCGAGCAACAGTTGGGTGCCACGCTCAGCCTGCACGGCTGGCGGTTGCTGGCGGACGGTCAGTTGCACCCTGGCGGCTGCAAGGTCAGCGCCGACGAAGGCGATCTTGATGCCAGCCTGGCAACCCGTTGGCATGAGCTCTGCCGCCTGGCCGCTCCGGGAGACGTGTAATGACCCTGCGCCTCGGCCGCTGGCTGACCTCACTGGATGCGCTGGAAAAACGCATCGCACACGCCCCGACGGTACGCCGCTACGGCCGCCTGACCCGCGCCACCGGTTTGGTGCTGGAAGCCACCGGGCTACAGCTGCCGATCGGTGCCACCTGCCTGATCGAGCGTCACGACGCCGGTGAGGTCCAGGAAGTAGAAAGCGAAGTGGTCGGTTTTAACGGCCAGCGGCTGTTTCTGATGCCGCTGGAAGAAGTGGAAGGCATCGTGCCCGGCGCCCGGGTTTACGCCCGCATCTCGCCGGAAGGCCAAAGCGCCAGTAAGCAACTGCCGCTCGGTCCGGCCCTGCTGGGGCGGGTACTGGACGGCAGCGCCAAGCCGCTCGACGGCCTGCCTGCACCGGAAACCGGCTATCGTGCACCGCTGATCACCGCGCCATTCAACCCGCTGCAGCGTACGCCGATCGAACAGGTACTGGACGTCGGCGTGCGAACCATCAACGGCCTGTTGACCGTCGGTCGCGGTCAGCGCATGGGGCTATTTGCCGGTTCCGGCGTCGGTAAAAGCGTGCTGTTGGGCATGATGGCGCGTTACACCCAGGCCGACGTGATTGTCGTCGGTCTGATCGGCGAACGTGGCCGTGAGGTGAAAGACTTTATCGAAAACATCCTCGGCCCCGAAGGCCGGGCGCGTTCGGTGGTGATCGCCGCGCCGGCGGACGTCTCGCCGCTGCTGCGCATGCAGGGTGCGGCCTACGCCACACGCATCGCTGAAGATTTCCGCGATCGCGGTCAGCACGTGCTGTTGATCATGGATTCACTGACACGCTACGCCATGGCACAACGAGAGATAGCCCTCGCCATCGGCGAGCCGCCGGCCACCAAAGGCTACCCGCCCTCCGTTTTCGCCAAGCTGCCGGCACTGGTCGAACGTGCGGGCAACGGCATCAGCGGCGGCGGGTCGATTACCGCCTTTTATACCGTGTTGACCGAGGGCGACGACCAACAGGATCCGATCGCCGATTCGGCTCGCGCCATCCTCGACGGCCACGTGGTGCTGTCACGGCGCCTGGCGGAAGCCGGTCACTACCCGGCCATCGACATTGAAGCCTCCATCAGCCGCGCCATGACCTCGCTGATCGACGAAGAGCACTATCGTCGGGTGCGTAACTTCAAACAGATGTTGGCCAGCTACCAACGCAACCGCGATTTGATCAGCGTCGGCGCTTACGTCGCAGGCAGCGACCCGCTGCTGGATAAAGCCATGACGTTATATCCGCAGATGGAAGCCTATCTGCAGCAGGGCATTTTCGAGCGCAGCGGCTACCAGGACGCCTGCCAGCAGTTACAGCAGTTGATCGTTTAACGTCACCAAAGGCGCAAACCCGATGAAACCACAGTCCCCCCTGATTACCCTGCGCGACCTGGCGCAGGATGCAGTAGAACAGGCGACTCGCCAACTGGGCCAGGTGCGCAAAGCTCAGCAAGCCGCTGAACAGCAACTTTCCATGCTGCTCAACTATCAGGATGAATACCGTCAGAAGCTGAATAATCAACTGAGCGGCGGTATGGAATCGTCTAATTGGCAGAACTACCAGCAGTTTATCGGCACGCTTGAACAGGCGATCGCCCAGCACCGCCAGCAGTTGACGCAGTGGGGAGAGAAAGTGGACCACGCGATGAAACAATGGCAGGACAAACAGCAACGGCTGAACGCTTTCGAAACCCTGCATACCCGAGCCCAGAGCGCGGAGTTGCAGTTGGAAAACAAACGGGATCAAAAACTGATGGATGAGTTCGCTCAACGCAGTGCACAAAGGAATATACATCAATGAACCTGAACGCTTTGCCGGGCCCGTCGCTACCGGGCGATCCCGGCCTGTTGCCGGACGCGCAGCTGCCGCTGGATGAGTCATCGCTCTCTTCCGCTTTTGCTCAACTGCTTGGCGCCCGCGTGCTGCCGGCCGACAAGTCCGCAGGCAAGCCGTCACCGATGGCGTTAAGCGCAGAAGAAGACTCTGCGCCGCTGAGCCGCAACCAACTGACGCAGTTACTGGCCGCATTCGGCGAGCGCGATGGGTTGTTGGCGCCTTCGCTGTTAACGCAAGGCCAGCCAGCCGCCATCAGCAATGGCGAAGAGCCGACGTTGGAGCAACCGTCGCACGACGCCGCGCTGCGGCCTGCCGGTGAGATCGACGCCGCTACGCTGCAAGCGCTGTTCGCCATGCTGCCAATCGCCATTCCCCCAGCAATGCCTGATGCAGGTAGCGGCGCGGCGGAACTGAGCCTTCAAGGCGATCAAGATACTCCTCAGCCTGCAACGCTCCCCGGCGCTTCGCTGGGGCGCCAGACTGAGGTAACGGACACGCAAAAGGCGCCAACGCCGGTAACCCCAGCGTCTCTCGGCAGTGAAAGCCGTGCCGGCAGCCCACAGCAAATTGCAGTTGCGCACGAAAAACCGGATGCCGCGGCGTTGAAGCTTGGCGCAGATAGCCAATCGCCAACGCCGAATGCCTCCCTGATCGCCCCACCGGTCTCCAGCCCGACTATCGCGGCAGCGCCAACCGCTGCGTTGGTCACTGCCCCGCCTACGCCACAGCTAAACGCCCAGTTGGGCAGCCCGGAGTGGCAGCAGGCGTTGAACCAACAGGTACTGATGTTCCATCGCAACGGTCAGCAAAGCGCCGAGCTGCGTCTGCATCCGCAGGAACTGGGGGCGTTACAGATCACCCTCAAGCTGGATGACAACCAGGCGCAGCTGCACATTGCCTCGGCACATGGCCAGGTCCGTGCCGCCGTAGAAGCGGCGATGCCGCAGCTGCGTCATGCGCTGGCTGAGAATGGCATCAATTTGGGACAAAGCAGCGTGGGCGGCGACCAGATGCCGCAGTGGCAACAGGCGCAGCAGCACAGCGGCGGGCAGCAGGGTCGCCCGGATTATCGCGAGCGTCAGGGTGACGGCGATTTGTCCGCCGATGCCCACAGCGCGCCGCCGGAATTGCAGGCGATGGCCCGCGCCGTCAGCGGCGTTGATATTTTCGCCTGAGTGGCCGCAAACGCCCAAGCTGGAACGCTTTTCTCTGCCTATTCTGGCTATTGCGTGCCGGAATAGGCGCGATAATACCGCTACCCTTCATACTTGAAGCTGCATTTGCGCGCCCCGGCCATATAGTTATCTATGCTGCTGGGAACTTACAAACTTGCCGGCGCGATGCAACTCCAAATATTTTGGGTAAATTATGTCATGCGTGCGGCTTTTACACGCGCTATATACCCGCGAGATCTTAGGTTGCAGCTTGAAAAATGAAGGGCATATACCCTATGGATTTCAAGTTGCAGCTAGGCGCCCAGCTCACTCATCCCCAGGAGCTTACTCTAGTAAGTGACTGGGGGGAGTGAGTGCAGGGAACAACGCTGCAGCTTGAAAGACGACGGGTATAACAACAGGAATTTGATTTATCTATGTCTCAAAATACCCTACCGGCAGCACCAAAACGCTCCCTTCTGGTCATTCTGCTGGTGCTGATAACCCTCGTCGCCTGCGGCGCGGCCGGCTACAGCTGGTGGCAGCTCAAACAGCACCAGGAGGGCGCGCAGCCCGCAGCCAAAGAACTTCCCCCGGCCGCACCGGTGTTTATGCCGCTGGACACCTTTACCGTCAATCTGATGACGCCCGATAACAACCCGGATCGCGTGTTGTATATCGGCCTGACGTTACGCTTGCCGGATGAAAGTACCCGCCGCCAACTGAATGATTTCCTGCCGGAGGTGCGCAGCCGTCTGCTGATGCTGCTGTCCCGTCAGGAAGCGGGCCAGTTGAGCAGTGAACAAGGAAAGCAGCAACTGGTGGCGCAGATTAAGGACGTGCTTAGCCCGCCGCTGGTTAAGGGACAACCGAAGCAGGTGGTCAGCGACGTGCTGTTCACTGCCTTCATATTGCGGTAATCACTATGGGCGACAGCATTCTTTCACAGGCAGAGATCGACGCCTTGCTCAACGGCGACAGCGCGGGTGATGAACCCGAAGCGGTTGCCCTCAATGAGAGCGAGGTCAAGCCGTACGATCCGACCACCCAGCGCCGAGTGGTGCGCGAACGGCTGCACGCGCTGGAAATCATCAACGAACGTTTTGCCCGGCAGTTCCGCATGGGGTTATTCAACCTGCTGCGCCGCAGCCCGGACATTACCGTTGGCCCGATCAAGATCCAGCCGTACCACGAATTTGCGCGCAACCTGCCGGTGCCCACCAACCTGAACCTGGTGCACCTGAACCCGCTGCGCGGTACCGCGCTGTTCGTGTTTGCGCCGAGCCTGGTGTTTATCGCCGTAGATAACCTGTTCGGGGGCGACGGTCGTTTTCCCACCAAAGTGGAAGGCCGCGAATTCACGCCGACCGAACAGCGGGTGATCAAGCGCATGCTGCGGCTGGCGCTGGACGCCTACGGCGACGCCTGGAGCGCAATTTACAAGATCAACGTGGAATACGTGCGTGCTGAAATGCAGGTGAAGTTCACCAATATCACCACGTCGCCAAACGACATCGTGGTCACCACGCCTTTCCAGGTGGAAATTGGCGCGCTGAGCGGTGAGTTCAACATCTGCATTCCGTTTGCCATGATCGAACCGCTGCGCGAACTGCTGACCAACCCACCGTTGGAAAATTCGCGGCAGGAAGACAGCCACTGGCGTGAAACGCTGGTGAAGCAGGTGCAACATTCCGAGCTGGAGCTGATTGCCAACTTCGTCGATATCCCGATGCGCCTGTCAAAAATCCTGAAGCTGCAGCCGGGAGATGTATTACCGATTGATAAACCGGATCGCCTTATCGCCCACGTCGACGGCGTGCCGGTTTTGACCAGCCAATACGGCACGTTAAACGGGCAGTACGCCCTGCGTGTTGAACATTTGATTAACCCTATTTTGAATGCTCTGAGTGAGGAACAGCCCAAATGAGTGATCCTAAGCAACCGTCTGGCGAAGGAAAGGAATCCGTGGACGATCTGTGGGCTGATGCGTTTAACGAACAGCAAGCAACCGAAAAGACGTCTGCCAGCGATGCGGTGTTCAAATCGCTGGAGCCGCAGGATACCAGCGGCAGCCTGCAGGATATCGATCTGATCCTCGACATCCCGGTCAAATTGACCGTTGAACTGGGCCGCACCAAGATGACCATCAAGGAACTGCTGCGCCTGTCGCAGGGCTCCGTTGTGGCGTTGGATGGGCTGGCGGGTGAACCGCTGGATATTATGATCAACGGTTATCTGATCGCCCAGGGCGAGGTGGTGGTGGTCGCCGACAAATTCGGCGTGCGCATTACCGATATCATCACCCCTTCCGAGCGCATGCGCCGCCTGAGCCGCTGATGAACCCAAGCGCCGCCGCACCCACCGTGGGCACCTTGCAATCCACCGAGCCGGCACTGCCGGCCGGTTCAGTGCTGACGCAGGTCAGCAGCGCACTCGGCGGCATTTTGCTGCTGATCCTGCTGGCCGGCTGGCTGTTCCGGCGCCTGGGCTTTGCCCCGCAGGCACGCAACAGTAAACTGCTCAACCTGCGCGCCAGCTGTCAGGTCGGGCAACGCGAGCGCGTGGTGGTGATCGAAGTGGATAACACCTTGCTGGTGCTGGGCGTCACCGCCCAGCAAATCACCCCGCTGCATAGCCTGCCCGCCCCGGCGCAGGACACCGACGCCGCCGCTGTGACCACGCCGGCGGATTTTCGCCAACTGATGCAAAAAGTTCTCAAACGTCCGGAAAAATCGGCATGAAATCCCTCGTTCCCTGTGTCGCCGCCCGTGGGCGAGGCCAAAAATGCCTTGGCATTCTAGCCACCGCCCTGTTGTTGATCAGCCCTGCGGCGTTGGCGCAATTGCCCGGTCTGATCAGCCAGCCGCTGGCCAACGGTGGCCAAAGCTGGTCGCTGCCGGTGCAAACCCTGGTGCTGCTGACCTCACTCAGCTTCCTGCCGGCGATGCTGCTGATGATGACCAGCTTCACCCGCATCATTATCGTGCTGGGGTTGCTGCGTAATGCCCTCGGCACCCCCTCTGCCCCACCCAACCAGGTGATGCTGGGCCTGGCGCTGTTCCTGACCTTTTTCATTATGTCGCCGGTGTTCGACAAGGTTTATCAGGACGCTTACTTGCCATTCAGTCAGGACAAAATCAGCCTGGATATCGCGCTGGATAAAGGTTCACAACCGTTGCGCGAGTTTATGCTGCGCCAAACGCGTGAGACCGATCTGGCGCTGTATGTCAAGCTCGCCAACCAGCCGCCGCTGGCCGGGCCGGAAGCAGTGCCGATGCGCATCCTGCTGCCTGCCTACGTCACCAGCGAACTGAAAACCGCGTTCCAAATCGGCTTCACGGTGTTTATTCCGTTCCTGATTATCGATCTGGTGGTCGCCAGCGTGTTGATGGCGCTGGGGATGATGATGGTGCCACCGGCAACCATCTCGTTGCCCTTCAAGCTGATGCTGTTTGTTCTGGTGGACGGCTGGCAACTGCTGCTGGGTTCGCTGGCGCAAAGTTTCTATTCGTAATTCGCGGCATACCTGCCGCCACTGAGGGATCCATAATGACACCCGAATCGGTTATGGCGCTGGGCACCGAGGCGATGAAAGTGGCGTTGGCCCTGGCCGCACCGCTGTTGCTCGCCGCGCTGGTCAGCGGCCTGGTGGTCAGCCTGCTGCAGGCCGCGACCCAAATCAACGAAATGACGCTGTCGTTCATTCCCAAAATCCTGGCGGTGGTCGCGACCATCGTGATTGCCGGGCCGTGGATGCTGAACCTGCTGCTGGACTATATGCGTACGCTGTTCACTAACCTGCCGAACCTGATTGGTTAACCATGCTCACATTTGACAGCGCACAGTTCGGCGTGTGGCTCAGCCAATATTTCTGGCCGCTGCTGCGCATTCTGGCGCTGATCAGCACCGCGCCGGTGTTCAGCGAAAAGCAGATCAGCAAGAAGGTGAAAATTGGCCTCGGCGGGCTGATCGTCATACTGATTGCTCCCGGACTGCCCACCAGCACCGTGCCTATTTTCTCCGCGGCCGGCTTGTGGCTGGCGGCCCAGCAAATCCTGATCGGTGTGGCGCTGGGCCTGACCATGCAGTTCGCCTTCGCGGCGATACGCCTGGCCGGCGAAGTGATCGGCATGCAGATGGGGCTGTCGTTCGCCACCTTCTTCGACCCCAGCGGTGGACCTAACATGCCGGTGTTGGCACGGCTGCTCAACCTGCTGGCGATGCTGCTGTTCCTCAGTTTCAATGGCCATCTGTGGCTGATTTCTTTGTTGGTGGACAGCTTCCATACCCTGCCGATCCAAGCCGAGCCGCTGAACGGCAATGGTTTTCTCGCCTTGACCCAGGCCGGGTCACTGATTTTCATCAATGGCATGATGCTGGCACTGCCGTTAATTTGCCTGTTGCTGACGCTGAACATGGCGCTCGGCCTGCTTAACCGCATGACACCGCAGCTGTCGGTGTTCGTCATCGGTTTCCCGGTGACCATGACCATTGGCATTATGACCATCGGCATGATGATGCCGATGCTGGCGCCGTTTTGTGAGCACCTGTTTGGCGAGTTCTTCGATCGTCTGGCCGATGTCGTCGGCAGCATGACCCCCTAGCGTTACCCTCACGGTGCGGCTTAACGGCCGCTTCACGCCGGATAAAGTGGCAACAAATTCCCTTTCTCAGTATAAAAAATTGGAAAAAGCAAATTATCACTATTTGCCTTCAATTAATCTTATTGGCTTGAATAATAAAATACCCACCCTAGAATGTCCTTATCAAATAAAAAATATAAAAAATAAATTCAACAAATAAGGAGTGGAATTCACTGTAAAAAACAGGTGGCGTGAGAATAAAAATATATTTCAGACATCCGTCGGGATTTAAAAAAATGCTAGCGAAGGAGGTGTATTTATTCCTCACGAAATCATTACTTACCCTACTAATAAGGAATATAAAAATGAAAGCTAAAACCAACCGAAGAGCGCGCAGAGCACTAGGTCTGGCACACTGGGCAACCAACCGTTCTCAGATTGCCTTATCGCCCTCGCCCAGTGGTGAAAAATGGCTTGTGGTAAAAAAGAAAAAATAACCACGTGGTTATTTCCCCGAAAAATATATAATTTTCGTTCTTATCTCTGCACTCATCATTGAATATTCTAACGCTTCGCGCCGTTAAATTCAGGCAGATATAAGCGCACATAATTTCGGATAGCCGAAAAAAAGGCACGTCACGCCAAACCTGTGTGGGGGAAGCGTGACGTGCCAAACAAGTGCGCCCGGTTTCAAGAATTCCCTACCGCTGCTACGCAGCAATAACGTCTTCTAAGCACACCCAAAGAGATTACCCGCCATGACTTCAACTCCACGGCAGGCCAAAAACGGCCTATTCCCCTGTCCTATGGATTTCGAGTTGCAGCCAGGCTCACGCTCCTCCATCCCCGGCTAACGTAGGGGCGCTGCATGCTGCGCCCGCATCAACCATATCGGAGTGAATTTATCTGCCCGAGTAACAAAGGGGATTAGCGATTCAGCTGGAACAGCGACATCCCCTGCATATCCCCGAAGGTTTTGTATGACGCCTGTAAGGCCGCCTGCTGCATGAAATAGCTGGAAATCGACTCGGCCAGATCGGCATCAACCAGCGCGCTCATTTGCGTTTTGTTGATCATGTCGCGGTCCTTGCCGATACTGTCCAGCGTATCCATTTCCTGCAGTTGGCTGCCCAGCTCCGCGCGCACGCTAAGCACTCTGTTATAAGAGTTGTCCAGGCCGCGGTTGGCTTTGGCCAGCGCATCGTTCACCTGCTGCTTGGTGGCATCATCCGCATCCTTCTGCGGTGTTTTCAACGCCTTCAGCGCGATATCAATGCTTTCAAACACGTTAGCGACAGAGGCGCTGCCATCCGGCTCCGGCTTCGGGTTGCTGGTCAATGCCATGAAGACCTTATCGCCGGTATGCCCAATGGTCATGGTGCGGTTGGCATCCACTTTCTGCTCGACCGGCGTATTACCGCCGACATAGCTGACCGATCCGCCCTTGTCTTCAAACGGGGGCTTGTCGTTCACAAAGCCGCCAAACATATAGCGGCCGTTGCCGTCGGTGCTGTTGGCCTGGTTGAGCAGTTGATCTTTCAAGCCCTGCAACTGGGTCGCCAGAGAATCGCGGTCGTCGTCGCTTTTGGTGCCGCCGGCGCTGACGATCAGCGCTTTCATATCGGAGATGGTACTGGTCACGCCGGACAGCACCGTCTCTTCCATCGACACGCTTTGACGGGCAAAGGTACGCGCCAAAGCGTACTGGGTGTTTTCCGACTGCGATTGAGCCAGCATCACCGCCTGCGAAGCCGCCAGGGGATCGTCGGATGGATTGCTGACTTTCTTGCCGGTGGAGAGCTGCTCGGCGGCTTTCATAAACAGCGACTGGTTGCCGGTAATGCCGGACATGTTCTGTTGGTACATCATGCTGGTGCTCATGCGCATGGTGCAGGTTCCTCAAAATCAGCGACCGAAGCCGTCGGGGCTCCGGTCAAAGTGGAAATCAACGGATATTCAGCAGCGCGTCAAACATTGAGCTGGCGGTTTGAATGACCTGTGCATTGGCCAGGTAATATTGCTGAAAACGCAGCAGTTCGCCGTACTCTTCGTCCAGGTTGACGCCGGAGATCGACTGCTGCTGAATGGTCAGCTGCTTGACGATATTGGCCTGAGAGGTCGCCGAAACCTTGGCCGATGCCGTCTGGTTGCCGACGCTGCTCACCATGCTGGCATAGGCGCCGCTGAAGGTGGCTTTGCCGTCGACCAACTTTTTGGTCTGCAGGTCGAGCAGCTTTTTGGCGTTTTCGTTATCGCCGCGACCGCTGTCGTCTTTGCCGGCAGCGGCAATGTTCGCCGAGTCGGTAATGGCGACTTTCAGGCTGCCCGCCACGTCGCTGACCGGTTTCACGGTAAAGCTGTCGTTCTTTTGTGCCGTGCCGTCGATATCGACCTTCAGGCCGTCAAAGCTCAGCGTCGGTTTGCCGGTGGTGGCATCGACGCCCGCCGTGGCGTTGACCTTGACGTTGTCCGGCAGGCGGCTGACCTGCCAGTTGCTGCCGTCGAACTCCACCCGGTAATCGTTGGCCTTCACCTTGCTGGTATCGGTGTAGGACACCGACAGCGCCGCATCGCCGGCATTGCGGCTGTTATCCACCACGCGCCCACCACCGAAGCTGAAGAAATCTGTGCCGGCGTCGCCGTTGAGATCGAACCCGGCACGGTGCTGCTGGTTAAAGCTGTCCGCCATCGCCAGGGCCAATTGCCCCAACTGGTTGCGTGCGCTATCCAGCGATTCGCTGCGGAACTTCAGTACGCCACTGACGCTGCCGCTGGTAATTTGCCCTTCCGGCACTTCGCTGACGCCGTTGCCACGGTTATAGCCGATAGTCAGGCGAGAAGGATCGCCGCTGGAGGGCACTGCCTCCACCTGGTAGGCATTGCTCCCCTGCACCAGCGTCAGACCGTTGGCGAAAGACACTGTATAAGCGTCGCCGTCTTGCTGCATCACCTGCACGCCCACTACCTGGTTTAACTCAGTCACCAGTTGGTCGCGCTGATCGAGCAAGGCATTCGGCTCACCGCCGCTGCCGCGCAGGCGGGTAATTTCATCGTTCAGTTTGGCGATTTGCTGGCTGTAACTGTTGATCTGGTTAGCGCTGTCGCTGAGCTGTTGGTTAACGCCGCTGTCCATATCGCGCAGGTATTTGTCGGTGTTGTTGAACTGATTGACCAGCCCATTGGCCTTGCCCAGCACCGTTTGGCGCGCGGCGTCATCGCCGGCGTTGCTGACCAGGTTCTCCAGGTTGCTGAAGAAATCCTGCATGTTGGTCGACAAGGTATTGGTTTTGCTCGCCAGCAGGTTATCGATCTGCGAGATTTTCTCGAAGTAGGCGTTCTGTGCCCCGGCCTGGCTCTGGGCTCCGCGCAACTGATTGGTGATGAACTGGTTGTACTCGCGGTTAACGCTGGTCACGGTGACGCCGTTGCCAATGAAGCCGCTCATGGTACTCATACCGCCGTTCTGCGCCAGGATCGCAGTCTGTCGGTTATAGCCCGCCACGTTGTAGTTAGAAATGTTGTTACTGACGGTGCTGAGCGCCACCTGAGCCGCATTCAGCCCGCTCATCGCGGTATTGATTAAGCTATTGGACATAAAAATTCCTTTTGCTGCGGCGCCGGTGGCCCACAGGAGTCAATTAATCTGCTGAGCCGTTCACTCAGCCTGTCTTGGTTATCGGCAAAAACGGGGGAAACTTGAGAGAAAAAAACAGGGTTCAGCATGCTGAACCCCTACATTAAATACGGCCTATTGCGTAGGGGCGCTGCATGCTGCGCCCAGTGGCTAAAACAGATCCTTCAGGTCGTGGGTATAAGCCTTCACCACCTGCTCGCCGGCGTTTTTCATCTGCTGTATCACGCTGACCAACTTGCTGGCGTATTGCGGATCGGTGGCGTAACCGGCCTGTTGCAGCGCCTGCGCCGCCTGCTCCGGGCTGCGGGCGTTGGCCACCCCGGCGTAGCGTGGGTTATTGGTCAACAGCTTGACGTAGTCGGCCATCGCCTCGACGTAAGAGCCGTAAACCCGGAACTTCGCCTTGATCTTCTTCGCCGCGCCCTGCTCGAACTCAGTGGTGGTGATCTCGGTCACCGGTCCGTCCCAGCTGCCGCCTGCCTTGATGCCAAACAGGTTGTAGCTCGGCGAACCGTCGGCGGTCGGGATCTCACGCTGACCCCAGCCGGATTCCAGCGCGGCCTGCGCCACAATCAGCTGATGCGGAATGCCGCTCTGCTGGCTGGCGACGCGCGCAGGGGTAGACAGCCGGGCCACAAAGTTGCCGTTGTTGAGCGACAGCGGGGCCGCGCTCGGCGCTTTTGGCACCGCGCGGCGGATCATCTGCTCCAGCGCCTGATTCGGCAGCGTTCGCAGCACCTCATCGTCCAGCGCCATCGGTGAGGTGCCCGCCGTTTCGCTCGGCACCGCGTTGGCGTTGCTCATCTGCTTCACCATCATGTCGGCCAGCCCCAGGCCTTTCTGCGACATCTGCTGGGCAATTTGCTGGTCGTACATTGAGGTGTAGAGCCGGGACTGATCGCTGCTCAAGACCCCATCCTGCGGCAGTGCTGCGCGCATGCTTTTCAGCATCATCTGCACGAACATGCCTTCCACCTGCTGCGCCACCTGCTTCAGGTTGCCCTGCGGATCGCTCGCCGCATCGCGTTTCAGTCCATTGAGCGCCTGCGCATCATAGGCGGCGCCCGACATTGCCATCAGATCGCCGGCCATCAGATAATTTCCAGCTTGGCGCGCAGACAGCCGGCGCTTTGCATCGCCTGCAGAATAGACATCAGGTCGATCGGCGTTGCCCCCAACGCGTTAAGCGCGCGGATCACGTTGTTCAGATTGGCGCTGGCGTTGACCTTCTGCAGCGAGCCTCCCTGCTGTTGCACCGAAATCTGGGTGTTCGGCGTCACCACCGTTTGCCCGCCGCCAAACGGCGTATTTGGCTGGCTGACGGTGTTTTGCCGATCGACCACCACCGACAGGTTGCCCTGCGCCACCGCGCAGGAATCCAGGATCACGTCGCGGTTCATCACCACCGAGCCGGTGCGTGAGTTGATGATCACCTTGGCGTCGATCGCGCCGACGCTGACGTTAATGTTCTGGATCTCCGCCAGGAAGCGCACCTGTGAACTGTTGCCCTGCGGCACCAGCACCTGAATGGTACGGGCGTCCAACGGTGAGGCCGTACCACCACCGCGTTGGCGGTTGATGGCATCGCTGATTTGCTGCGCCAGCGTAAAGTCTTCATCGTTGAGCTGCAGGTTAATCACCCCGCCGGCTCCGAAGGTGGTCGGTAGCTCACGCTCAATGGTGGCGCCGTTGCTGATGCGCCCGCCGGCCAGTTGGTTAACCTGTACGCTGCTGCCACCGGCCGAAGCGCCGGCTCCGCCGACCAGCACGTTGCCCTGCGCCAGCGCGTAGACCTGGTTGTCCACTCCTTTCAGCGGCGTCATCAGCAGGGTGCCGCCACGCAGGCTTTTGGCGTTCCCCATTGAGGACACCACCACGTCAATATTTTGCCCGGTGCGCGAAAACGGTGGCAGCTTGGCGGTGACCATGACCGCAGCTACGTTTTTCAACTGCATATTGGTGCCTGGCGGCACGGTAATGCCCAACTGCGACAGCATGTTGCTCAGGCTTTGGGTGGTGAACGGGGTCTGCATGGTCTGGTCACCGGAACCGTCCAGCCCCACCACCAGTCCGTAACCGATCAGCGCGTTATCGCGTACGCCCTGCACCGTGACCAGATCGCGAATGCGCTCCGCCGCGGCCGGTAAACCAACCAGCCCAATGAGCAGCGTAAGCAGTAGTTTTTTCAGCATCGGTCAATCCTTAGAACGGTGAGACATTTAAGAAGAAGCGTTGTAACCACCCCATGGTCTGCGCTTCGTTGATATAGCCGTTGCCGACGTATTCAATGCGCGCATCCGCCACCTGGGTGGAGGTAACCGAGTTGCTGCCGCTAATGGTGCGCGGGTTGACCACCCCAGAGAAACGGATGAACTCGGTCCCCTGATTGATGGCGATCTGTTTTTCGCCCACCACGTGCAGATTGCCGTTAACCAGCACCTGATTGACCGTCACGGTAATGGTGCCGTTGAAGGTATTGTTGGCGTTGGCTCCGCCCTTGCCACCGAAGGTGCTGTCGCCGGACATTTCCATATCCGCGCGCGCATTACCTAACAGGCCATCGAGATAACGCGGCGCGGTGGCCACGCCGAACTTGCTGGCTCCGTTGCGGCTGGCGTTGGCCGAGGAGCTTTTGCTGGCGCTGACGTTTTCCTGCAGCACGATCGTCAGAGTATCGCCGACGTTGCGCGGACGACGGTCTTCAAACAGCGGCTGATAACCGTAGTTCATCGGCTGCACCGTCTGGAAAATGGAACCGTTCGGCACGGGCGCGCCCGCCGGCGCCGGCTGTGCCGTGGTAGCCCCGTCCACCAGGGGTTTATGTGGAATGTAAGCGCAGCCGCTCAGCGTCAGCATCACCATCGCCGTCAACCAGCGTTTGCCTTGCGGCGGCACGTTTGCCATCAGAGTTGTGGTTACCACGGGTATCGCCTTTGTTTCACAAAATAGGGTTACGGGCGCTGCAGCGCCCGTCAATGTGTTGACAAAGTGGGGAAAAAGCGTGGTTTTTCCCCACTTTGTGGTTATCAGCCGAAAATCAATAATTTGATTTTCCTTCATTTTTTATTCGCAAATCCTGACCTTCCAACCCTGTTTTAAGATTGGTTAGCTACCTGGCGGGCGCTGCAGCGCCCGTCAATTACAGTTGCGTCAGTTTTTGCAGCATCTGATCGGACGTCGATACCGCTTTGCTGTTGATCTCGTAAGCACGTTGGGTCTGGATCATGTTGACCAGCTCTTCCGCCACGTTGACGTTGGAGGTTTCCACATACCCCTGATACAGCAGACCGGCGCCGTTTAGCCCTGGCGTGCTCTCGTTTGGCGCGCCGGAACTCTCGGTTTCCTGGTACAGGTTCTCGCCCATGCTTTCCAGGCCGCTGTCATTGATAAAGGTGGTCAGCGTCAGTTGGCCCACCTGCTGAGCGGCGGTCTGCCCCTGCAGGGTGGCGCTGACGATGCCGTCGCGGCCTACGGTGATGCTCAGGGCATTGGCCGGAATGGTGATCGCCGGTTGCACCTGGAAACCGCTGGCGGTCACCAGTTGGCCGTTCTGATCTCTCTGGAACGAGCCGTCACGGGTATAAGCCAGGGTGCCGTCCGGCATCATCACCTGGAAAAAGCCCTGCCCCTTGATGGCGATGTCTTTGCTGTTGTTGGTCTGCGACAGGTTGCCCTGGCTGTGCAGACGCTCGGTCGCCACCGGACGCACACCGGTACCAATCTGCAAACCGGACGGCAGCGTAGTCTGCTCGGAGGACTGCGCCCCCGGCTGGCGCATGGTCTGATACAACAGGTCTTCGAATACCGCACGCTGGCGTTTAAAACCGTTGGTGCTGACGTTGGCCAGGTTGTTGGCAATCACGTCCATATTGGTCTGCTGCGCATCCAGACCGGTTTTGGCAATCCATAAAGATGGGATCATGGGTTATTTCCTTGCTAATTAACTCATTGATAACAATGAGTTGGCGCGCTGTTCATTTTCATCCACGCTGTGGATGACCTTCATCTGCATTTCAAAACGGCGGGCGTTGGCAATCATGTCGACCATGGTTTCCATCGGTTTGACGTTACTGCCTTCCAGCACGCCCGGCATCACCTGCACCAGCGGATCGTTGGGCAACTGATTGCCGCGCTGCCGTTGGGTTTCCGGCGTCAGGCGGAACAAGCCGTCATCGCCACGCATCACTTCGCGCGCGTCGGCCTTCACCAGTTTCAGCCTGCCGATTTGTGCAATGCTGTTCGGCGGATCGCCCGCATTCAGCGCCGAAATGGTCCCGTCGGCGGCAATGGTGATCTCTGCCGACGGTGGCACCTCAATCGGTCCGCCGTCGCCCATCAGCGGCACGCCCTGCACCGTCAACTGCCCGGTGGAGGAAATCTGGATGTTACCGTTACGGGTGTAGGCTTCGCCGCCGTCCGGCAGGCTGACGGCCAGAAAGCCGTCCTGCTGCAGCGCCACGTCCAGCGGGCGTGCGGTATAATTCAGCGCCCCCTGGCTCATGTCCGCGCCCGGCGTTGATGCGGTGACCAGCGTTCGCGTCGGCAAGCTTGGCCCGTCCACCGGCACGGCTCGCAGCGCCGACAGCTGGGCGCGAAAGCCCGGCGTCGATGCGTTGGCCAGATTATTGGCGGTGACAGACTGCTGCTCCAGCGTCTGTCGCGCTGCGCCCATCGCGGTATAAATCGCGTGATCCATAAATCAGTCCTATTAGCGCAGGCTAACCAGCGTTTGCAGAATCGAGTCCTGCGTTTTGATGGTTTGGGCGTTCGACTGGTAGTTACGTTGCGCGACGATCATGTTCACCAGTTCCTGGCTCAGATCGACGTTGGACGCTTCCAGCGCGCCGCTGGTCAGCTTGCCCAAACCGCCGTTGCCCGCCAGACCTACGCGTGGCTGACCGGATGCGCCGGTTTCCTGCCAAACGTTATCGCCCTGCGAGGACAGGCCTTCCGGGTTGGAGAAGTTGGCCATGACGATCTGGCCCAGCACCTGAGTCTGCTGGTTGGAGTAAATGCCCATCACCGTGCCGTCGTTGTTGATCTGGAAGTTGGTGTATTCGCCCGCACCATAGCCATCCTGCGACACTTTGCTGACGGAGTCGGCGCTGACGCTCTGCTGCATGCTCTTGGCGAAGTTAAGGGTGAAGTTCTGTGCCGGAGCGCCGTCTTTGGCCTCCATCGGGATCAGCATGCTGAATTCGCCGGCGGTGCCTTGTTTGCTGGTGGTGCTGGCCAGATTGCCGCTGGTGTCGAACGTCATGGTGCCGGCATCTACCGGAGCAGCCGTTCCATCCTGGGTATAAACCTGCCACTTGTTCTCGTCGGTTTTCACAAAGTAGGCGTTGATGTTGTGCGCATTACCTAGCGAGTCATAAGTGGTGATGGTGTTGACGTAGTTGTAAGAATCCTTCTTGGCGGGATCGAAGGTGTGGTTATCCGGAACCTTGTGCGTGGATTTCAGATTGGCGACCATGTTGCCGGAGGTTGACGCCTTGGCGTTCATCATGCCTTCAGGAATGCTCAGCGGCACCGGGTTCGCGCCCTGTTGAATGGTCGGTGGCGTACCGGCAGCCGGGTAGCCGGTCAGTTGCAGGCCCTGCATGTTGGTCAGGTTACGGTTTTCATCCAGCTTGAACTGGCCGTTGCGGCTGTAGAAGATGCCGCCGTCCTGATCCTGCAGGCGGAAAAAGCCGTTGCCGGAAATCGCCACGTCCAGCGCACGGCTGGTGCCGGTGGTGGTACCGCCTTTAAAGTTCTGGGTGATCCCCGCCACCTTAACGCCCAGGCCAACCTGTGAACCGGCGAACATGTCAGCAAAGGAAACGCTGCCTGATTTAAAACCGGAAGTGGCGGAGTTAGCGATGTTGTTACCGATCACGTCCAGATTGGTTGCTGCCGCGTTTAAGCCGCTTACTGCCTGAGAAAAGGCCATGTCATTCTCCGAATAATGGTCAGGCTATCGTCCGATAACGCCTGATAATCTGTGGATAGCCCCAATAACCTTCAGGTGACCGCATCGATGCGTCAGCCTGAAGGATGAAGGGTATTGGGTTAAAGGATCTGCCGGACATCTTCCAGCGTGGCGCTGCCCGCCAGGCCCAGATCCAGCTTTGCTCCGTCCGCGCTGCGGATAACGCCGTTGACCATGCCAAAATGCAGGTTGCGCGCCACCAGCTGTTCGCCGTTGGCTTTGGCGTTGATCGTAAAGCTGTAGGCGCCGTCCGGTGCGGTGGTGCCGTCTGTCATCGAACCGTCCCAACTGAACGAATGCACGCCGGCGGTCAGGCCGCCGAGTTCGATGGTGCGTACCGCTTTGCCGGTGGCGTCGGTGATGGTGGCGGTCACCGTATCGGCCGAACGCTCCAGTTCCAGGCCGAACGGCGTGGTGCTGACCTTGCCGTCTTTGCTGCCGGCCAGAATATTGCTGCCCGGAACCATCACGCCGTGGCCGATCAAGGCGGTGGCCTGCAGTGACTGATTGCTGTTGATCTGACCGGAGATCGACCCCAGCGTGGTATTGAGTTTCTCGATGCCCTGAACGGTATTGATCTGCGCCAGCTGAGTGGTTAGTTCATTGTTCTGCATCGGGTTGGTCGGATCCTGGTTCTTCAACTGCGCCACCAGCAGCGTCAGGAAATTGGTCTGCAGATCCTGACTGGTGCTTTTTTGGGTGTTGACGCCGGTGAGGTCGTTATTCAGTGATTCATTGGTGGTTGCGGCAATCGCCATGACGAGCTCCGGTTATTGACCCAACGTCAGGGTTTTCATCATCATCGACTTGGTGGTGTTGAGCACCTCGACGTTGGCCTGATAGCTGCGGGAGGCGGAAATGGTGTTGACCATCTCGCCCACCACATCCACGTTAGGCATACGCACATAGCCCTTACCGTCCGCCAGCGGGTTACCCGGCTGGTAAACCAGGCGCTCCGGCGCCGGATCGTCAACCACCTGCGCTACGCGTACGCCGCCGGTGGGCTGTCCGGCCGCGGCGGCAACTTCAAACACCACCTGCTTGGCGCGGTAGGGTTGGCCGTCCGGCCCGGTAACGCTGTCGGCATTGGCCATGTTGCTGGCGCTGACGTTCATGCGTTGCGACTGGGCAGACAGCGCCGAGCCGGAGATATCAAAAATGTTCAGTAGCGACATGCGCCTTATCCTTGTTGTAACACTGACATCATCCCTTTGATCTGACCGTTGATCAGCGTCAGGTCGGTCTGATACTTCAGGCTGTTATCGGCGAAGTTGGTGCGTTCGCGATCCATGTCAACCGTGTTGCCGTCCATGGAGGGCTGATCCGGCACGCGGAACAGCAGGTCGAGCTGTGGCGGCTGCATGTTCTGCGCCGGAATATGGCGCGATGACGTCATGTTCAGCGCAATGCCGCTGCCGCTAGCGCGGCCCTGTTCCAGCACCTTGTTCAGTTGGCCGGCGAAATCGATATCCCGCGCCTGATAACCCGGGGTGTCTGCGTTGGCGATGTTGGCGGCCAAAATTTCCTGCCGCTGGGCGCGCAGGTTCAGCGCCTCTTGACCAAAGCGCAGAGCAGCGTCCAGTTTGTCGATCATGCTCCCTCCGCGAGGTTAGAATTTGGAGCCGACAGCATAAACGTCCCTTCCACCAGCCTATCGTGGGAATAAGGGCAAAATGCGTCGCTATTTATCTGCTTAGCCTGCGCGCACTCCGGGTACACTTACGCGCACCCTAAGGCTTTTTGAGGAAGCGAAGATGAAAGCGAAAATGCTGCTGTTGGCCGCCCTGCTGTGCAGCCTGAATGCACGGGCCGAAGATCTGGCGGCGCAGATCGATCGCTTCATCAGCAGCCAGTTCACCGGCAGTCCGGTGCAGGTTAAAGTGCTGGTGCGTACGCCCGCCACCCAATGGCCGCAGTGCGAATTCCCGCAGCTTTCTTTGCCGCAGAATGCGCGGCGTTGGGGTAACATCAGCGTTTCGGCGCGCTGCGGCCAGGAACGACGTTTTATCCAGACCCAGGTTCAGGTGATTGGCAAATATCTGGTGTCGGCCCGCGGCATCAGCGCCGGCAGCAAGCTGACGGCGGCGGATATCACCTTCAAAAGTGGCCGGCTCGACACCTTGCCACCGCGCACGCTAAGTGAAACCGGCAAAGCGCTGGGGGCCGTCAGCCTGCGCAATATCAGTCCCGGTCAGCCGCTGACCTTCACCATGCTGCGCCGTGCCTGGGCCGTCAAGGCCGGCCAGACGGTGCAGGTGACCGCTCAGGGCAGCGGATTTAACATCAGCGGCACGGGCAAAGCCATGAACAATGCCGCCGCCGAAGACAACGTCCGCGTACGTATGGCTTCCGGGCAAATCGTCAGCGGCACAGCCGGTGACGACGGTACTATCCGCATTGGGTTATAAAAAGGTAAAGGTTTATCAAAACCTGCCGATAAGAAAATCATAAGCAGACTTTTATTGGCCGCCAGGGCCACAAAAATATCAGCCATTGCCTTCGCGGCGACGGCATCGATGGAGATTGACCATGAGTATCGATCGCACCCAGCGGCTGCAACCCGTTCCAACGGTGCAACCTCGTGAGACACCGACTGAAAACCAACTTCAGCGGCGCTTGGCCCCCCAGACGGAAGGCACCGTCAGCGGCACCCAGGTAAAATTGAGCGACGCGCAAGCACGCCTGATGCAGCCGGGTACGCAAGATATTGATATGAACCGGGTGGACGCCATCAAGCAGGCGATCCGCAACGGCGAACTGAAAATGGATGCCGGGAAAATTGCCGATGCGCTGCTGAAAGACGCGCAAAGTGATGCCCTGTGGATGGCTAACGGCCAGCAAACGCCGGAGGCTTAACCCTCGGGTTAAACACCAAGGAATTCTTTGACAGGTGGTTATTCGTAATGGAAAGTCTGGCGCAACTGATTGATAAGCTGTTGGAAACCCTGAATGCGCTGAGTACGGTGCTGACGGAAGAACATCACTTGCTCTGTTCGGGACAGTTACCGGGCGTGGCGCTGCAACGCGCTACCGATGCCAAGAGCCAGTTGCTGGCTACGGTAAACTATCTCGAGCAGCAGCGGCTGAACCTGGAGCGCTCACAGGGACTACAGGCACCCTATTCCGCGCACCCGCGCCTGGCTGACGGCTGGCAACGAGTACAAACGCTCAGCCAGCAGCTGCGGGAAAAAAACCAGCATAACGGCATGCTGCTCAATCAGCAGATCGACCACAACGCTCAGGCGCTGGCGATCCTGAGCAAGCAAAACAAATCGCTCTACGGCCCGGATGGCCAGTCGCGCAATGCCAGCCTGCTGGGACGAAAAATCGGCGTTTAATCAAAGACACTTCACCCGGCCAGCCTGAAGTCGGGTGCCTCCCTTACGCTGCGAGCCCGCTCGCACTTTGAACATTCCCTTGCCTGCTCGGCAGTTTTTATTTGCACAACGCTGCGCATACCCAACCTTCCCCCATTCGCCTTCCCATTCAATTCCTTCACCCTGTATTGGTTTTTAAACCGCTTGATCTATACCCGCGAAGGGGATAGTTTCACAGAGAGAGTGAATGACCGATATTTATCTCACCAAAACGTTTCAGGCATTTGCCGCCCATGAACGCATCAGCGATGCCACGGTAATCAAGGCCGCACGTGAAATACAAAACCACCTCTACGAGGCTAATCTGGGCAGCTGCGTTTATAAAAAACGCGTCGCCAGAGCAGGAGGCGGAAAGCGTGGGGGCTATCGTGTGCTTATCGCTTTTCGGGATGAGGACCGCCTGTTTTTCATGCGGGGATTTGCCAAAAATGAAAAGGATACCGTGGCGAATGATGAGCTAGTCGGGTTAAAACGCCTGGCTGCGCTCTATCTGGATTATTCGCCTTTCAGGCTTTATCAGTTGGTTAATGACAGGAAGTTGAGGAGGCTGACCTATGAGCAAGATCCTTGCTGAAATCCACCAGGAAGTTCAGGAACTGCATCATGCCGGTTTTGTCGACGATGTGACTATGCGGACCTTCGACATGCTGTGCTTACGCCCGGTCAAACAATACACACCTGCGGACATCCGCGCCCTGCGCGAGCGTGAAAACGTCAGTCAGCCGGTGTTTGCCCTGCATCTGAACGTCAGCAAAAAAGCGGTGCAAAAATGGGAGCGCGGCGAAGCCGTCCCTAACTCCGCCGCCATGAAATTGCTTTCGCTGGTCGACCGCAGTGGTCTGGCGATCCTGACGTAGGCTACCCGCACTGCGCATACCCGATGAATGTTACGAATGATGGTTAATGCGCCTCAGCGGGCTCAACCGGTGAATGATAAGCCCTCCAGGGCTATTTGACGGACGGCAGGTCCGAGTACCTTGTGGTATAGCTGGGGGACAGCATTTCGCGTTTCATCGCCCAGCTTTTTTGGATCCCCTGCCCGGCAAACCACACCGTGCCTCGGCCGGACTGATTAAGTCGATCGAGGGTCTGCATCAGCTCATTGCTGTTGGGCCTGGGCTGGTGTTCATCAAACAAATTAAGCTGCGCCACCCCCTGGCTAAAGAAATCACTCAGCATTACGCCGGCTTTCATATAGCGAAAACCCTCTTTCCAGATCCGGTCAAGCGCGCTCACAGCAACGCGAATGATGTCACGCGTATCGTTGGAAGGGATCGCCAGACGCCCGCTGGCCTGAGGGCCGTAAAATATTTCATTTTCGGCATGGGGGCTGGTCCGCATAAAGACGCTGATCACACAGCAGAACTGCTTCTCTGCCCTGAGTTTTTCGGCTGCGCGTTCCGCATAGGTACAAATGGCCTGGCGCATATCTTGATAAGCCGTGATGCGGTGACCAAATGAGCGGCTACAGATGATCTGCTGTTTGGTGGGCGCAAACTCATCCAGCGCTAAGCAGGATTCGCCGCGCAGCTCACGAACCGTACGTTCGAGGACTACATTGAAGTGTTTACGCACCACCCAGGTTGAGCAGTCAGCAAGCTGTTGCGCCGTTTCGATCCCCATCAAGCTGAGCCTCTTGCCGATGCGGCGGCCCACGCCCCACACCTCGTCCACCGGCACTAACGCCAGCAGTTTTCGCAGACGCTCAGGATCGGACAACTCAACAACGCCCCCCGTTTGACGCCATTTCTTTGCCGCAAAATTGGCGATCTTCGCCAGCGTTTTTGTCGGCGCGATGCCAACGCCAACGGTCAGCCCGGTATTCTTTAACACCCGCTGGCGCATTTGGTGCCCAAAGGTGCTCAGCGAAAGGCTGCCACTCAGGCCAGACACATCGATAAAAGCTTCATCGATAGAGTATATCTCTACGACAGGGGCCATCTCGATTAGCGTCAGCATCACCCGATGGCTGAGATCGGCATAAAGCGTATAATTCGAGCTGAAAACGCTGACTTGCTGGCGGCGTAATTCCTCTTTGATTTTGAAGTAAGGCGCCCCCATTTTGATGCCCAGCGCTTTGGCTTCCGCCGAAAGCGAAATAATGCATCCGTCGTTGTTTGAAACGACGACGATGGGTTTGCCCTTAAGATCTGGCCGAAAAACAGTCTCGCAGGACGTGTAGAAGCTGTTAACGTCAACAAGCGCGAACATGTCTGTTTGATTTCAATGTAAATGTCACAACGCCAAAGATTTCCAGCTCTTCTTCGGCCTGGAAAACAATCGGAGAATAGTCCGTATTGTGAGGCACCAGCTGAATGCGTGGATGGGTTTGCAGCTCCTTCACGGTAAATTCGCCGGCGACTGCCGCTATGACGATGTCGCCATGAACGGCGGTGAGGGAACGATCAACCACCAGTAAGTCTCCGTGGCCGATACCTGCGCCAATCATCGAATCGCCGCTGACCCGGACAAAGTACGTCGCACTGGGGTGTTTAACCACCAGCTTATTCAGATCGAGGCTATCTTCGACGTAGTCCTGAGCCGGGCTGGGAAAACCGCAGGGGACTCGCTCCATAAAGAGGGGAAGTGGCTGGTGGCTGGTGAACTGACTGGGATGGATAAACTGCATAATGGCGAACCTGAATAACTGTATTTATATACAGTATCCATGATTAGCAGTCACGATCAAGCGGCGTATAATAAAATTCCTGAAAGCGATTGAAGCGTCAGATAATTTAAATTGGCTTACCGATCTCATCGCTAAAGATGCCCTGAGGTACCGAAATTCCTGGTCCCCTCCGGCAAACATAAGCGTCAGCAAAAAGACGGGGCTAAATAAGAACGTGGCGAAGTCGTTGCTGACTCCGCCACAATAAAACGCCTGTCGTTGGTCGACGGTAACGGTCTGGGTTTGGACCATTTTATTTTTACTCGTAATTCACAATCACCTGATTGCTGATCACGCGCAGCGGCGGATTCAGGCTGCCACGCGCCTGCACGTAATAAACAAAACGCAGCTCGGCGTTCGCCGGTTCCCCTTTAAGCCCGGTGCTGCTGCCACTGCCGCCGCCCAAGACAATGCAGCGCGTCAGGGTGCAAAGCTGCGCCTGCATGCCGGCCGGTTCATCGGCCAGCAGCCGGTAACGCCAGCTTACGCTGGTGATGCGGGCATTGGCGTCCGGCAGCGCATTGGGGGCGCGTAACCCCGGCGACTCCCCCCGCTCACCACCATATTCCAGCGTGGCACCGACGCTGTCGGCGACCCAGGAACCGGATGCTGCCTGCACGCTCAACGGCGCTAACAGGCAAATTAACGCCAGAGGGTATTTCATTATGCCGCCCCAATGGTAGAGGTCATGCGGATTTGGCGGTCGTCATTGATCTCCAGATTCGACAACACCACCATCTGCGGCAGGCTGCGGCGCAGGAAACGCGCCAGCAAGGCCCGCAATGCGTGGTTCACTAGCAGAACCGGAGGCGCGCTGAGCATTTCCTGCCGCTGCAACGCCTGTTTGGCCTGATCCAACAAACGATCTGCCAGGCCCGGTTCCAAACCGCCGCCGCCCTGCAGCGCTTGCAGCAACAGACGTTCAAGCTGGGTATCCAGACCAATTACCTGAATTTCGCCGTTGCCCGGGAACCACTGCTGGGTAATCGCCCTGCCCAGCGCCACCCGCACCACGGTGGTCAGCTCATAAGGGTCGGTTTGTGACGGCGCATGCTCCGCCAGCGTTTCAATAATGGTGCGCATATCGCGGATGGAAACTCGTTCCGCCAGCAGGTTCTGCAGCACCTTGTGCAAGGTGGTCAGGCTTACCACGCCCGGCACGAAATCTTCGGTCAGCTTCGGCATGTCCTGTGCGACGCGATCCAGTAATTGCTGCGCTTCCTGTCGACCAAACAGCTCACTGGCAAACTGGCCAATCAAATGATTAAGGTGCGTCGCGACCACCGTGCTGGCTTCCACCACGGTGAAGCCCTGGATCTGCGCCTGCTCGCGCAGCGCGCTGTCAATCCATACCGCTTCCAGCCCAAACGCCGGATCGGTGGTTTTATCCCCCGCCAATTCGCCCACCGCATTGCCTGGGTTAATTGCCAGCCAGCGGCCCGGTTGCGCTTCGCCGCTGCCGATTTCTACGCCCTTCATCAAAATACGGTAGCTGGCCGGCGGCAGTTCCAGATTGTCGCGGATATGCACCACCGGTGGCAGATAGCCCATCTCCTGCGCGAATTTTTTACGGATGCCGCGGATACGGCCCAGCAACTCACCATTCTGTTGGAAATCCACCATTGGGATCAGCCGGTAACCGACCTCCATCCCCAACGGATCTTCCAGCTGTACGTCAGACCAACTGGCTTCCACCGCCTGCGGATTATCCTGCGTGACCGGCACTTCCTGCACTTTGGGCGCTTGCTGATCGCGCCCGCGCAGCCACCAGGCCAACCCTAACAGGGCCGCGGTAAACAGCAGGAATACCAGGTTCGGCATCCCCGGCACCAGCCCAAGCAGGCCGAGCACCGCGGCGCTGAGCAACATCACCCGCGGGTTGTTGAACAGTTGGCCAACCATCTGTTCGCCCACGTCCTGATCGGTTGCCACGCGAGTCACGATCACACCGGCGGCGGTCGAAATCACCAACGCCGGGATCTGCGCGACCAGGCCATCACCGATAGTCAGCAAGGTGTAAGTTTCCGCCGCCGTGCCCAGTTCCATTCCGTGCTGAAGCACGCCGACCAACAGACCGCCGACCACGTTTAACATCATGATCATCAGACCGGCAACCGCGTCGCCACGGACGAACTTGCTGGCACCGTCCATCGAACCGTAAAAGTCCGCTTCCTGCGTGACCTCAGAGCGACGTTTTTTCGCCTCTTCTTCACCGATCAAACCGGCGTTGAGATCGGCATCGATCGCCATCTGCTTGCCGGGCATGCCGTCCAACACAAAGCGTGCGCCCACTTCGGCAATACGCCCGGCCCCCTTGGTGATAACCATAAAGTTGATCAACACCAAAATAATAAACACTACGATACCGATGGCGAAGTTACCGCCCACCAGGAAGTGACCGAAGGCCTCTACCACTCGCCCTGCGGCGGCAGATCCGGTATGCCCTTCCATCAGGATGATCCGCGTCGAAGCTACGTTAAGCGACAGGCGCAGCAAGGTTGAGAACAGCAAAATGGTGGGGAACGCGGCAAATTCAAGCGTACGCTGGGTAAACATTGCTACCAGCAATACCATGATCGACAAGGCAATATTGAAAGTGAACAGCAGATCGAGGATAAATGCCGGCAACGGCAGCACCATCATCGACAGGATCATCAGAATCAGTATCGGGCCGGCCAGCACCTGCCACTGCGTATCTTTAAAACTGCCCGGCAAACGAAGCAAGGCGGCCAAATTAGCCATTTGTATTACTTTCTCCAGCAAAATCCAGTGCTTCCGGCACCGGTAAACGTTCAGGTTTTTTCGGGATCAGCCCCCCTTCGCGCCGCCAGCGTCGCAGCTGGTAAACCCAGGCCAATACTTCGGCCACGGCGGCATACAGGGTGGCGGGAATGTGTTGTCCAATCTCGCTGTGTCGATAAAGGGCGCGTGCCAACGGCGGTGCTTCGAGCATGGGAATACGGTGTTCCGCGCCCAGTTCACGAATGCGCAGCGCAATTTCGCCGGCCCCCTTGGCCAGCACCTTCGGCGCACTCATGTTTTTATCGTTGTACTGCAGCGCGACGGCGTAATGCGTCGGGTTGGTCACAATGACGTCGGCCTTGGGGACGTCGGCCATCATCCGCCGCCGTGCAACGGCACGCTGTTGCTGTCGGATACGCCCTTTGACGTGCGGGTCACCCTCCTGCTCTTTGAACTCGTCGCGAATGTCCTGCTTGGTCATCTTCAGCTTTTTGAAGTGGCTCCACAGTTGGTAAAACACGTCAAACGCCACCATCGGCGTCAGCCCGAGTACCACCAGCAGGCCGCAAAAGATGATCATTCGCAGCGCGTTACCCAGCGCATCAAGTGGCTGTTGCGTCACCAGATGCAGCATCGCCGCCCAGTTGTGCCACAGGTATAACCCGGTGATCCACCCTACCAGCGTCGCCTTCAGAATGCCCTTCAACAGCTCCGCCAGTACCTGGCTGGAAAAGATCCGTTTCAGCCCGGACAGCGGGTTCATGCGCTTGAGATCGAACTTGAGCGATTTACCGCTCAGCAGCAGGCCGCCCAGCAGCATCGGCGCAGTCAGCGCTACCAGCACCAACCCGGCCATGATCGGCAGCAGCGCCCATACCGCCTGACGTAACAACATCGCCAACTGGCGCAGCATCTGTTTGTCGTTACTGACCATGCCGTGGTCGAAGTTCAGGCCCTGGGTCAGCATGGCCGCCAACTGCTGGGCCATGTTGCCGCCAGAAACCCAGATGATCGACAAGCCTGCCACCAGCATCAGCACCGACGTCAGCTCGCGGGAGCGCGGGATCTGGCCATCTTCACGCGCCTTCTCCACCCTATGGGGCGTGGGGGCCTCGCTCTTTTCCAGATCGCTGTCTTCAGCCACGGGGCGGTTCCTGTGCCGGAGGGAATAAAATTGCGGTCAGCATGCCAAAAAAATACTGATTTCATTGGTGGAACAGCGGGGAAAAAGGACGGTTATTTGGGGGATGGGGCTAGATTGGGGACGCAGGAGCAACGCTGCCTGTCTGGGGCGCAACAAGATGCGCCCCAGGAGCTATCAGAAACCCAGGCTGTCCAGAAGATCGTCCACCTGCGCCTGATTGGCGATCACGCCGGCGCCATTCTGGTCGAGCTGCGGGCCATTGAGCAGGCTGTCGTTCGGTTTTTTCTCTTTCGCCGGTTGCTCAGGAATATTTTCCATCAGCACCATCAGCAGCTGCTTTTCAATCTCCTGCACCACGTCCATCATGCGTTTGATCACCTGGCCGGTCAGATCCTGGAAATCCTGCGCCATCATGATTTCCAGCAGCTGGGCATTGGTGAACGCCGTATGTTCCGGCACCTGATCCAGGTAGTGGCGGGTATCGGTAACCAATTCACGGGCGTCGTCCAACTCGATCGGGTTGGCAAACCACTCGTCCCAACGGCCTTTCAATCCTTTGGCTTCGGACTCCAGCTGTGCCTGGCGCGGCTGCGCCGCCTCCACACAGTTCAACGCCCGTTCCGCCGCCTGCGCCGTCATGGTGACCACGTAATCAAGACGATCGCGTGCATCCGGGATTGCCTCTGCCGCCTGGGCGATCGCCTGATCGAGCCCCAGTTCGCGCATGCTGTCGCGCAACATCCGCGTCAGTTGGCCAATGCGGGAGATGATCTCCCCCGCGGTTGCCGCATCGCTGGCAGGCATTGGAATGTCTCTCATCGCCCTTTCTCCTTACATGCCCAGTTTTTCAAAAATCTTATTGAGCTTTTCTTCCAGCGTCGCCGCCGTAAAAGGTTTCACCACGTAACCGCTGGCACCGGCCTGCGCCGCCGCGATAATGTTTTCTTTCTTGGCTTCCGCCGTCACCATCAGCACCGGCATCGCCGCCAATGCGCCATCGGCACGAATGGTTTGCAACAGTTCCAGGCCGTCCATGTTCGGCATGTTCCAGTCGGACACCACGAAATCGAAGCCGCCGGCACGCAGTTTGTTCAACGCATCCGCACCGTCTTCGGCCTCTTCAACGTTGTTGAATCCCAACTCTTTCAGCAAGTTTCTGACGATGCGACGCATAGTGGAAAAGTCATCCACCACCAGAAATCTGAGGCTTTTATCTGCCATATTTACTCCCAAGGTTTACCTAATACAAACAACAGCCAGCCTCACGGCAGCTGTTCGCTATACCCCCCTATATACCCTATGAATTTCGAGTTGCAGCTAGGCGACCAGCTCGCTCATCCTCAGGAGCTTACTCAAGTAAGTGACTGAGGTGAGCGAGTGCAGGTAACAACGCTGCGGCTCGAAAGGCGACGGGTATCATTAAGGGTAAAAATCAAATACGCAGCGCTTGCCCACCGGCAATTTGCGCCAGCATGCGTTGGCTCATGCGATCCAGTTCGACAACTTCATTCACTCCGCCGCTGGCGATCGCCTCGCGCGGCATACCGAACACCACACAGCTGGCTTCGTTTTGCGCCAGGGTATAGGCGCCGGCGCGATGCATTTCCAACATGCCTGCCGCGCCGTCATTGCCCATGCCGGTCAGGATCACGCCAACCGCATTACGGCCGGCGTACTGCGCAACCGAGCGGAAAAGCACGTCTACCGATGGCCGGTGACGGTTGACCGCCGGGCCGTCGTGCAGCTTCACCTGATAGTTGGCGCCGCTGCGTGACAGTTCCATATGGCGATCGCCCGGCGCGATGTAGGCATGGCCCGGCAGCACGCGTTCACCGTCCTCGGCCTCTTTCACCGTAATCTGACACAGCTTGTTCAGCCGCTCGGCGAATGAGCGCGTAAACCCCGGCGGCATATGCTGGGTGATCAACAACGCCGGGCTGGTAGCCGGCAGCGGCTGCAGCACCTGCCGAATGGCTTCGGTGCCGCCGGTAGAGGCCCCGATGGCGATCAGTTTTTCACTGCTCAACAGCGGCGCATGGCTGAGGATTGCCGGGGCCGGGCTGCTGGAACGTTGCGGCAACCGCGCCTTGGCCGCCGTGCGAATTTTTTCGGCTATCAGCTCGCTGTAGGCCAACATGCCCTCGCGGATGCCAAGCTGCGGTTTGGTGACAAAATCCACCGCCCCCAGCTCCAGCGCGCGCAGCGTAATTTCCGACCCCTGGCCTGTCAGCGACGACACCATCACCACCGGCATCGGCCGCAGGCGCATCAGTTTCTCGAGGAAGTCGAGGCCGTCCATGCGCGGCATTTCGACGTCCAGCGTCAGCACCTGCGGGTTAAACTTTTTGATCAGATCGCGCGCGACCAGAGGGTCGGGCGCGCTCGCCACCATCTCCATATCGGGATGGCTGTTGACAATTTCGGTCATCAACTGCCGCATCAGGGCCGAATCGTCTACGCTCAATACTCTGATTTTATTCATTACCTCTCCTTGGTCAGGCCATACACGGTCTGCCCACGCAAGTAGAAATCCCGGCTGATCTGGCTGAAATTCTCGGAGTGGCCGGCAAACATCAGGCCCCCCGGTTTGAGCAAGGGCACGAAGCGACGCAGAATGCGCTCCTGTGTCGCCTTATCGAAATAAATCATTACGTTGCGGCAGAAAATGGCGTCGAATTGCCCCGGTAACGCCCACTCTGGCGCCAGCAGGTTGAGCGCCTGAAAATTCACCCGCCCAGCCAATTCCGGCCGTACCCGCACCAGCCCCTGATGCGGGCCGGTGCCACGCAGGAAATAACGCTGCATTTGCGCCGGCGTCAGGGTTCGCAGATCTTCCTGGCGATAAACGCCCGCTTCCGCTTTCTCCAGCACCTGGGTATCGATATCGCTGGCCCATACCTGGCAACCCGTGGCGCGTTGTCCAAGCACCTCACTTAAAGTGATGGCAATCGAATAAGGCTCTTCGCCGGTCGAAGCCGCCGTGCTCCACACGCTGTAGCCGTTAGGCCGCTGACGCGCATGTTCCGCCAGGATCGGGAAGTGATGCGCCTCGCGGAAAAAAGCCGTCAGGTTGGTGGTCAGGGCATTGATGAACGCTTGCCATTCGGCGCTGTTCGGATCGCTTTCCAACAGCGCCAAATAATCGCCAAAGTCGTTCAGGCCCAGCAGCCGCAGGCGTCGCACCAGGCGGTTATAAACCATCTCGCGCTTGTGCTCTGCCAGCACGATGCCGGCACGCTGATAAATCAGTTGGCTGATGCGGCGAAAATGCACGTCCAGCAACGGCAGGCGCTGCACCATCTGCGTCAGTAATGTCGCAGGGTCTCGGTTAGGGATCGACGACGCCGGCTTCATGCCATATCACTCAAAAAGAACGGACTGCTTATGCGGTTTGACAATCTGGGGCTTCCTTTACCACGGGTGAAACTGCGTCTTGATGGTTAGCCTGCGCGGTGAAGTTATCATCCGCCAGGCGGAATACCGACACCGCATCGGCCAGGGTAATCGCCTGATCCTCCAGTGCGGTGGCCGCCGAGGCGGCTTCTTCTACCAGCGCGGCGTTCTGCTGGGTTACCTGATCCATTTGGGTCACGGCCTGCGTCACCTGCTCGATGCCGCGGCTCTGCTCGTCGGAAGCCGAAGCGATTTCACCCATGATGTCGGTAACCCGGGTGACCGAACGAACGATGTCCTGCATGGTGGCGCCGGAGTTTTCCACCAGTACCGAACCCTGCTTGACCCGGCTGACCGATTCGTCGATCAGGCCTTTGATTTCTTTCGCCGCCTGGGCGCTGCGCTGTGCCAGATTGCGCACTTCGCCCGCCACCACAGCAAAACCGCGCCCCTGCTCACCGGCACGCGCCGCTTCAACCGCCGCGTTCAAGGCCAGGATATTGGTCTGGAAGGCAATACCGTCGATAACGCTGGTAATGGCGCCAATCTTCTGCGAACTGTTGGCAATATCATGCATGGTGGTCACCACGTCGCCCGCCAGTTCACCACCCTTGGCGGCAGTGGTAGAGGCGTCACGCGCCAACTGAGAGGCCTGACGCGCGTTATCGGCATTCTGTTTCACCGTCGCGGTCAACTGCTCCATACTGGCGGCCGTTTCTTCCAGCGAAGCGGCCTGCTGCTCGGTGCGGGAAGAGAGATCGTTGTTACCTTCGGAGATTTCCTGCAGGCCAATCAGGATCGACTCGGCACCGTCACGCACCGCGCCAACGGTGCCGATCAGCGACTGCTGCATGCGCTGTAAACTGGCGAACAGCTGGCTGATCTCATTGCGGCCGTACACCTGAATCGGCGTGGCCAGATCGCCGGCGGCGATGCGGTCAAAGTGACTGCGCATGATGTTCAGCGGCTGCACCAGCATATTGCGTAACCACCACATGGCACTGCCGGTCACCACCAGCAGCATCAGTACCGCACCGGCGACCAGCCAGCCGGACAGGGTGAAGGATTGCTGATTCGCCGCATTGGCTTCGCTCACGTTGGCGTTCACCAACTGCAGGTACTGAACAAAATCCGCTTCAAACAGATCCTGGGTTTTCTGCGTCGGCTGGTCCATAAAGGCCTGCAGTTGATCGTTTTCCAGGAAGCCGATCAGCTCACGTAGCGCGCTGCGCAACTTGTCGTAACTGGCTTTGGTGGTTTCGGTCAGCTGTTGTTCCTGCTCGCTGTTACGCGGTACGGCCAGGAACTGGTTGAAATAGAGGTCGGCTTTCTGCAGCGAGCTGCGTGCATTGCCCATCAGGGCATTGACCTGATCCTGCGGCAGTTTGAGCGCCGCACGGGTCCCGGCACGGTTCAGCGTATTGCGGGCCTGCAGCAGGGAAACCCAGCTCAGGCTGAGGGCGTCGCGCTGTTGGCTGCCGAGGGTGATCAGGTTCAGATTGTGGTTATCGGAACGGAAAGCGGTGTACGACAAGCCGCTGGTGGCCAACTGCATAACACAAAAAGTCATCAACAACAGAAACAGGCTGGTAGAGACGCGGATTCGGTTAAACACTGTGAACCTCCTTGCAGCCGGCCGATGGCCAGCTTACGACGGGGAATCGGCCTCCCCGAAAATGCAGGGAGGCCCAATGCCGGTTAGAACGTTTCCCAGTTATCCTGCGGATCGCTGGCGTTCATTTTTTTATGATTGAGTACCGGTGTGACTGCCGCCTTGCTGCTGACGGGCATTTTGAACTCTTCCTGCCCTGCCGCTTTCAGGCGGAAGACCGCCACGGACTGGGTCAGCATGCTGGCCTGTTCTTCCAGCGCCGCCGCCGCAGAGGCGGATTCTTCCACCAGCGAGGCGTTCTGCTGAGTGACACGGTCCATTTCCGCCACCGCCTGGCCGACCTGATCGATACCGCGGCTCTGTTCGTCCGACGCCGAAGCGATTTCACCCATGATGTCGGTGACGCGGGTCACGGCATTGACGATATCGCCCATGGTTTCCCCGGCGCTTTCCACCAGTACCGACCCCATATCAACGCGGTTGACGGAGTCTTCGATCAGGCCTTTGATTTCTTTCGCCGCCTGGGCGCTGCGCTGCGCCAGGTTACGGACTTCACCGGCCACCACTGCAAAGCCACGCCCCTGCTCACCGGCACGCGCCGCTTCTACCGCCGCGTTCAGCGCCAGGATATTGGTCTGGAAAGCAATGCCGTCGATTACGCCGGTAATGTCGGCAATCTTCTGCGAACTGCCGGCGATGTCGTGCATGGTCTGCACCACGTTAGCCACCACCTTGCCGCCTTTCTGCGCGGTTTCGGAGGCGCTCAATGCCAGTTGGCTGGCCTGACGGGCATTTTCGGCGTTCTGTTTCACCGTCGCGGTCAACTGCTCCATGCTGGCGGCGGTTTCTTCCAGCGAGGCAGCCTGCTGCTCGGTACGTGAAGAGAGATCGTTATTGCCGGCGGCAATTTCGGAAGCGCCGCTGTAGATAGCGTCGGCCCCCTGACGCACGCCGCTGACGGTGTCGATCAATTCGCTCTGCATGTGCTTGAGGCTGGCAGCCAGCACGCCCATTTCATTGCGGCTGGTGACGGCAATCGGCTGAGTCAAATCGCCAGCGGCAATCATCTTGATGTGTTCGATCATGCGGTTCAGCGGGCGGACCAGAATGTGGTGAATACCGCTCCATACCAGCACAATCACCGCCAGCACGACCAACAGCACCACTACCAGCGTCCAAATGGCGAAGCTGAATGACTTGTTGCTGTCTTCTACCGCGGTCTGGTAAAGCTTGTCATTTTGCGCCAGATAGATGTTGTAGATGTCTTCGAACGCGTCCTGATAGCTTTGCGTCGGCTGGTCAAAGAATGCGTTGATTTTGCCTTCACCCAGCAGTTGGGTCAGCTCGGTCAGCGCACCCTGCAAGATGCCGTATTGCTGTTTGAGCTTTTCGGCCGATTGCGCGTCCTGACGGGCGTCGAGAGGAATTTTGTCATAGGCAGCATAGTGCTGTTCCGCAACCACCAGGTTGCTCTTGGCGCGAGCCAACAGTTCGGTGACGCTGGCGCCGCTGCCGATGTTAGTGGCGTCCATCATGTGACGAATACCGGCACGGTTCAGCGTGTTTCGAGCCTGCAGCAGGTTGACCCAGCTTTCGTTCAGCTCGGACTGCTGCTGGCGAATGGTTTGCAAAACGGTGAAGTTTTCTTTGTCATTCTTCAGTGAGGAGAAAAAGAGCCCGCCTGAAACCAGCTGCAAGGCGCCAAATAACACCAGCACCAGTAACAGGCTGGTGACCACCTTCATACGATTAAACATGTTTTCCCTTGTTGAACGCCCGCGCGGACAGGCCCTGATTACGTTGATTGACAGAGTTATCGGCGCGGCGGGGAAGAACTTTATGAGAAGAGGTAACTATTTTGTGCAGAGTTTGGGTTGGTCCGGTTTCCAAATCAGGGCGCGGCATGCCGCGCCCCTACGGGTAGCGGATCAGGCGCTTTTCGCTACGCTGTCAACCAATGACATCTCTTCGCTGCTCAGCAGCTTTTCGATATCCACCAGGATCAGCATGCGTTCGCCCAACGAGCCCAGCCCAGTGAGGTACTCGGTGGCCAGCGTCACGGCAAACTCCGGCGCCGGGCGGATCTGTTCGGTGGTCAGCGACAATACGTCAGACACGCCGTCAACCACGATACCCACCACGCGCTGACCAAAGTTAAGCACGATCACCACGGTGTTTTCATCATAGGACACGTCCTGCTGAGCGAACTTCACCCGCAAATCGATAATCGGCACAATCACGCCGCGCAGGTTGGTGACGCCCTTGATAAAGGCCGGAGTATTGGCAATGCGCGTAACCTGATCGTAACCGCGGATCTCCTGCACCTTGAGGATATCAATGCCGTATTCTTCGTTACCCAAGGTAAAAATCAGGAACTCCTGCCCTACCGTTTCGCCAGCCAATTTGCTGACGGTTGCCAGTCCTGCCATGTCATTCACCCTTTAAATCAATAGATTAATTATTATGCAGCTGCGTCCGTCTGACGCTGCTCGCGGTTCAGGGTTTGCAGCGCCGAGACATCGACAATCAGCGCCACGCTGCCGTCACCGAGAATGGTGGCGGCGGAAATGCCCGGCACCTTGCGATAGTTGCTTTCCAGATTCTTCACCACCACCTGATGCTGGCCGATCAGCTGATCCACCAACAGCGCATAGCGGCGGCCGGCGCTTTGCAGGATCACCACAATGCCCTGGGTGGCGTCGGTTTTGGCCCCCGCCACGTCGAACACCCGGAACAGCTCTACCAGCGGCAAATATTCCCCGCGCACCTGCAACACCCGCTCGCCACCGGCCAACGGATGCAGATCTTCAGCCTGTGGCTGCAGCGATTCCATCACCGCGTTGAGCGGCAGGATAAACACTTCATTGTTCACCTTGACCGACATGCCATCGAGGATCGCCAGCGTTAGCGGCAGCAAGATCCGGATGGCCGTGCCCTTGCCCGCCTGGGAATGGATTTCGACGTGCCCACCCATTTCCTGAATATTTCGCTTCACCACGTCCATGCCGACGCCACGGCCGGAGACGTCGGTGACCTGCTCGGCGGTGGAGAAACCCGGCGCGAAAATCAGCATGCCGACGTCTTCATCGCTCATGCTGTCACTGACCGCCAGCCCCTGCGAAGCCGCCTTGGCGAGAATTTTCTCGCGGTTCAGGCCGGCACCGTCGTCGGTGACTTCGATACAGATATTGCCGCCCTGATGCTCTGCCGACAGGATCAGGTTCCCCACCTCCGACTTGCCCGCCGCGAGGCGCGTGGCCGGATCTTCAATGCCGTGATCCAGGCTGTTGCGCACCAGGTGCGTCAGAGGATCGATAATGCGTTCAATCAGGCTCTTATCCAGTTCGGTAGAGCTGCCCTGCAGCTGCAACTCCACCTGCTTGTTCAGCTTACCGGCCAGATCGCGTACCAGACGAGGGAAGCGGCTGAATACGTATTCCATCGGCATCATACGGATCGACATCACCGATTCTTGCAGGTCGCGTGCGTTGCGTTCCAACTGGCTCATGCTGTTGAGCAGATCGCCGTGATTCACCGGATCCAGGCTGCCGGAGCGCTGCGCCAGCATCGACTGGGTGATCACCAACTCTCCGACCAGGTTGATCAATTGGTCCACTTTTTCTACCGCTACGCGGATGCTGGTGGATTCGCTGGCCTTGGCGCGCGGTTTAACCGCTTCCGTCACTGCCGGCGCCGGTTTGGCGACCGCGGGCGCAACGGCTACCGGCGCTACCGGCTCGGCAACCACCGGCGGCAATTCTGCCTGTGGCGGCGTGGTGAAGCTGATTTGCTCCGGCTCCAGTACAAAACACAGCACCGCGCTGATGTCATCTTCGCTGGCGGAGGTCAGCAGCGTCACTTCCAGGCTATTTTCGGTCTGATGCGGGTTTTTCACCTCACCCAGATTGCCCAACTCTTCCAGCATCAACGGGACTTCGTTCGGCTTCAGACCGCACAGGCAAACCCGCATGCCGCCTTCGATGGCCGCCGGTGCTGCGACGGCGTGTTGCGCGACGGCAGGTGCTGCGGGGGCATCTTGCTGCTGTGCGTCCAACGCAAGCTGCCGCAACGCCTGACAGATGTATTCAAAGCTGTCGACGTCAGGCTTTTGCGAAGTTTTATAGGCGTCCAGTTGCTCCTGCATAATGTCTTTGGTTTCCAGAAACAGGTTTATAATCTCGGTGCTCAGGCTCATTTCCTGACGCCGCGCACCGTCCAACAGGTTCTCCAGCAGGTGGGTGGTTTCCTGCAGCACCGAAAAGCCAAAGGTCGCCGCACCGCCCTTGATCGAGTGCGCCGCGCGAAAAATGGCGTTCAGCGGCTCAATGTCCGGAGCCAGCGGATCCAGCTCCAGCAGGTGTTGCTCCATATCGGCCAGCAACTCGTCTGCTTCATCAAAAAAGGTCTGATAAAACGCACTAATATCCATGCTCACGGGGTCACCTCTGCTGTGAGTCGCTGTTAGTCGGTACAGGGACAGCCGCCGGCTGCTCCGGTGCAATGAGGGTGGCCGGAGCCGTCGCCGACGGGGCCAACGGTTTTAAATCGACCGGCTGGGCAATCTCCATCGCGTTGCTTTCACCATTTTCATGTTCAATGCCCTGCTGGGTTTGTTTGTTGAGCACCAGTACGGTAATGCGACGGTTGATGGCATCGTCGGCGCCGTGCTGTTTCAGGCTCATGGTGGCGGCCATGCCGACCACCCGCAGGACCTTCCCTTCCGACAACCCGCCGGCTATCAACTCTCGCCGCGAGGCATTGGCGCGATCGGCCGAAAGCTCCCAGTTGCTGTAACCGCGCTCGCCGGTGGCGTAGGGAATATCGTCGGTGTGGCCGGACAGGCTGATCTTATTCGGCAGGTCATTGAGGATCGGCGCAATTGCCCGCAGGATGTCGCGCATATAGCTTTCCACCTGTGCGCTGCCGGTCTTGAACATCGGTCGGTTTTGGCTGTCGATGATCTGAATGCGCAAGCCTTCATCCATCATGTTGATCAACAGATGCGGCCGCAGCGCTTTCAGGCGCGGATCGGACTCAATCAGTTCGTCCAGTTTTTCCCGCAGCTTGTTCAGCCGCAGTTCTTC
Source organism: Serratia sp. OS31 (assembly GCF_014164835.1). Taxonomy (NCBI): domain Bacteria; kingdom Pseudomonadati; phylum Pseudomonadota; class Gammaproteobacteria; order Enterobacterales; family Yersiniaceae; genus Serratia; species Serratia sp. OS31. The sequence goes on along the minus strand of NZ_JACJFQ010000029.1, from coordinate 17,942 downwards.
GTCACGCTTCTCGAGCGTATCAATCTGCTTTTTCACCAACCCGTCTTGCTGAGTAGGATCGTCGCCACCGCCGGGGATCGGGCTGCTTTCAGAGCTGCTCTTGTCGCCGGAAGTCAGCGCCACTTTCAGCGGCGTGCGGAAGTATTCGGCGATTTGCGTCAGTTCCTGCGGGCTGGCAATCGCCAGCAGCCACATCACCAGGAAGAAGGCCATCATCGCCGTCATAAAATCGGCGTAGGCAATCTTCCAGGAACCGCCATGATGGCTGGCGTGATGCGACTTGCGTTTTCTGACCAGAACAACCGGGTGATTCTGTTTCATGCCTGTTCTTCTTCCGTCGCCTGCTGTGCCGGCGCCTTCACGCGGCGCACATGTTCTTCCAGCTCAACGAAGGAGGGACGTTCGGTGGTGTATAGCGTTTTACGGCCGAATTCGACCGCAATCTGCGGCGCGTAGCCATTCAAACTGGACAGCAAAGTGACCTTGATGCACTGCATCATTTTGACGTTTTCGGCACTCTTTTGTCGCAACAGGGTCGCCAGCGGTGAGATAAAGCCGTAAGCCAGCAAAATGCCCAGGAAGGTGCCGACCATCGCGTTGGCGATCAGCGCCCCCAGTTCGGCTGCCGGACGGTCGGCCGAGGCCAGCGCATGCACTACCCCCATCACCGCCGCAACAATACCAAAGGCCGGCAACGAGTCACCGACCATCGCCAGGCTGCCTGCCGGCACCTCGCTTTCCTGTTCAAAGGTTTCGATCTCTTCGTCCATCAAGGCTTCGATCTCAAAGGCATTCATGTTGCCGCTCACCATCAGCCGTAAGTAATCGGTAATAAACTCCACCAGGGTGTTATCGGCAAGAATGCGGGGATAATTAGAGAAAATTTCACTTTCCTGCGGATTATCAATATCGAACTCGAGAGAAAGCATGCCTTGTTGACGGGATTTGGCCAGCAGCCGGAACAGCAGAGCCATCAGATCCATGTAGAGATCTTTGCTGTATTTCGAACGACGCATCAGCTTGGGAATGGCGCGCAGGGTGGATTTTATCGCCTTACCGTTGTTGCCCACGATAAAAGCGCCGATACCCGCGCCGCCGATAATCAGAAATTCTGCCGGCTGATAAAGCGCGCCCAGATGGCCCCCCACAATCAGGTAGCCCCCAAAGACCGCACCCAATACCACGAGATAACCCAAAATAACTAACACACGCATTCCTTAAATTAACAATGTGGATGGAAGGTGGGGTAAGCGCGCAAATGAGCCGCACAGGCGCAACAGGCTGAGCTGCGCCTTTGGGTTCGGCACGCCGAACCCTGCATTTCATCAATCGGTTTAAATCTGGATAAACCGGCGCTGCCGCCGGCTCAAATTGCGCGTTTAACCTGCTCGTCCAGCAGTTGAGGAATAATATCGGCCAGTTGCGGCGAAAGTTTACGTCTTTTTACTGCGCGGGATGGGGGCTGGCATAAACTGCAAACAAAATTGTTCAACGGTTGGTGCGCGTGGGTGATAAAAGTGCCGCCGCAGCAGTTGCAGGCAGAGAGCTGCAGCATGCCGCTGTCGACGAAGCGCACCAGCGTCCAGGCTCGCGTCAGCGCCAGCAACGGCGGCTCACCCGGCTGGTGCGGGCACTGTTCCAGATACAGACGATAGGCTTTAATCACTGCCTCAACGCCGGTGCAGTGCCCGCTTTTCATCAGGAAACTGTAGGCGTTGTAGAACATCGATGAATGAATGTTCTGTTCCCAGGTCATAAACCAGTCCGTCGAGAACGGCAACATCCCTTTCGGCGGTGGACTGCCGCGTAACTCCTTATAGAGCTTGATCAAACGCCCACGGCTGAGCTGCGTTTCGCTTTCCAGCATCTGCAAACGCGCACCCAGCGTAATCAGCTCCATGGCCAGCTGAATATCCTTGGCTTCCTGAACAATACTTTTCTCTGCCATCATCAAGCTCTTTTCTTCGTCGCACTGCCGTCTTTTGCCGACAGTTCTTGCAGTAAATGGCTTGAGAGCAAAATACCGGTATGGATTTGCTGCAGATCGTCGACACGCGACTCTTTCGTCAGACGCTCGATGGTTTGGTGATCGTTAAAGCGGAAGTGGCAGACCAGCTGGTTGGTTTCAGCCAATTTGACCATTTGCGGTAACGTGAGCTGAGCAAGCGCATCGGCCATGGTTTCGTCGATACCCAAACGGAACATTGCCGAGGCTTTTTCATCATTAATCAGACGCTGTGCTAAAAGTAAATATGACAAATTGATGTCATAAATATGCTTAAGTAATTCAGACGTACCCATATTCCCCATCCCGACAGACTATGTTTAAAAACATACGCTGGGTGATAATTTTTATCGCCCGTGACCTGGGTTTGTTCCCTAAGTTGGCAATGAAGCCCTGAATAACGACCGTTATAAATTTTTCAACATCACTAAATTCGGACCATCATTCAGTATTTGATACGTGCGCAAACCAACGTGTATGGATGTACAGCATTTTGCTCCAGCGGTGTTTAATCACCGTGAAACTATTTTTACAAAATTAATAAGATTATTCCTAATGCAGCGCAACTCTACCCCTGAACCATTAGCACACACAATGTAAGTGAGAGGCAATTTTAAATACAATGTGATCTAGATCACAAAAATAAAAAATAAATAAGCCAAATATCAGGTTTGCCGTATGGTTTTTAACCGCATTTCCGCTCACAAAACAGACATAAGTAAAAAAACGTCTTAAAAACAATGTATATAAGCCAAAAAAATATCTTTTTTAGATCAATTCGAACAAAAGCATCACCAAACTAAAATAACAGAACAAAAATCTGCTCGTAGCCGATAAAGACAGTATAAATAACCGTTTAATAAACAATAAACTATCAGCATTGAAAAATAACGCATGTAAACTATAAGGATATTAGCTTTCGGATTTGACTTAAACCTGCTGGAATTCCCTGTTTTATTTTTCAACGAATGTTCCAATTCGATTAACAACGGCTCGGTTACGTTGTAAACAAGAAAACAGAGGTAACGATTTGTTTCCTGACAAATGGAATGAAAGCCGCAGGCTTCAGGTGGTTTTTTAGGCGAGATGATGGCAAAACGTTTTATCGGCAGCGTTAATTAAAACTTTAATAGTTTTTCAGCGCCACGGAAAAATTAGATCCTGTCTGATGTTTATGCGCCAAGAATAAGTGCTGTTATTTTCAGTAGCACTAATAAAGTAAAACGCAGTTTCGTTTTATTCTTCTCAGAGGGGCCACTCTCTCCTGCGCGGTGGAAAATAGCGCGTCGCGGGCCGTTCGATTAATCCTGGCGGTTCAGACAAGCAACCTGCTGCCGGAACAGGGGCGCAATCGGGCTAGAAAACGTTCAATCCCAGGTGTAATCCGCCCTCCTTGTCGCTAAAAAGGCCGGAACTCAACGCCAGGCGCATTGGCAAGCGGTTCTGTCCCCCTGGCTGCTGGCTACCCAACCTGAGGCTTTCCCTATTTTGCGTACAGATCAGCAAGATGCCATTGCCGACGGCGCATGGGCATATTATTATTCTCACAGCAGGGAAACTTGCACGCAGACAATTATTACGTATCGCAATTTATTTATTTGAAATTAATTTTTCAGGTCGCACATCACGCTTTTGCTGCTGTCACGATGACAGCGTGATGTTTCTTCGTTCGGCTACAACTCTTAACAGGCTATATTTTAATCATGACCGATACCCTGGATTACCTGATGACTTTCCGTAAATGCACCAGCTTGGACAGCGTGGAGAAAGTGTACGACAAGCTTAACTACTCCATCGATAATGACATTGAAATCAGCAACATGTATCGCGCCGCCGATCATCGTCGCGCTGAGCTGGTTGCAGGGAAACTCTTCGATTTGGGCAAGGTGCCGAAGACGCTGTGGGCACAGGTGCTATAATTTGCATTCATTGCGCGCGCAGGCAATTTATCTTTTATTGCTAAATAACGGCAATCTCTCCCGGATTTATTGGTGCGCGTGATACAAAACACATTTATTCACTTCACCAGGCTCTACCCTTTACCCTATCAACAGGAAACAGGAGTGGAAGATGGGATATCAAAACGTTTTGGTTACCGTCGCCGTGGCGGCAGACAGCCACCGCCTGGTTGAAAAAGCCGTCTCCATCGTACGTCCTTACAACGGCAAAATTACCCTGCTAAGCACCATCGCCAATCCGGAAATGTACAATAACTTTGCGGGCCCCATGCTGGGTGACCTGCGTGCGCTGATGGAAGAAGAAACGCTGCTGTTTCTGGAGGAACTTCGCCTGCGGGCGGATTACCCGATTACCGATACGCTGATCGTCCACGGTGAACTGGCCGATAGCCTGAACTATGCCAGCCAACGACACCCCTTTGATCTGGTGGTTTGCGGCAATCACAGCGACGGCGTGATGAATAAAATCGCCTGCTCTGCCGCCCGCTTTATCAATACCAGCCGCATCGACGTGCTGATCATTCCGCTGTAACGCTGAGCACATTAGGCCATTCGCTCTTTTCGATGATTGACTAGACTTAGGCTCTCTTGTCCGCATAAGGAATGCCTGATGTCTCAGTCTACACAACAAAACCGTCGTTTTCTGTTGGCTTCTCGCCCGCACGGCGAGCCTGTCGCAGACAACTTCCGTCTGGAAACCGTCGCTACGCCGCAGCCCGCCGCCGGCCAGGTGTTATTGCGCACCGTCTACCTGTCACTCGATCCTTACATGCGAGGCCGCATGAGCGATGCGCCCTCTTACGCCCCGCCGGTGCAGATCGGCGAAACCATGGTGGGCGGCACGGTCTCACGGGTCGTGACCTCACAGCACCCCGATTTCAAACCCGGTGACTGGGTATTAGGCTACGACGGCTGGCAGGATTACGCGCTGTCTGACGGTAGCGGCCTGCGCAACCTCGGCCCTCATCAGGCGCACCCTTCTCGCCTGCTCGGCGTTCTGGGTATGCCGGGCTTCACCGCTTATATGGGGCTGCTGGAGATCGGCCAGCCGAAACCCGGTGAAACCCTGGTGGTGGCTGCCGCCAGCGGTGCCGTCGGATCGGTCGTCGGGCAGGTTGCCAAACTGAAAGGGTGTCGGGTCGTCGGCGTGGCGGGCGGTAAAGAAAAATGCCGCTATGTGGTGGAGGAGCTGGGCTTCGATGCCTGTATCGATCATCGTGCTGCCGACTTTGCCGAGCAACTGGCCGCCGCCTGCCCACAGGGCATCGATATCTATTATGAAAACGTCGGCGGTGCGGTGTTTGATGCGGTGATCCCGCTGTTGAATACCCAGGCACGTATCCCGGTCTGCGGAATTATCGCCCACTATAATGCCACCGACCTGCCTGCCGGGCCGGATCGTCTGCCGATGTTGCAGGGGTTGATCTTACGCAAGCGCATCCGCATGCAAGGCTTCATCATTTTCGATGACTTCGCGGAAGGCTTTGATGAATTCCTGCAGCAAATGGGAGAATGGGTCGAACAGGGGAAAATAAAATTCCGTGAAGACCTGGTCGACGGACTGGAAAATGCACCTCAGGCATTTATCGGCCTGTTGCAGGGCAAGAACTTCGGCAAGTTGGTGATCCGCGTCGCCGACGAGTAAGCCCCGCTGGGCGCGGAGATGAACTGCCGCGCCCTGATATGCCCTCAATGCAGCGCACCGCCACTGAGGGATAAATCCTCATCCACCGTCAGTGTGGTATGCACAATACTGCGTACCGCCTCTATCATTGTGGTTAACGCCAGGCTGGGTTTTCCCGGATGATTCACCGCCAGCTGATGGCTGTAAGGAATGTGGATAAACCCACCTTTGATCGCCAAATTTTGGCTGGCGATATGATGGCTCAGCCCGTAGAAAAGCTGGTTGCAATTATAAGTGCCTGCCGTGTGCGACACCGCGGCGGGAATGCCTGCCTGATGTAAATGATGCACGATCGCCTTTACCGGCAGCGTGGAAAAATAGCCCACCGGCCCCCCTTCCACCACCGGGATGTCTATCGGTTGTTTTCCGGCGTTATCCGGAATGCGGGCGTCAATCAGGTTGATGGCGACCCGTTCAACGGAGATTTCGCCACGCCCGCCGGCCAGCCCCAGGCAGATCACGGCTTTGGGCCGCAGCTCTTCGATGGCGGCAATCAGCTGCTGGTTGGACAACCCCAGCACGCAGGCCAATTGACGCACCACCACTTCTACGCCGGCGATCCGCTCTCCCGCCAGCGCCTGCGCCACCTGCCACGAAGGGTTAACCTCGTCCCCGTCAAACGGCTCAATGCCGGTCACCAATACCCTTTCCATCGTCACACCTCAGGTTGTTATTGAATCCGCGTGCTCTCAGCCTAAACAACGCGCTATGATTCTGGAAATGGATTATCTGTATATAGAGTATTCATAAAATGAATTTATCCAGCGTCGATCTCAATCTTCTGGTGGTGTTTGAAGCGTTATACCAAACACGCAATGTCACTGCTGCCGGCGGACGTCTGAACCGTGCACAGCCTTCGGTCAGCAATGCGCTGTCTCGCTTGCGGCTGTTGTTTGACGATCCGCTGTTTATCCGCAGCGGCGGCGGCATGTTGCCAACCGCGCGAGCTCACCAACTGATGCTGCAAATCCATCCGGTGCTGGAACAAATCCACCAGACGCTGACGCCGCCGATGCGCTTCGATCCCGCGACGGCCCGCCAGCGCCGATTCAGGCTAGCCGCCGGCGACTACGCCGATATCACGCTATTGCCCACCATTATCAGTCGGCTGCGGCAGGATGCTCCGGGCATAGATATCCGGGTTTCTCGGCTGGATCGCCGCAATGTGGTGCAACAGCTTGAGAGTGGCGAGATAGATGTGGCGCTGGGCGGGCATATCGAGGCGGTGAAGGGCATGCTGGTGCAGCCGTTGTTTACCGAAAGCTTTACCTGTATCGCCAGCCGACATCATCCGCAGTTAGCTGCCGAAAGTTGGGGCCTGGCGCAATACGTCGGCCTGCCCCACGCCCTTTACGCGCCTTCGGACGACGGCTCTGCACGCGGGATTATCGATCGTCGGCTGGCTGAACTGGGGCTGGAACGACGCGTGGCCGCAACATTCTCGCATATCGTCGCGCTGCCTGCGGTCGTCGCCGGCAGCGATTTGATCGCAACCCTGGCGCACAGCGTCGCCAGGCAGTTCGCCGATCCGGCGAAGGTGCGCTTTCTGCCGCTGCCGGCAGAACTGGCGGTGGGCGAGTTTTCTGTCGATCTGGTTGCCGGTCGCCAGGCCCGGCGCGATCCGGCGCTGACCTGGCTGTGCGATACCCTTACCCAACTGAATTGGGGAGAGAATCGATGAAAATTGCCTCTGCTGGTACGATCAAGGCCCTAAGCTAGGCGCCGATTTCGGTGCGCACATCCAACAGTTCAGGGAAGAAAGTCAACTCCAGCGCCTTTTTCAGGAAGCTGACGCCGCTCGAACCGCCGGTGCCCGTTTTAAAGCCGATAATCCGCTCCACCGTCTTCATGTGCCGGAAACGCCACAGGTGGAAGCTTTCCTCTATATCCACCAGCTTCTCGGCCATTTCATAGGCTTCCCAATACTTTTGCGGATGGTCATAGATCTCTTTAAAAGCCGGCAGCAGGTTTGGATTGCGTTGGTAAGGTTGCGTCCAGTCACGTTCAATACACTCCTGCGGGATCGGCAGACCGTGGCGGGACAGGTAAAGCAGGTATTCATCGTACAGGCTGGGCGCTTCAAGAATGGCCTTCAGCGCCGCGTGTTTTTCCGCATCGTTGCTGAACACCGCCAGCATCGCCGCATTCTTGTTGCCGAGTAAAAATTCAATCGAACGGTATTGATGGGACTGGAAGCCCGACGAACTGCCCAGCACGTCGCGAAATTCGACGTACTCCGACGGCGTCAGGGTTTCCAGCACCGCCCATTGTTCGAACAGCAGCCGCTGGATCTGTTTGACCCGCGCCAGGATCTTGAAGCAGTGGCTGAGCTTATCTTGTTGCACCAGCATCCGCGCCGCCTGCAGTTCATGCAGCATCAACTTCATCCACAGTTCCGACGTCTGGTGCTGCACCACAAACAGCATTTCATCATGGTGTTGCGGGTTGGACAGCGGGTGCTGACAGTCCAGCAGTTGATCCAGGCACAGATAGTCGCCATAGCTCATGCGTTTGGAAAAATCGGTGACAATCGCGCTTTCTAATTCTCGTTTGTTCATCTGCTCTCTCCGCTGCGCTCACGGCCGGAAGCGGCGTGTAGCGTGCTGCAAACAGAAAACAATAGTCCATAACTCCCCACCGCGAAGGACTATAAACGAGAGTTGCCTCGCAGATTTCAGGGTTGGTCATGCCAGGTCGACGCCCTCCTTATTAAGGCCTGAATTGCCCCCCGCAGTGATTATCTGCGGGGATGGGATCGGCGACGCCTGAGCATAAACATTGCTCTGCCGATCCCCGAACCGCTGAAAATCAAGACTCTTTGTAATCTCGTCGCCGAACCATAAAGGAGCGCTCGAAGGTGATCACCGTCTCTCCCGTTGACTTGATACCCCGAGTTTCTACCGTGATGATGCCGTTGTGCGGTTGGGATTTTGACGGCCGTTTAGCCAGGATCCTGCTGGTGGCGTAAAGCGTATCGCCGACAAAAAGCGGCTCTTTCAGGCGCACCGTTTCCCAGCCCAGATTAGCCACCGCCCTGGCAGACAATGCCTGCACGGTCATTCCGCTGACCAGCGCCAGCGTGATGCTGCTGTTGACCAAAACGCGGCCATATTCAGCTTGGGCGCCATAGGCCCGATCGAAATGCAAAGGATGCTGATTCATCGTCAACAGGGTAAGCCAGGTGTTGTCGGCTTCGGAAAGCGTGCGCCCCGGCCAGTGCTTAATCGTCATGCCGGTTTCGAAGTCTTCATAGTCCCCACCGTGCTCTTCCTGATACTCATTTTCGCCGACTTTTCTTAACATGGGGTTTTCTCCCTGAATGGGTATAGCGCAACCGCGGCAGCGGTGTCTTCAATGGCCAGCCCCACGCTGCGAAATACCGTGGTCTGCCCCGCCGTTGCCGCGGACTCACCCAAAACGAGAGCACCCAGCTCATTGAGTCCTTCAGGCTGAATGTATCCGTGCGCCAGAGCGCTTCGAACCTCTCCCGCATCCTCCCTGGCGGCCGCGCCGGTTTCCACCACCACAAAGGCGGTTTTCAATAACGCAGGGTCGACCTCAATGGCGTCCTCGTGGGTGCCGCCGATAATGTTCAGGTGGGCTCCTGGCGCTACCCAATCGGCATACACCAAAGGTTCACGGGCATGGGTTGAGGTGGTGGTGCAGATAAGATCCGCCCCCTGCACGGCCTCGAATGCGCTACTGCAAACGCTGACCGGCGCGGTTGTCAGCGTACGGGCCCAGTGCGCAAACTCTTGCGTTCTGAGCGCCGAACGGGAAAAAATTCGCACCTTGCGGATCTGCCGCACCGCCAGCATCGCCAACAGCGTGGCGCGTGCCTGCACGCCCGCGCCCAGGATGGCAAGATCGCCGGCCTGCTCAGGCGCGCACAGCTGGGTCGCCAGCCCGGCCACCGCGCCGGTTCGCACGGCGGTCAAACTTGCGCCGTCGAGCAAAGCCAGTATCTGGCCGGTATTGATGTTCGTGAGTACCACCACACCATGAATCAACGGCAGTCCATGCTCAGCATTGCCGGGCGTGAGCGTAGTGATTTTGACGCTGGCGACACCGCGTCTGCTCCAGGCCGCCGGGCTGATCAAGGTCTCAGAAGGACCATGCTGGAGTAAGGTCCGCGTCGGCGATTGTTCGTCGCCACGACGTAAATCCCCGAACGCCTCACTCAGCATCGCCATGACCTGCCGCAGTCGGATCTCTCCGGACATTTCGGCAGCATTGATGATTTGCATCGTCACAGGGTGACCCTCTTCAACTGCGCGGCCACTTCTACGATAAGGTCTTCTTGCCCGGCCACCGCCTGGCGTTTTCCCAATTCGAAGAAGACATCACGCGGATCGACACCCGCAGAGGCCGAATGGCTTAACACCGGGTTTTTGAAGCCGGAAAAAACGCCGGCCAGGCCACTGACGATGCCCACGGAGTCGATCATCGGTGGGGTGACCATCAGCTCCCGGGCGGCAAGCTCGGCAGCGTCCAGAAAATGATAAAGATCGATACCGGTGTTGAATCCCAAACGTTCCAATACCGGCACCAGAACTTCAAGTTGGGTGTTCCCTGCCCCAGCTCCGAACCCGCGAGCGCAGCCATCAATCAGGGTAGCGCCGGCCTGAGCGGCGGCGACCGAGTTGGCTACCGCCATGCCCAAATTATTGTGGGCGTGGAAAATAAGTGGCACATCCACCTGCCGCCGCATCGCGGTGATGCGTTCGGTCACATCCTGCGGCAACAGGTTGCCGGCAGAATCCATGATGCCAACGGCCTGCGCACCGTACTCCACCAGCAATTGAGACTGATCGGCTAACTGTTGGGGCGTGGCCATATGGCTCATCATCAGTACCGCATGCGCCTCGACCCCGTGCTCACGCAGCCATCCCAGATGACGTTCGGCCAGGGTTGCCTCAGTGCAATGGGTCCCGATCCGCACCACATCCGCACCGCAGGATAACGCCTTCGCCAGATCGACGATGGTTCCCCAACCGGGCAGCATAAATACGCCCATCTTGCTGTTTTGCAAACACTCGCGCACGGTGTTCAGCATGGTTTCATCGCTCAACGCGGCGCGCCCGACCTGATACGAAGAGGCGCCAAGCCCGTTGCCATGGCCAACCTCGACAATCGCCACCCCCGTTTTATCCACCGCCGTCGCGTAGTCTCGTAGCTGAGCCACCGTGAGTTGATGTTTCACCGCGTGTTGACCATCACGCAGGGTGGAGTCGTTAATCAGAATGGCCATTAGCCCCCTCCGTTTTATTTCGATAGCTCGCATACTGTTCGGCAACCAGGATGGCGGCAGAATTGATCAGATCCAGATTCCCGGCGTATTCAGGCATCACCTTGCTGCTGGCAACCACCTCCAGCGAGACTGAAACGCGTCCTTCGCTGACGTTGAGCGCCGTAAGCGAATAGCCCGCCGAGAATCCCCGCACCGCTTCAACGGCTTCAGCAAGTACCGGAGCGATCTGTTCCTTTGTGACCCCAGGGATACCGGCAAAAATGGTGACCCTGAACATGGCGGGCGGCGCGGCCGGGCTGATGTTGAGGATCGCCTTGGTGTTGGCTACGCCGGTAAAAGCGCTGAGTGCCCGCTGCGTGGTGTCCACATATTCGTCGATGTTGATCCGGGTGGCCCGCCCCAGAATATTGCTGGCGACGGTCGCCACCACCTCGATATCGTTGATGCGAAAATGTCGGCTCAGGGCATGCAAAATGGGTATCGACGCCTGTCCACCGCAGCTGATCAGGCTGACATTGCGCTCGGCCAGCGCCTCGGTTCCCGTTACCGTGGGTACAATCATTTTTCCCAAGTGGCTGGGTGTTAAGTCGATCAGCAAGGAGCCCAGCGGACGCAGCAGCGCCCAATGCCTGACATGCGACATCGCGTTGGTGGCGTCGAAAACCACGTCGAAAGGCGTTGGCGACGCCAAAACAGCGTCAATGCCACCGGCGCTGGTTGGGCAGCCCAACCGGACGGCGGCCTCAAGACCGGCGGAGTCCTTGTTGCGCCCCGCCAGCAACCCGCAATGCAGCAGCGGGGAACGCTGGATCTTATTGACCAGATCCATACCAATGGCGCCGGTTCCAATGACCGCGACGGAGAGCGTCATGAGTTCCCCCTACTGAAACGAGCGGCCCAAGCCTTGCCTGATAGCAGGGTATTGCGCGCCATGCGGGCAAAAGGCGGCCCCACCATGTGCCCATCCAACAAGGCAATTCCGCCCTGCGCCGCTTTCACGGCATCGGTAATGCGGCTTGCCGCCAAAAGTGCGCTCTCGCAGGGCCGTAACGTCGAGTTGATCAGTTCGAGCTCGCTGGGATGAACTGTGGCTTTGCCATGGAAGCCCAGATCTTTGACGCACTGAATTTCATTAGCCAACACGTCGGGTTCGGAAAGCCGATAATTGGCGGTATCGATACAGCCAATACCGTGTCTGGCACTCGCCAACACCATCGCCTGGCGCGCGGCCAGCATCCCGGACCAGGTGATCGGCACCCCTAAAGTGGCCGCCAAATCTGCAGAGCCAAAAATCAGCCCATCCGCCACCGCCGCGACATTGTCCAGATCGGTAATGGCCTCGACGGTCTCTATCGTCAGGTAAATTTCAGGAAACCTTCCGGCAGAGGCGAAGGTTTCGCGTAGGAAAACCACCTCGGCCGGGGTTCGAACCATGGACATCACGATAAAACTGGGCGTGGTTTGACCGGAACACAGCATCACCAGATCATGCAAAGCGTCAATCGTGCCCAGCGCGTTGATCCGCACGGCAATATTGGCTGAGGGCGGCGCATTATCGAGAGCCGTGCGGCAAATGGTCCTGGCCTCCGCTTTCGCCGGGCCAGGTACCGAGTCTTCCAAATCCATCAAATGCACATCGGCGTCATAGGACAGAGCCTTGACGACCCGGCTGAGCGACAAGGCCGGCGTGTACAGAATGCTGCGGGGAACAGCCCGGGCGATATCCGTCATTGCGGCCCCCTGACAGCAGAGATCACCTGGCACAGGCCGCGGATCTGCTCTTGCGTTTGTCCGGCTCGCATCATGACCCGCAGGCCGGCGGTGCCTTTGGCGACGATCGGGAAAAAGACCGGCGAGACATAGAAGCCAGCCTCTATCACCTGACGCCCGGCCTCGATCACCCGCTCATCGCTCATCGGCACCAGGCGGATCGGGTAGGTATTGCCGCTTTGCTCCGTCGGGATCAGGGAATCGAACAGCGAGATGTTGTCGTACAGTTTCTTTTGCAGCCGGGGCAATTCGGCCGTGCGGTGAATTTCCGCTGACGCCAGGCTGGCGCCAATGGCCGCCGTATTCAGGTTTTGCGAGTAGTTGAGCCCGCCGCCAAAGCGTTCGACCAGGCGCAGCATCTGCTGCGAATAACCGTTGAGCAATATCGCTGCCCCGCTGGTGCCGAAAGCTTTGTTGAGCGTGACCACCATAATGGTGTTTTCATCCAACGCCGGACTATGGGAACGAACATAGCCAATACCGCGTTCGCCATAAGCGGAGATCGAATGCGAATCGTCGTAAAACACCATCAGGCCGTATTTATCCTGCAGTTCAGCCAAGGCTTTGACCGGGGCATAGCCTCCCAGGCTATCGCTGCCGTCGACCACGTAACAGACCCGTTGATATTGTTTGCAGCAGTCTTCGATGAAATTCAGATCGTGGTAATTGCAGGTAACGACCTCGGTTTCATCGGCACAGGCGGGTTTGGCCGCCGCCAGCGACACGTGGGCGTGCTTATCGAATATCATCAAAGGCCGCACGCCGTTGCCTAAATGGCCCGAGGCGATAAGCGGAAGCAAGCCGCCGCTGACGCTGCTCGCCGACACGCCGCTGAGCACATCGGCCTGGAACAGCTCACCCAGCGACGCCTCCAACTCCTTCATGGCAGGGAGCTGGACCCGGCTGCGGGCGATGCAATGATCCAGCACGCCGTAGCGGCGCACAGCGTCGATAGCGCCTTCGATCACCTTACTGTGGGAGTCCAGGTTCAGGTAGGAGCAGCAGCTGAAATTGACGAACTGATGGCCACTTGGGGTGGACAACAGGTCGTTATCGAGCCCGGCAACGATACCCGCAAGGCCGTTTTGCTCTGACATATCCCAGAAAGGATTGCCTATGCCGATGGCCTTATCGTTGTTGCGGAATTTATTGGTGGGAATGATCTGCTTACGGCTGCTCATCAAGTGCCTTCCTCTTGGTGGGTTCTGGTTGATAGTTGTAGATGCCTTTAAACTTGCGGTAAGCCGCCGTGTAGAGCGCGGAGTAGAAAACATAAGGGCGGCGCAGGATTTTCAGATCCCACAGCCAAAAATTAACGTTGATATTCAGGTCGTCTAAAGATTCGGCCTGGTGCCACCACCCCAGCGGCAAATACAGCATTTCGCCGGGTTCTAAAATAAAGTCACGGCGCTGCGGGATTTTTGCCGCCAACCGGGGAAAACGTTGCGGGTCGATATTGTCAAAATCAAAGGCCTGGGATTTATCGCCGAAGCCCTGCAGGATAGATCGCGGATAGTAATCTCTGCGGCCAGGAGGAAAAAGAATGAACCGTTTTCTGCCCTGCAAAGAAATATTAAAGTTTTCCAGCTCATCGAAGTGGCTTTGGGTAAAGACCCCGTGGTAGCTGACCCATAAATTGGCGGCGTTCAACCCACGACGGGAGGCCAACAGGGAAAAGGCATCGAAGCCAAGGATATTATTGACGTCCTCGGGGCGGTGCATAATATTGGAAACCACGCGATACCAGGTATTATTGTCGCTTTGGTACTCTTTATTTTCCAAAAAACCACGCAGCTGAATTTTCATGGTTTGCCAGCGTTCGGTGTTTTCTTTATTACTGGCCTCCCGGAATAAGGTGACATTGTCATCGCCCAAGCGTTGTGAAATCAGGTCACTCGCCCCTATGCTGGTATCAATGGGTAAATCGGTAATAATGACCGGGACGTCGGCTCGGAAAATAGCTTCAACACCAAAGGCGACGAACTCTTTAAAGGTCATGCGTGGAACGGGAACCCCCGTCGTTAACTGTTTCACGATTGCCGTTTTCCTGTTTCGAAAATAATAATGTGAGGCCCCGCTATTCTGGGGCGTGGTTTTTATTTATTGCTGAGTAATTTCTGACTAAACAGGCTGGATAATAAAGCGAGTGTTCCGGCGGCCATGGCGACCCAGGCCACCTGACCCGCTCCGCTTTGATCGGAAAGCTGTCCGCCAAGCGAGACGCCCAGTGAAAAGCCCAGCCAACCGGCGCTGGACAACCAGGAGAAGCCTTCGGATAAACACCCTTTCGGCGTCAAGGATTCCAGCAGATTGCTGCAGGTGATCAATAACGGCGCCACCGACAGCCCGGCGATGAAAGCGGAAATGCCCATGACAACGGGAACGCTGGTGAAAATCAGGGGCAGCGTGCCGGCGCACAGAGTGGCGGAAGTGATAAGCAGCAGGCGGGGTTGCGATAAAGACCAGTTCATGGCGCCGTAGCAAGTGCCGCCCACCAGGCTGCCCGCGGCGCAAATGGACAACAGCACCCCGGCGAGGGTTGGATTGCCCACCTCTTTGGCGTAGGCGATCATCATGACGTCGATTGAGCCAAGAAACAGGCCTACCGCCGCATAGGAGATCATTAGCGCCCGTACCCAGAGCATGCTGATTGCCCGACGGTCGCTTTCTTCGCTCTTGTGCACAATAACCGGCTCAGAACGCCGATGTAACACCAGGGCCAGAGAACCGCTGAAGGTGAGCGCGGCGCATAACGCCAGCCCCGCAGCGGGGTGCCACGCCGTGGCCAAAACAATGGCGATTAACGGCCCCAATAAGAAAATGATCTCATCAAGCACGGTTTCTAACGCGTACGCGGTTCGTAGCGCTTCGTCGGTCACCATGGCGGCCCAGCGAGTACGAATAAATCCATCCACCGGCACCGACGAGCAACCGGTAGCAATGGCCGCCGCCATAATGGCCCATAAGTGCATATTCAGCAGCACCAGGCCAATTAACGAAAGGATCGCAATGACGTGGCAGCAGCAAGTAATAATAAGCACCTTTCGCTGACTGAATTTATCGGCAAATCGGCCTAATACCGGGCTGGCTATCGCCTGCGTAATCATTAATGTTCCCGCCACGGTTCCGGCAATCCATAACGAGTCCATAGTGGCGGAAATCAACATTATGCAACTGATGGACCGCATCGCCACCGGAAACCTGACCAGCAGGCCAAATAATGAAAGCGTCGCATGTCCGGGATCAGACAATAATCGGGTATAAGAACCAAAACTGAACTTGGACTCAACGGCCTCTGTTTCCATAAGGTGCTCTCAAGAGAAATTCGCAAAAAAAAAGAATGAATATATCAATCGAACATACCCACTCATTTATTTGAATGGATACACTCAATGGAATAAATGATTTAAATATTTATTTATGCGCAACAATAAAGCGAAGGTAACGCGCTCAGGCGTTAATCCTTCCCGAATGGCGTTCAAGCCATAGGATATTGTTAGCGTTGAAATCATCCTGGTTAATAATGATTAATTCACCATCTTAAAAAGTCCCCGAAATTTATCATAAACAATTTTAATGCATGGGCATTAAGAATTAGCAACGCTAATCATTATTTACAAGAGCGTTTTTGCATCACATTGATGCGTTATTGCATTCATAATTAAATACAGTGTGTTAGGTGTTAATTAAGGTGGAAATTATAATTTTCAGTCCGCGAATAACGCCCTTTGAACCAAACTCTCTGGGACCTCTGGCGGTATAGCGGCGCAGAAAGCAGAAACTGTGCCGTAATCGTCATTTTTATTCCCTATTGGAGCCAAGTATTCCTGCCGCGCTTTATTTATGATGAAGGTTTGACGCGCGGGGACATTGGCCCTGACATTAACATCACGCTAGGAGAACACATGGCTACAGGCATTGGCGGTTGTACGCCACAACAGGCCCTGGAACAGCTGCAACCGCTCACGGACAACCCGCCTGAAATCGCCGCTGTGGAATACCGGCAACGCATTCAGCACGCACAGCGCCTGATGCGCGACAACGGCATTGACGCCTGCTACCTCAATGCCGGCAGCAATCTGCTCTATTTTACCGGTACCTCCTGGTCGCCCAGCGAACGTATGGTGGGCGCGGTGATCCCGGCCGAGGGGGAAATCGCCTATATTGTGCCCTGGTTTGAGATCGGCACGTTCAGGGATGCGCAGGTGATTGAGGGGGAAATATTTAGCTGGCATGAGGAAGAAGATCCCTATCGGTTGTTCTTCACCGTACTGGCCGTGCGTGGGCTGACAGGCTCAGGCCGCCAACTCAAAGTGGCCATTTGCGAAACCGCGTCGGTTACGCTGTTCCTCGGCCTGCAACAGCATGCCGGTGAGATAAAGTTGGTCAGCGCCCTGCCGGTCACCGGGTACTGCCGCAGCCGCAAATCGGCGGCCGAAATTGCGCTGATGCAAACCGCAAATAACATTACCCTGCGGGCCCAACAGGCGGCGGCAAGCATATTGCGTCCAGGGATCACCGCCAGAGAGCTGGTCGATTTTGTCGATCAGGCCCATCGCAAAATGGGCACCACCGGCTCTTACTTCTGCATTGCACTGTTCGGATCCGATAGCGCGTTTCCTCATGGCGTAAAAGCCCCCAACCCGCTGCAATATAACGATGTCGTGCTGCTGGATACCGGCTGTCGCTACAAGGGGTACCTGTCCGATATCACCCGAACTTATGTGTACGGCGAAGCCAACCCGCGCCAACGCTTTGCCTGGCAGGCTGAACATGATGCGCAGGCTGCGGCATTTGCCGTTATCGCGCCCGGAGTACCCTGCCATAAAGTGGATGATGCCGCGCGCGAAGCGCTGATTTCTCATGGTTTTGGGCCGGATTATCAACTGCCGGGGCTGCCGCACCGCACCGGGCACGGTATCGGACTGGACATTCATGAAGCGCCGTATCTGATCCGCAAGCAGCAGGAGCCGCTCGACGTGGGCATGTGCGCCAGTATCGAACCCATGCTATGCCTGCCGGGCGAGTTCGGCATTCGTCTTGAGGATCATTTCTACGTCACTGAAAACGGGGCACGCTGGTTTACCCCCCCGGCAAAATCTATTGATGATCCCTTTGGTTTAGCCTCCTGATCCCCCTTCGGGCGGCGATGCCGCCCGAATTAAAAGATAAGCTGGCCAATGAAAATAGCGGTTATTAATATCGATTTCATTTAGTCATCTTATTTAATTATTCAATTTAATATAACCATTAATTTATAACACCATCCTAACC
>NZ_JACJFQ010000028.1:0-77349 GCF_014164835.1 Serratia sp. OS31 | reverse complement strand
TAATGCCAAGAGCCTGAGAAAGGTGCATAAAAAAGGGTTCCAGTCATGTCCTGGAACCCTTTTTACAGCAACCACCGGATCGTTCAACCGATCCTTAAACGATCGGCATTACGCAAAAGCGGGTTTTTTTACAACATGTCCAATCCAAATTTTAGAAAGGAATATCGTCGTCGAAGTCCATTGGCGGTTCATTGCTGCTGGCAGCCGGTGCGCTGTTCTGCGCCGGGCGCGCCTGCTGGCCACCGCTGAACTGGTTGCCGCCCTGTGGCTGCTGAGGCTGACCCCAACCGCCCTGGCCGCCGGAAGCCTGACCACCACCTGCCGGTGCGCCACCGCCTTGACGGCCGCCCAGCATCTGCATGGTGCCGCCAACGTTAACCACCACTTCGGTGGTGTATTTTTCTACGCCGGCCTGATCGGTCCATTTGCGAGTCTGCAGCGCGCCCTCGATGTACACCTGGGAACCTTTACGCAGATATTCGCCCGCCACTTCAGCCAGCTTGCCGAACAGCACAACGCGGTGCCACTCGGTCTTTTCTTTCTGCTCGCCAGTCGCCTTGTCACGCCAGCTTTCGGAGGTTGCCAGGGTAATGTTGGCCACTGCACCGCCATTCGGCATGTAACGGACTTCCGGGTCTTGGCCCAGATTCCCGACCAGAATTACTTTGTTTACGCCTCTGCTGGCCATGAGAACTCTCCTGATGATTGATTTTTACACAGTATAAACGAGTAAGTTTAACACGCTCAGCCTGAAACGACACCCGTGTTGATTACTGCGTGCTGTATTCCGGAATTGTCCTTTCGATCGACCTGTTTGCATTCATGTACTGGATATTCATTCAGGTTTTTTTGTGTCATAATTATGCGTTTCGTACTGGCTGTGCCGGTTTTTTGCGCGTTCGATCACATAATCGTGCGTAAATCACCCAGACAGGCGCGGTGTATCATCAAGACGGGAAGTGTAAATGGACAATATCGAAGTTCGTGGTGCTCGAACCCATAATCTCAAAAACATCAACCTGATTATCCCGCGTGACAAGCTGATCGTCGTCACCGGTCTGTCCGGTTCAGGCAAGTCCTCGCTGGCCTTTGATACCCTGTATGCTGAAGGGCAGCGTCGCTACGTCGAATCGCTCTCCGCCTATGCACGCCAGTTCCTTTCGCTGATGGAAAAACCGGACGTCGACCACATTGAAGGTCTGTCACCGGCGATCTCCATCGAGCAGAAATCGACCTCGCATAACCCGCGATCCACGGTCGGCACCATCACCGAGATCCACGATTACCTGCGTCTGCTGTTTGCCCGCGTCGGCGAACCGCGTTGCCCGGATCACCATGTCGAACTGGCGGCGCAGACCGTCAGCCAGATGGTGGACAACGTGCTCAGCCAGCCGGAAGGCAAGCGCCTGATGCTGCTGGCCCCGGTGGTAAAAGACCGCAAGGGCGAGCACACCAAAACGCTGGAAAACCTCGCGAGCCAGGGCTATATCCGTGCGCGCATCGACGGCGAAGTGTGCGATCTTTCCGATCCCCCGAAGCTGGAGTTGCAGAAAAAGCACACCATCGAAGTGGTGGTCGATCGCTTTAAAGTGCGTGATGATCTGTCGCAGCGTCTGGCGGAATCCTTCGAGACCGCGCTGGAGCTGTCCGGCGGCACCGCCGTTGTGGCCGATATGGACGACGAAAAAGCGGATGAGCTGCTGTTCTCCGCCAACTTCGCCTGCCCTATCTGCGGCTACAGCATGCGCGAACTGGAACCGCGCCTGTTTTCGTTCAACAACCCGGCCGGCGCCTGCCCGACGTGCGACGGTCTGGGCGTACAGCAGTTCTTCGATCCGGAACGCGTAGTGCAGAACCCCGAGCTTTCGCTGGCCGGCGGTGCAATTCGCGGTTGGGATCGTCGCAACTTCTACTACTTCCAGATGCTGCGCTCGCTGGCAGAGCATTACGCGTTTGACGTTGAAGCGCCGTTCAACAGCCTGGACGCCAACGTGCAGAAAGCGGTGCTCAGCGGCTCCGGCAAAGAATCGATCGAATTCAAATACATCAACGATCGCGGTGACACCACCGTGCGCCGCCATCCGTTCGAAGGCGTGCTGCACAATATGGAGCGCCGTTATAAAGAAACCGAATCCAGTGCGGTGCGCGAAGAGCTGGCGAAGTTTATCAGCAACCGCCCTTGCGCCTCGTGCCACGGCACCCGTCTGCGCGAAGAAGCACGAAACGTGTTCGTTGAAGACACTACGCTGCCGGAAATTTCCGATCTGAGCATCGGCCATGCGATGACCTTCTTCCAGAACATGAAACTCAGCGGGCAGCGCGCCAAGATCGCCGAGAAAGTGCTGAAAGAGATTGGCGATCGCCTGAAGTTCCTGGTGAACGTCGGCCTGAACTACCTGTCGCTGTCGCGTTCGGCGGAAACCCTCTCCGGCGGTGAAGCGCAGCGTATTCGTTTAGCCAGCCAGATTGGTGCCGGCCTGGTGGGCGTGATGTACGTGCTGGATGAGCCGTCAATCGGCCTGCATCAGCGCGACAACGAACGCCTGCTGGAAACCCTGATCCATCTGCGTAACCTCGGCAATACGGTCATCGTGGTGGAGCATGACGAAGACGCCATCCGCGCCGCCGACCATGTGATCGATATCGGTCCCGGTGCCGGTGTGCACGGCGGTCAGGTAGTGGCGGAAGGCACCGTCGAAGACATCATGGCGCAGCCTGAGTCCTTGACCGGCCAGTTCCTCAGCGGCAAACGCGAGATTGCCATTCCGGAGCAACGCGTACCGGCCGATCCGACCAAGGTACTGAAACTGAGCGGTGCTCGCGGTAACAACCTGAAGGACGTGACGCTGACGCTGCCGGTGGGGTTGTTTACCTGCATTACCGGGGTATCCGGCTCCGGCAAATCCACGCTGATCAACGACACGCTGTTCCCGATCGCCCAGCGCCAGCTCAACGGTGCCACTATCGCCGAACCGGCGCCGTTCCGTGAAGTGACCGGTCTGGAACATTTCGACAAGGTGATCGACATCGATCAAAGCCCGATCGGTCGTACCCCTCGTTCCAACCCGGCAACTTACACCGGCATCTTCACTCCGGTGCGTGAGCTGTTCGCCGGCGTGCCGGAATCACGCAGCCGCGGTTACAACCCCGGCCGCTTCAGCTTTAACGTCAAGGGCGGCCGCTGCGAAGCCTGCCAGGGCGACGGTGTGATCAAGGTGGAAATGCACTTCCTGCCGGACATCTATGTGCCGTGCGACCAGTGCAAGGGCAAACGCTATAACCGCGAAACGCTGGAAGTGAAGTACAAAGGCAAAAGCATCCACGAAGTGCTGGAGATGACCATCGAAGAGGCCCGTGATTTCTTCGACGCGGTACCGGCATTGGCCCGTAAGCTGCAAACCTTGATTGAAGTCGGCCTGTCGTACATCCGTCTCGGCCAGTCGGCAACCACGCTGTCCGGCGGTGAGGCGCAGCGCGTCAAGCTGGCTCGCGAGCTGTCAAAACGCGGCACCGGTCAAACGCTGTACATCCTGGATGAGCCGACCACCGGGCTGCACTTCGCCGATATTCAGCAACTGCTGGCGGTACTGCATCAACTGCGCGATCAGGGCAATACCATCGTGGTGATTGAGCACAACCTGGACGTGATTAAAACCGCGGACTGGATTGTCGACCTGGGGCCGGAAGGCGGCAGCGGCGGCGGTGAGATCCTGGTGGCCGGCACGCCGGAAACCGTGGCTAACTGCGAAACGTCGCATACCGCGCGCTTCCTTAAGCCGTTACTGAAGAAGAAATAATCCCCTGCCCAGCGGGCCGTTCCTGTAGCGGCCCGCACGCTTACCCGTTTCGGTCAAATTGAACAGAAACAGGCAAGATTTAGACATTTTCAGGCATTTCCCTCCCCGCACGCAGCTTTTATCATCAATGTTCCCTCTGTGGCCCTTTGCCGTACTCAGGCCACGTCCACCGGCACCCTGCTGCCGGAAGCCGTTTTCCCCCCATACACTGATGACTGGAGTTACCATGAACATTACGCACGCCTATGCCGCGCATGACGCCAAATCAGCGTTAGTTCCTTTTGATTACACGCCGCGCACCTTGCGCGACCACGATGTGCAAATCAAGGTTCTGTTCTGTGGCGTCTGCCATTCGGATTTGCACCAGGCCCGCAACGAATGGAGCAACACCCTTTTTCCGGTGGTTCCCGGCCACGAAATTGTGGGGCGCGTGAGCGCCGTCGGCAACCATGTGTCACGCTATCAGGTCGGTGATTTGGTCGGCGTGGGCTGTATGGTGGACTCCTGCCGCAGTTGTCCAAGCTGTGACGAGGGTCTGGAGCAATATTGTGAAAATGGGTTTACCGGCACCTATAACGGCGAGGATCGACAAACCGGCGCCACCACCTATGGCGGCTACTCCACCGATATGGTGGTAGATCAGGACTTTGTTTTGCGCGTACCGGAAAACCTCGATCCTGCCGGTGTCGCCCCCTTGCTGTGCGCAGGTATCACCACCTATTCCCCGCTGCGTCAATGGGGTGCCGGTCCGGGTAAAAAGGTGGGCATCGTCGGTCTCGGCGGGCTGGGGCACATGGGCGTTAAACTGGCTCGGGCGATGGGAGCGCATGTGGTGCTGTTCACGACTTCAGCGTCCAAAGTCGAAGATGCCAAACGCCTTGGCGCTCACGAAGTGGTGATCTCACGCAATCCAGAAGAGATGGCGCAGCACACCAACAGTTTCGATTTTATTCTTAACACGGTGGCGGCCCAGCACGACTTGAACCCGTTCCTCAATCTGCTGCGCCGTGACGGCACCCTGACGCTGGTTGGCGCACCGGAGCACGACCATCCGTCACCGCAGGTGTTCAACCTGATCATGAAGCGTCGCCGCATCGCCGGTTCACTGATTGGCGGCATTGCAGAAACCCAGGAGATGCTGGATTTCTGCGGTCAGCACGGCATTACCTCGGATATCGAACTGATCCCGATGCAGCAGATCAATGAAGCCTTCGGGCGGATGCTGAAAAGCGACGTGAAATATCGCTTCGTGGTGGATATCGACTCTTTGCGAGCCTAAGCCTCTCGGGCGCCCACAGCGGCGCCCGATTTTCTTACAGCTGCTTTATCACTCGCGCCGGATTGCCGCCGACCACGCAGTTAGCGGGCACATCCTTGGTCACCACCGCACCGGACGCCACCACCACGTTGTCCCCCAGCGTCACGCCGGGATTAATCACCGCACGACCGCCAATCCACACATTATTGCCAATACGCACCGGCTTGCCGAACTCCGCCCCGCCCACACGGGTTTCCGCATCCAGCGGATGGGTGGCGGTATAAATATGCACTCCAGGTGCCAGCAGGCAGTTATCACCGATATGCACTTCGCATACGTCGAGGATCACGCAGTCAAAATTGGCGTAGAAATTCTTCCCCAGATAGATGTTGTAGCCGTAATCACAGCGAAAAGTCGGTTCGATGGTGCCCCCCTGATACTGGCCCAGCAGCTCTGCCAATCCCTGTTTACGCAGGTCGCCCTCATCCGGTGACGAATGGTTGTAACGGTGGATCAATTGGCGTGCGCGCTTGCGCTCGCTGCGTAGCAGTTCGTCACCGGCGTCGTACAATTCACCGGCAATCATTTTGCGTTTTTCTTCACTCATCGCCATCTCGCGGCATCCTTTGGTATTTCGGCTTATTGATTAAAAAGCCTAGTCTTTCCTCATCCACAATAAAACGGGAACGTTCCCAATATCGAATCACGATCACAGTTTGGCGGGAAAACAGAAGAAATAAACGAAGGACTCAGGCAGGCGCTACACCTGCCGTTATCTATGGCTAAGCGCGCAATTCCTGGCGCACATGGTCGGGTAACCCTTCCAGCACCAGCTGATAGGAACTGTCGATCAACGTATAGAACTGCGAGTTCGGCAGATTGCCATCAAGAAACACCGTATTCCAGTGTGCCTTGTTCAGACCGACACAGGGGACGATCTCCGGGTGATGCTCCCGTAGGCTTTCCGCCAGTTCCGGGCTGGATTTTACCGCCAAAGCAGGTCGTCCTTGTACTTCACACACCATAGCGAACATAACGTCGCCGACTTTGATCTGGCTGGCCTGCCACTGGTTCTGGTCGCTCTGTTCCGCGCCCGGCTTCGCCATGCAGTATTCCAGCAATGCTGTGTTATTCATTGGGTTATTCCCCCTGTAACGTGGCCACAACCCGGCGTGAACCGCCGTGGATGCGGTGCTCCCCCAGCCAAATTCCCTGCCATGTGCCCAGCATCAGCCGCCCGTGACCGACAGGCAGCGTCAACGACGTGCCCAACAGAGAGGATTTGATGTGCGCCGGCATGTCGTCCGGCCCTTCATAGTCGTGCTGATAGGGTGCGTTCTCTGGCACCTGACGCAGGAAATGCTGCTCCATGTCGGCTCGCACCGTTGGATCACAATTCTCGTTCAGCGTCAGCGAGGCCGAGGTATGCTGCAACAACAGATGCAGCAGGCCAGTTTGCAGGCGGTGTAAGTGGGTTAGCTGGTCAGTAATCTCTTCGGTAACCAGATGAAAACCACGCGCTTTTGCGCTGAGGATTAGCGTTTGCTGATGCCACATAAGTGAGCGCCCCTCAATCAGTATATTCTCTCTCCAGTTTGCGGCAACCCTGGCGGCAAA
This sequence comes from Serratia sp. OS31, assembly GCF_014164835.1. Taxonomy (NCBI): domain Bacteria; kingdom Pseudomonadati; phylum Pseudomonadota; class Gammaproteobacteria; order Enterobacterales; family Yersiniaceae; genus Serratia; species Serratia sp. OS31. Next base: position 70,677 of record NZ_JACJFQ010000028.1, on the reverse strand, counting down.
CCGACAACAAAAAAGGAGCGATATCGCTATCGCTCCCTGGCTAACGTCAGTTTACCCTAACAGCTTTTACTGCACGGCGGCAAACGCCTCGGCCACCTGATGCACGTTGTGGTGGTTCAGGCCAGCCATGCAAACGCGCCCGCTGTGGATCAGGTACGCGCCAAATTCTTCACGCAGGCGATCAACCTGTGCGGCGCTAAAGCCGGTGTAGCTGAACATGCCGCGCTGGGCGAGCAGATAATCGAAGTTCCGCTGCGGCAGGGCGATTTTCAGCGCTTCCACCAGCGTCTTGCGCATCTCGAGGATGCGGGTGCGCATGGTTTCCACTTCGGCCAGCCACTGGGCTTTCAGTTGCGTGTCGTTCAGCACCTTCGCCACCACCTGCGCACCGAAGTTCGGCGGGCTGGAGTAGTTACGACGCACAGTGGCCTTCAGTTGGCCCAACACGCGCCCGGCGGCTTCTTCGCTTTCACACACCACCGACAGGCCGCCGACACGCTCGCCGTACAGCGAGAAAATTTTCGAGAAGGAATTGCTCACCAGGCATGGCAGACCGGCCGCGGCAATAGTGCGGATAGCGTAGGCGTCATCGGCAATGCCGCCGCCGAAGCCCTGATAAGCGATATCGAGGAACGGGATCAGTTCACGCTCGGCGATCACTTTGACCACTTCATCCCACTGAGCCTGGGTCAGGTCGGAACCGGTCGGGTTATGGCAGCACGGGTGCAGCAGCGCGATGCTGTGCTTCGGCAGCTGTTTCAACGCGTCCCGCATGGCGTCAAATTTCACGCCCAGGCTTTCGCTGTCGAAGTACGGATAGGTATTCACCTTGAACCCAGCGCCACCAAAGATGGCAACGTGGTTTTCCCAAGTCGGATCGCTGACCCACACCTGTGAATCCGGGAAGTAACTTTTCAGGAAGTCGGCACCGACTTTCAGCGCGCCGGAACCGCCCACGGTTTGAATGGTGGCGATGCGCCCTTGTTGCAGCATCGGGTGTTCGGCACCGAACAGCAAATGTTGGATCGCCGTGCGGTAAGGCAGCAGACCTTCCATCGGCAGGTACACCGACGCCCCGTGGTCCACGCTGTTCAGTTGCGCTTCTGCCGCAGCAACCGCTTTCATCTGCGGGATAATGCCCTGCTCGTCATAGTAAAGGCCGATACTCAGGTTAACCTTGTGCGCACGTGAGTCTTTTTTGAATTTTTCCATCAGCGACAGGATCGGGTCACCTGCGTAGGCATCAACATTCTGGAACACGGATTATTCTCCTGGATTATGGTGAGTAGGCACAGCGTTACGCTCCTAATATAGACGGAAAAGGCCGTTCAGTTTGAGCTTTATCTCGCAACCGGCAACAAACCATTTTCCTTGATTCGGTTGAGCACCACCGCCGTTTTGATATGCGCCACGCTTTTGTGGCGGGACAGCGTCTGGCTGATCAAATCGTCCAGCGCCGGCAGGTCCGCCACCGCAACCTTCAGCAGATAATCAGCATCGCCGGTGGTTTTGTAGGCGTCAAGAATGGCGTCCACTTCTTCCAGCATCTGGTGGAAACTGTCGATCTGCTCCTGAGCATGGTGGGTCAGACTCACTTCTATCAGGCCAACCAACCCCAGCCCGACGGCCTCCGGCGCCAGTCGCGCGTGGTAACCGCGGATCAGTTGCGCCTGTTCCAGGCTGATGCGCCGCCGCGAACACTGGGATGCAGACAGCCCCACCAGATCGCTCAGCTCCTGATTGGTCAGACGGCCATTGGCCTGTAACAGCGTCAGGATTTTCATATCAAAATCGTCAATGTTGTACATAGCCACCTGTAAACTGTGTTAATAAATGTTGACGTTACAGCCTATCAGTTTTTTGACTGTGGATACCCTTCCCGCACCGAGGTTGTGAAACGCACAGCAGCAATGCCGGACGTTTCCGCCTGAAAATGGCATAAAAAACGGGTAACTCGCGCAAGTCAGCAACAATGAGCGGTTAAATAGCGCATAAAACCACGAATGTATAATAAGGACGCCGATGAAAAGATTTCTCCCTCTCGCACTGCTGGTTGCCGCCGGGAGCGCCAGCGCACAATCGCATTTGGATAAGGTGATACAACAGGGCACGCTGGAAGTGTGCACCACCGGCGATTACAAACCCTATACCTTCCTGAAAGAAGACGGCAGCTACGAAGGCATTGATATCGCCATGGCGGAGTCGCTGGCAAAAAGCCTGGGTGCCAAGGTGAAATGGGTGAAAACCAGTTGGAAAACCCTGACGCCGGACTTTGTCGCCGGCAAGTGTGATATCGCCATGGGCGGCATTTCGGTCACGCTACAGCGGCAACGGCAGGTGTTCTTCGCCGCCCCGCTGGATACCGACGGGAAGATCCCTTTGGTGCGCTGCACCGACGTGAAAAAATACCGCACCATTGATCAGATCAATAAAGCGTCCGTGCGCCTGCTTGAGCCGGCGGGCGGAACCAACGAGGCCTTTGTCCACGCCTATCTGCCCAAGGCCAAACTGACGTTGACCCATGATAATTTGGGGATTTTCCAGCAGCTGGTCGACAAGAAAGCCGATGTGATGATCACCGACGCCTCTGAGGCGCAGTATCAGCAAAAACGCTATCCGAAGCTGTGCGCGGTCAACCCGAAAAAGCCGATGCAGTATGGCGAAAAGGCTTACATGCTGCCGCGTGACGATTTGAGCTGGAAGCTGTATGTGGATCAGTGGCTGCACCTGGCCAAGGCGACCGGTGAGTATCAAAGCATTATCGATCAGTGGCTGGCAGTGAAGAAGTAACTCAATATAACAGGGGCCGCAGCCTGACGGCCCCTAATGAACCTATTCGCCGATATATTCCATCGCCACGCGCTGCGTCAGCTTGGTAATCAGTTCATAAGCGCTGATGCCGGTGCAGTCGGCGATGCGTTCAACCGGTAATTCCCGGCCCCAAAGCACCACTTCATCCCCGACCTTGTCGGTCGCGTCCGGCCCCAGATCGACCGACATCATATCCATCGACACCCGGCCCACGATCGGCACTTCACGGCCGTTGAGCCACACCGGCGTACCGGAAGGCGCGCTGCGCGGGTAACCGTCACCGTAGCCCATCGCCACCACGCCCAAGCGGGTATCACCTTCGCTGACCCAGGTGCCGCCATAGCCTACGGACTCGCCGGCCTTGTGCTCACGCACCGCGATCAGGTTGGACTTCAGCGTCATCGCCGGCTGCAGATCAAACTGGCTGCCGTTGGCGTCCTCCATCGGCGAGACGCCATACAGGATAATGCCTGGGCGTACCCAGTCGTTATGCGCATCCGGCCACAGCAGGGTACCACCGGAGGCGGCAATAGAACGCTGGCCCGGTTTGCCGCGGGCAAACTGTTCAAAGCACTGCATTTGTTTGAGCGTGGCATCGGAGCCCGGCTCATCGGCGCGGCTGAAGTGGCTCATGATATTCACCGGCTGCACCACATTACGGCAGGCGCTCAGACGCTGGTAAAACGCCTCGGCATGCTCAGGGCGGACCCCCAGACGATGCATGCCGGTATCCAGCTTCATCCACACCGGCACCGGACGCGCCAGCGTGGCCTGCTCCAGCGCTTCAAGCTGTTCGATACTGTGTACGGCGGTTTCGATGTTATTGGCCACCAACACCGGCAGATCCTCGGCCGAGAAGAAGCCCTCGAGCATCAGGATGGGTTTGACGATGCCGCCGGAGCGCAACTTCAACGCCTCGCCAATGCGAGCCACGCCGTAACAGTCGGCATCTTGCAGGGTGTGAGCTGTTTCCAGCAGGCCATGTCCATAAGCGTTTGCTTTCACAACGGCAATCAGGCGACTTTGCGGCGCCTGACGGCGTACCTGTTGCAGATTATGTCGCAGAGCGCGGCGGTCGATTACAGCGGTTGCCGCTTTCATTTCAGTTCCTTAGCTGATTATTCGTCATCATACTGTGGCCCCGCATAGTTATCGAAGCGCGACCACTGGCCGTTAAAGGTAAGACGTACGGTACCGATTGGGCCGTTACGCTGCTTACCCAGAATAATTTCGGCAATCCCTTTCAGATCGCTGTTCTCGTGATACACCTCATCACGGTAGATGAACATGATCAGGTCGGCATCCTGCTCGATGGAGCCGGACTCACGCAGGTCGGAGTTGACCGGGCGCTTGTCGGCACGCTGCTCCAGGCTTCGGTTCAGCTGCGACAGCGCCACCACAGGTACCTGCAGCTCTTTCGCCAGGGCTTTTAACGAGCGGGAGATCTCGGCAATTTCCAACGTTCGGTTGTCGGAGAGCGACGGCACGCGCATCAACTGCAGGTAGTCAATCATGATCAGACTGATGCCGTCATGTTCACGGAAAATACGCCGCGCACGGGAGCGCACTTCGGTTGGCGTCAGGCCGGAGGAGTCGTCAATGTACATATTGCGCTTCTCCAGCAGGATACCCATGGTGCTGGAAATTCGCGCCCAGTCCTCATCGTCCAACTGGCCAGTACGGATACGGGTCTGGTCCACACGCGACAGCGAGGCCAGCATACGCATCATGATCTGGTTGCAGGGCATTTCCAGGCTGAAAATCAGCACGGGTTTGTCCTGCGTCATCGCGGCGTGTTCGCACAGGTTCATGGCGAAGGTGGTTTTACCCATTGCAGGACGGGCAGCGACGATGATCAGATCCGATTTTTGCAAACCGGCGGTTTTCTTATTGAGATCCTGATAGCCGGTATCCACCCCGGTGACGCCATCGTGCGGCTGCTGATACAGTTGCTCAATACGCGCAACGGTATCTTCCAGGATACGCTCGATACCTTTTGGACCCTCATCTTTACTGGCGCGGTTTTCCGCGATTTGGAATACCCGCGATTCGGCTAAATCGAGCAGATCTTCACTGCTGCGCCCCTGCGGATCGTAGCCGGCGTCCGCGATCTCATTGGCCACCGAGATCATCTCACGCACTACCGCACGTTCACGCACGATGTCCGCATAAGCGCCGATGTTGGCAGCGCTTGGGGTGTTTTTCGATAATTCGGCCAGATAGGCGAAGCCGCCGACGGAGTCCAGTTCGCCCCGCTGCTCCAGCGATTCGGACAGGGTGATCAGATCGATAGGCCGACTCATCTCCAGCAGGCGCTGCATCTCGGTAAAGATCAGGCGGTGCGGGCGGCTGAAGAAATCATTGGAGACCACGCGTTCCGCTACGTTATCCCAGCGTTCGTTATCCAGCATCAAACCGCCCAACACTGACTGCTCAGCCTCCAGCGAATGTGGCGGCATCTTCAGCCCTTCCATCTGGCGATCGCGGGGACGTTCTCTGGCTTCGTCTGCGTTTGTTTTGTTGGTTGGTTTTTTTCCTGCCATGAAGCGTATTCTTAATCCGGTTGCGAATGAAGGATCCTGACGCGAGAGTATACGTGATTTTTATCTGTGATTCCTGCGGCATAACCGATGCAAAAAAGGTATCAATCCGCGCGCGGACAAACTGGATCGCCAATACTAAAACGCGTAGGGTGAAATCAGACACCCACACGAGGTACTGATATGGCCAAGCGCATTCAATTCTCCGCCACCGGCGGCCCCGAAGTGTTGCAATACGTTGATTTTACCCCGCTGGACCCGGCAGCCGGTGAGGTGCAGATCGAGAACAAGGCGATCGGCATCAACTATATCGACACCTACATACGCAGCGGGTTATACCCGCCCGCCAGCCTGCCAAGCGGGTTGGGCACCGAGGCGGCCGGCGTGGTCACCAAGATCGGCGCAGGGGTCAGCGCGCTGAAGCCGGGTGACCGGGTGGTTTACGCCCAGTCATCGCTTGGTGCTTACAGCGAAGTGCACAACGTTGCGCAGGAAAAGGTGGCCATCCTGCCGCACAATCTGAGTTTCGAGCAAGGGGCAGCCTCATTCCTGAAGGGGTTGACGGTGCATTATCTGCTGCGCCAAACCCATGAAGTGCAGCCGGGTGAAGTATTCCTGTTCCATGCTGCCGCAGGCGGTGTCGGGTTGATTGCCTGCCAGTGGGCCAAAGCGCTCGGGGCGAAGCTGATCGGCAGCGTCGGTTCCGACGAAAAGGCCGAGCTGGCGAAGCGTGCCGGTGCCTGGGCCACCATCAACTACCATAAGGAAGACATCGCCCAGCGCGTCGCCGAACTGACCCAGGGCGAAAAAGTCGGCGTGGTGTATGACTCCGTGGGCCAAAGCACCTGGCAAGCCTCGCTCAATAGTCTGAAGCGACGCGGGCTAATGGTGAGCTTTGGCAACGCCTCCGGCCCGGTTACCGGTGTCGATCTGGCCTTGCTCAACCAGAAAGGCTCTTTGTATGTCACCCGCCCTTCCCTCAATGGCTACATCACCACCCGTGCGGAGCTGCAATTTGCCAGCAATGAGTTGTTTTCCTTGATCGGCAGCGGCGCTATCAAGGTCGACGTAAAAGAAGAGCAGAAGTTTGCGCTGGCTGACGCGCAACGTGCGCATCAGGTGCTGGAAAGCCGTAATACCAGCGGCTCAAGCCTGCTGATCCCTGGCCGCTGAGGGGGATAAAAAGATCGGTAAAATTTGGTAGAAAATGCTGTCTGGCATCGTCAGGCTAGGGTAAAGGGAATATGATCATCTGACATTGCATGTTGATCAATAAGGAAATAGTACTGAAATGAAACTGAAAATGCTGGTTGCCGCACTGGTTTTCGCTGCAGCCACAGCGCAGGCCGCGACGCCAAACGCTGAAAAAGACGCATTGATGAAATACCCTTACTCTGCCGCCTATACGCAATGTATGAGCAAACCAGATCTCAATACGCCAAGTATGGCTGCCTGCATTGAAACAGAGTTCAACCTTTGGGATGCTCGCTTGAACAAGTCCTACAAGGAAGCGCTCAAGTTTAAGGCGGCCCCAAAAGCCTGGCGTGAGGCACAGCGTAACTGGCTGAAGTTCAAAGACAGCCAATGTCTGGCTCTGGTCGCAGCGCCGCATGGTTCTGGCGATGCATTGGATGCGGGCTCATGCGAACTGAACATGACTATTGAACGCACGTTGCAGCTTGAAAGCGACAACTGGCCAAGATCTTAATATGGCTGGATTATCAGTAACAAAAAGGGCTCCGTGAGGAGCCCTTTTTGTTACTGCGTTTGTAGGGGAGTCCGCCAGAGACAGTGGGTTGCTTAAGCAACGCTCGTATTGGGTATTATTGTCTCTTGCGGTGATGAAATCGGTCGCATCGCTGCATCGGCAAACATCCTAACAGCCCCGAGGCGCAAAAAAAATCGCTAATGTGCTGCACCGACCGTTTAAACCTCAAGCTGTGATCGCTGCCGCATTAAGAACGTATCTGTTGCTCAGTTTTCAGCGTGACCGACTGATTATTCGACAAAAAATTAATAGCGACGTATTGAAGGCTTCTGCATTGAACGGTAGATCCAAACGCCAACCACCGCCAAAATCAGCCACGGCAATAGCTTAATCACCATCGCAAACAGCCCGCCAATCAGCATAAACGCCGCGGCCACCAGCAGCGCCGCGAACACGCCCAGCAGCGCCGCGAACACGCCCAGCAGCGAAATGCCCGTCACCATCAGCATGACGACAAAACCGACCAGAAAGAAGAGTTCCAACATGATTTTGCTCCTTCGCAAAACAAAGTATCTGCGGAGGTATTACAAGAAGCGTGCCAACAAGGCGAGAGAACTAAGTGATTGAAATTGAGAAAAAAGGCACGCCACATTACGCAGCATGCCTGGTCAAAAACACTAACTGTTAGTCAGATTTTTATCTCTATTACGCCATCTCAGTGCGCGGTAAGCGCACCAGATCCAGCGCCTGCTCGACCACGCGCGCATCGGCCCCTGGCTTGTGGGCATTTTCGCTCAGGTGACGGCGCCACTGGCGAGCACCGGGCACGCCCTGGAACAACCCAAGGATATGGCGGGTGATATGGCCCAAATAGGTGCCCTTCGACAGCTCACGTTCAATGTACGGATATAGCGATTCGATAATCGCTATGCTGTCCATAACTTCGGTCTGACAGCCAAACAGTTCACTGTCGACCCGCGCCAGAATGCCCGGGTTCTGGTAGGCTTCGCGCCCCATCATCACGCCATCAAGATGCTGCAAATGCTGTTTCGCCTCTTCCAGCGTTTTCACTCCACCATTAATCGCCAGAGTGAGCGTCGGGAAATCGCGTTTTAACTGGTACACACGCGGGTAATCCAGCGGCGGGACTTCGCGGTTCTCTTTCGGACTCAGGCCCGACAGCCATGCCTTGCGGGCATGAATGGTAAACATGTCACATTCACCGCGCCCGGCGACGGTGGCGATGAAATCGCACAGAAACTCGTAGCTGTCCTGATCGTCAATACCAATACGGGTTTTCACCGTCACCGGGATCGACACCACGTCGCGCATCGCCTTGATACAGTCGGCAACCAGCGTTGCCTGCCCCATCAGGCAGGCACCGAACATGCCGTTCTGCACCCGATCGGACGGGCAACCGACGTTGAGGTTGATCTCGTCATAGCCGCGCTGCTCAGCCAGTTTCGCACAGTGCGCCAGCGCAGCAGGATCGCTGCCGCCCAGTTGCAGCGCCACAGGATGTTCTTCTTCGCTGTAGGCCAGATAGTCGCCCTTGCCGTGGATAATCGCGCCGGTAGTCACCATCTCGGTGTACAGCAAGGTTTCCTTGGTCAGCAGGCGGTGGAAGTAACGGCAATGACGATCGGTCCAGTCGAGCATCGGCGCGATGGAAAAACGATTGGCGGCGTATTTTGGGGCGTTATTGTCTGTCGTCATGCTGGGCTACTGGCTACCTGATTCTGTCTGGGGTTCAACGAACGGCATGCTGCCGCAAACGGCTATTATAACGACAATCGGCGGCGTTGGGAAAACCGCTGTGTCGCCCGATAAAAAAGCAGCGGCAAAAGCGAATAAAAAGAGGCGGTCAGGTGTTCTCTTTGTAAGGCCGCAGCTCTGCGTCCTTCATGATGAGGAAACAACCATGAACAGTTACGTTAAACGCCTGCTGCTGCCAGTCATTGCCGGTTCACTGCTGTTTTCCGGTTCAGCCCTGGCGATGGGCGGCGATGGCAGCGGTCAAACCACGCCAACCTGCCCCAAAGGCCAGATATACGACACGAAAACCAAAACCTGCATGGTGGATAAAAGCAGCATGGTCAGCGACAACGATCGTACGAACTATGCCTATGCGCTGGCCAAAAGTGGCCGCTATCAGGAAGCGCTGGATGTGCTGAATACCCTCAAAGATCCCAACACTGCCGTGGCGCTGAATTACCGCGGCTACGCCACCCGCAAGCTCGGCCGCACCGACGAAGGGATCGGCTACTATTTAAAATCAGTGGCGCTCGATCCGAAATACCCGAAAGTCCGCGAATACCTGGGTGAGGCTTATATGATTAAAGGCCGCCAGGATTTGGCGAAAGAGCAACTCAAGGTGATCCAATCGCTGTGCGGAACCGGTTGTGAAGAGTACCGCGATCTGGCGGCGGCTATCGATCACCACCCTGAATCGTAAAGCCCGGAGGCAAACATCAGCAGCGACGCTATCCGCAACGAAATCGGCCAATATCTCTCCCGCCTGTGGCGCTATGGCTTGGTGCTGTCCCACCGGCGGGACGTAGCCGACGATTTGGTGCAGGCCACCTGCGTGCGGGCGTTGGAACGCGCCGCACAGTTTGCCGTGGGAACGCGTATGGACCGCTGGTTATTTTCAATTCTTCACTCCATCTGGTTGAACGAGGTCCGCTCTCAGCATATCCGCCAGGGACAGGGCTTTGTCGACGTTGACGAACTGGCCGGTGCAGAAAACGGCGAGCAGCCGATTTGGGCCAATGAGGTGATGCAACGGGTTAATCAACTGCCGGAGGCGCAGCGCAATACGTTGTTTCTGGTGTACGTGGAGGAACTTTCTTACCGGGAAGCCGCTGAGGTGCTGGGCGTGCCCATTGGCACCATCATGAGCCGTCTGGCGGCGGCACGGCTGCGGTTGGCGAACGACAGCCTGCTGCAAACCCGCACCCCGCAGGTAAAAGGAGAACAATCATGAGTTCAGCCTACGCAACGGATGAACTGCTGGTCGCCTACCTGGACAATCAGTTGGACCCACAGCAACGCCACCGGCTGGAACAGCGCCTGGCCGGCGAACCGGCGTTGGCAGAACGCTTGTCGTTGCTGGAGCGCAGCAGCTTGCCCTTTAAGCAAGCCTTTGCACCTTTGCTTGATGAAGCGCCGGTGCATAGATTGTATTCAACAATACCACTTGCCGTCTCCTCGCCACCGCACGCTATCAGCCGCCGTGGTCTGATTGCCGCCGCGGTCGGTTTTCTGGCGCTGGGCATCGCGGGCGATCGCGCCTATCTGCAGCTCAGCCAACCGGATGACAACTGGCGTGCTCTGGTCGCTCAGTATATGGCGCTCTACACGCCGGAAACCCTGGCAGGGTTTGAGGGTTCCGCAGCACAAATCGCCGCCCAATTGCAGCACACTGGCGATCGGCTGGCTATCGCACTTTCGATGCCCAAACTGGTGTTGAAAGGGGCCGAACTGAAAAACGCCCGCGTGCTGGCGTACGACGATCGCCGCATTGCTCAACTGACCTGGCTGGATGCGCAGTACGGTGCATTGGCGTTGTGTATCATTCAGCAACCGGGCAAGCCGCAGCCCGCCGAAAGCGAACGTCGCCAGGGGATGAACGTGGTCTATTGGTCCGATACCAGGCACAGTTTCATGCTGATTGGCCATAATCCGGCAGTGGACATGGCCAGATTGGCCAGTCAATTACAGCGTTCGCTGGCCGCCTAATAGCCCAAGCGAAGTCATAGCCTTCGAGAGCGGCACGGAAAATCGTGAATATCATCACATTTCAAGCCAACCACAGGCGCTTAACCGGACGTTTAATGCGCCATATTGGCAGAAAAGGGGCCGACTCTCGGCGATTCGGCTGAAGCATGGTAAAATCGGCTTTTTTACGTACCGGGAAATTTGCCATGAACTCAAGCACCCAGGAAAAGCTGCTGGCGCAGGCTGAACAACTCTGCCAGCAACGCAATGTGCGGCTGACACCGCAGCGGCTGGAAGTGTTACGCCTAATGGCACAACAGCCCGGTGCCATCAGCGCCTACGACCTGCTGGATTTGCTGCGCGTAGCCGAACCGCAGGCCAAACCCCCCACGGTTTACCGTGCATTGGATTTCCTTTTGGAACAAGGCTTTATTCATCGTGTGGAATCGGCGAACAGCTACGTGCTGTGCCATCATTTCGAGCAACCGATGCATACTTCCGCGCTGTTTATTTGCGATCGCTGCGGCCAGGTGACCGAACGCACGACCGAAGGGATCGAAGAAACGCTGCAAAAACTGGCGAAAGAGTCGGGTTTTGCCCTGCGCCACAGCGTGGTCGAAGCTCATGGCCTGTGTGAGGGTTGCGTTGAGGTAGAAGCCTGCGACAGCAAACATGATTGTGGCGAACACGATCACAGCATCGCTATCAAGAAGAAATAAATAGGTTATCAGGTACCTCCTTGTACCTGTAGCCGTGGCGTAGAGGGGATAAGAACGCCAGGCTTTCAAGCGTTGTTTACGGCCGCAATCCGCTGCGGCCTATCGCACTACCAGCGATATTTGTTGTGGTCTTCCCAGGATTTCACTTCTTTCTCGGCCGCCTCTTTCTGGTAGCCGTAGCGTTCCTGAATTTTACCGACAAGCTGTTCGCGTTTCCCTTCAATGACCGTCAGATCGTCATCGGTCAGCTTGCCCCATTTTTCCTTCACTTTCCCTTTAAACTGCTTCCAGTTACCGTCGGCTTGATCTTTGTTCATAACCTCTCCGTTACCTGTGATTAGTCAGTTTTAAAAACTTGTCGCTGGGCTTAACTGAGTAATAATCATGGTCAATCGACCTAAAATGAAAGGAATTTCATTCCAATTCATTCCGCCAGCCACATGATTAACTATAGCAACAGATATCGACAAAGAACAAAAAACCAGAATAAAAATTCAACAAACCAACAAAATTCAGTAAAAAACCAAGAAAAACAGTCAGTAAGCGGGACTAAATCGACGCGATAATATGTAACTCAATATGAACAAAAAACATTAATATATTTTATGATTAACTCTAATTGCGAGCCGTTGGATCCGCGGCAAACCAGGTACCGCGCAGCCTGTGGCGGTGCCAAATCCACCCGAGCGCAATGCCGCGCAGGGAAAGAAAGACCGCCAGCGCCAGCCATAAGCCATGATTGCCCAATACGGGTACGGCCAGCAGCGTCAAACCATAACCGGCCGCCGCCACTGCCATGCTGTTGCGCATTTCTGCCCCTCGGGTGGCGCCAATAAACATGCCGTCCAGCAAATAACACCATACCCCCACCAACGGCAGCACCACCTGCCACGGCAGATAGTGGCCGGCCAGCGCACGCAGTTCCGGTAACGAGGTCAAGACGGCGATAATATGCTGACCGGCAACGGCATAAACCAGGCCAAAGGCCAACGCGACCAGACAGGCTTGTCGGCAAGCCGCACGCCACACCTTGCGCAGTTGGCTATCGTCACGCGCGCCATAGGCATGGCCGGAGTGCGCTTCGACCGCGTAGGCAAAACCGTCAAGCGCGTAGGCGGTAAAGGTCAGTAAGTTCATCAGCACCGCATTCACCGCCACCACCTCGCCGCCAAGCCGGGCACCGAAGATGGTCAGAGAAGCGAAACACAGCTGCAGCAGCAGGGAACGCAGCATAATGTCGCGGTTCAGCGCCAGCAGACGCCGCAGGTTGCCGCGCCAGGCAGTGCGCAGCATCGGCAAGGAAATACCACGCAGGCGCATGACACGCCAGGACAGCCAGAAGCCCAGCAGCAGCGTGGCATACTCAGAAATGGCGGTCGCCATCGCCGCACCTTGCACATTCCAGCCCAGCCCCATCACCAGCCAGATATCCAGCACGATATTCAATAAATTGCCGACAATCAGCAGGATCACCGGCGCACGTACGTATTGCACGCCAAGCAGCCAGCCAAGGATAACCATGTTCGCCAATGCCGCCGGCGCGCTCAGCCAGCGGATCTCGAGGAACAATCGGGCCTGCTCCAGCACGGCTTCGTCGCCACCGACGACCTGCAGCGCCAAGTCGATCAGCGGATGGCGTAACGACACAATGGCCACGCCGGCCAATACCGACAGCAGCAGCGGCTGCATAAAGGCACGCGCCAGCCCCTGTGGATTTTGCGCGCCCAACGCCTGCGCCGTCAGACCGGTGGTGCTCATTCGCAGGAACAACAACAGCATAAACAAGAAGCTGGTCGCCATGGCGCCCACCGCCACACCGCCCAGATAAACAGGGCTGTCGAGGTGACCGATCACTGCGGTATCCACCAGCCCAAGCAACGGTACGGTGATATTGGAGAAGATCATGGGTAGCGCCAGGCGCCACAAGGCTTTATCGGTATCGCTGGTGAAGGCGGAAAGCAGGCGCATAGTGAAATGTTCCCGTGGCAATGCGGTTTTAATCGGTCAGAAATGACATCGCCCCAGAGCTGGGGCGATTTAAATCAGAGGGCAGCGTGCAGGCTTATGGGTTAAACCCAGTCGCCGTTGCGGATCACGCCGACCGCCAAGCCTTCAATGGTGAAGTTCTGCTGACGCAGATCAACCACAATCGGCTGGAATTCGCTGTTTTCCGGCAGCAGCTCAACCACGTTACCGTGCTTTTTCAGCCGCTTGACCGTCACTTCATCTTCGATGCGCGCCACAACCACCTGGCCATTACGCACGTCCTGAGTTTTATGCACCGCCAGCAGGTCACCGTCCAGAATACCGATATCACGCATCGACATGCCGTTAACCCGCAGCAGGAAATCCGCGCTCGGTTTGAACAGGGAAGGATCCACCTTGTAGTGGCCTTCGATATGCTGCTGCGCCAGCAGCGGCTCCCCGGCAGCCACGCGGCCAATCAGCGGTAAACCCTCTTCATCTTCCATCAGCAACCGAATGCCGCGCGAAGCGCCGGAGACGATTTCGATGACGCCTTTACGCGCCAGCGCTTTCAGGTGTTCTTCTGCGGCATTTGGCGAACGGAACCCCAGACGCATGGCGATCTCGGCACGCGTTGGCGGCATGCCAGTGGACGAAATATGATCGCGAATCAGATCATAGACCTCTTGCTGTCTGGTAGTTAGTGCTTTCATTCCGCCCCCTGTTTGTTTATACAGTCTTGCTGTGAGTATATACAGGTAAGTGCGGCTTGGGAACCGAAGAATGAATAAAAATCAGGGATTAGCGACCCGGATCGCAACGAGCTCGCTTTGCTCAGACAAAGTGCTGCCACAGCACCGTGCCCCAAACAAACAGCGCCAAAATCACCGCCAACAATACCGCCGCCGACCCCATATCCTTGGCCCGGCCGGACAGCTCGTGGTACTCGGTCCCCACCCGGTCGACAATCGCCTCAATCGCGCTGTTGAGCATCTCGACAATCATCACCAGCACCACCGACCCAATCAGTAAAATGCGCGCTATCGCACCCACGTCCAGCCAAATCGCCAGTATGATAGCCAGCACGGTCACCACCAACTCCTGGCGGAACGCCGCTTCGTGCTGCCAGGCAGCGGAAAAACCTTTATAAGAGTAGCCGGCGGCTTTAATAATACGGGTCAGGCCGGTTGCTTGGTTCGTCATGTTTTTAGTGCCTTTCGCAGAGGTAAGTCATAATTAAACAGTCTAGGCCAGGAAGCGCTCACGGCTCCCGGTTTTCCAACACCACAGATCTGCTACCCGGTTTCTGGTATGCTTGCGGCGCATTGCTAACAAGAGGCTTCACGTTGTTATGTCAGGTTGGCGTAAAATTTATTATAAACTATTGAATTTACCACTCAAATTGTTGGTAAGAAGTAAGGTTATCCCTTCAGATCCGGTCACGGAGTTAGGGTTGGATCCCTCACGGCCGATTTTGTATGTTTTACCTTATAATTCCAAGGCGGATTTACTGACGCTGCGCACCCAGTGCCTGGCGCAGGATTTGCCCGATCCTCTCAATCCGCTGGAAATAGACGGCACCGTGCTGCCCAGCCACGTGTTTATTCACGACGGCCCGCGCGTATTCCGCTACTACACGCCGAAAGAAGAGTCGGTAAAACTGTTCCACGACTATCTGGATCTGCACCGCAGCAACCCGGATCTCGATATTCAGATGCTGCCGGTTTCGGTGATGTTTGGCCGCTCTCCGGGGCGCGAAGGCCACGGCACGCCGCATCTGCGCTTGCTAAATGGCGTCCAGAAATTCTTCGCTGTGCTGTGGCTCGGCCGCGATAGCTTTGTGCGTTTCTCCAATACCGTTTCGCTGCGTCGTATGGCGACCGAGCATGGTACCGACAAGATCATCGCGCAAAAGCTGGCCCGCGTAGCCCGAATGCACTTCTCGCGCCAGCGTCTGGCTGCCGTAGGCCCAAGCCTGCCGGCCCGTCAGGACCTGTTCAACAAGCTGTTGGCGTCCAAAGCGATCGAAAAAGCGGTTGAAGACGAAGCGCGCAGTAAAAAAATCTCCCACGAAAAAGCCCAGCAGAATGCGATTGCACTGATGGAAGAGATTGCCGCCGACTTCTCTTACGAGACGGTGCGCCTTTCCGACCGCGTGCTGAGCTGGACCTGGAACCGGCTGTATCAGGGCATCAACGTCACCAACGCCGAGCGGGTACGTCAGCTGGCCCAGGATGGCCACGAGATCGTTTATGTGCCCTGCCATCGCAGCCACATGGACTATCTGCTGTTGTCCTACGTGCTGTACCATCAGGGCCTGGTGCCACCGCACATTGCGGCCGGCATCAACCTCAACTTCTGGCCGGCCGGGCCGATCTTCCGTCGCCTGGGCGCGTTCTTCATCCGCCGGACTTTCAAAGGCAACAAGCTGTATTCGACGGTGTTCCGTGAATATCTCGGCGAGCTGTTTACCCGAGGTTATTCGGTGGAGTACTTTGTCGAAGGTGGACGGTCCCGCACCGGGCGTCTGCTGGAGCCGAAGACCGGCACCTTGTCGATGACCATTCAGGCGATGCTGCGCGGCGGGACTCGCCCTATCACGCTGGTGCCGATTTACATCGGTTACGAGCACGTGATGGAAGTGGGAACCTACGCCAAAGAGCTGCGCGGGGCGACCAAAGAAAAAGAGAGCCTGCTGCAGATGCTGCGCGGCTTGCGCAAGCTGCGTAATCTCGGCCAGGGCTACGTCAACTTCGGCGATCCCCTGCCGCTGACCACCTACCTGAACCAGAATGTACCGCAGTGGCGCGAATCGATTGACCCGATCGAATCCCAGCGCCCAAGCTGGCTGACGCCGACGGTCAACGATCTGGCGGCCAAGATTATGGTGCGCATCAACAATGCCGCAGCGGCCAACGCCATGAACCTGTGTTCCACGGCGCTGCTGGCCTCACGTCAGCGTTCACTGACCCGCGAACAGTTGCTTGAGCAGTTGGAATGCTATCTGCAACTGATGCGCAACGTGCCTTATGCCGACGACGTGACCGTGCCGACCCAAACGCCGGATGAGCTGCTGGATCACGCGCTGAACATGAACAAATTCGAGGTGGAGAAGGATAACATCGGCGATATCATCATCCTGCCGCGCGAGCAGGCGGTGCTGATGACCTATTACCGCAACAATATCCACCACCTGCTGGTTCTGCCGTCACTTATTGCCACCATCGTGATGCACCATCGCCGGGTATCTCGCGCTGAACTGCTGCGCCAGATTGGTTTGATTTACCCGATGCTGAAAGCCGAGCTGTTCCTGCACAACGACAAGGAACAACTGCCGGAGGTGCTGCAGCCGCTGATCGAGGAAATGATCCGTCAGCAACTGATCTGCGATAAGGGTGACGATCTGGTATTGAATCCGGCCCGCATCCGCCCATTGCAGTTGTTGGCCGCCGGCATTCGTGAAACCCTGCAACGCTATGCCATCACCATGTCTATCCTCAGCGCCAACCCAAGCATTAACCGCGGTGCGCTGGAGAAAGAGAGCCGTATCATGGCGCAGCGTTTATCGGTGCTGCACGGCATCAACGCGCCGGAGTTCTTCGACAAGGCGGTGTTCTCCACCCTGGTGGCTACGTTGCGTGAAGAGGGCTACATCAACGATATCGGCGACGCGGTGCGTGAGCACACCATGGAGGTGTACAGCATGCTGAGCGACCTGATTACCCCGGAAATCAAACTGACCATTGAAAGCGTCAGCATGCCGGCGGAAACCAACGCTCTGCCAGAGGCGGACGCAGCGGAAGAGAAAGACCAGTAATTCGTTGATACAGAAAACAAAAAGGCACCCAAGGGTGCCTTTTTTACTGTCCGAATGCGGTCAACTTTGCCAGTAACTCAGCACAATACCGATAAACAGCACCAGCCCAACATAGTTGTTATCCAGGAATGCTTTGAAACAGGCATCCCGTTCACGGCCGGCAATTTGTTTTTGCTGATGGATAAACAGGGCGCCCGCCAGCAACAGCGACCAATAAAACGCGCCGCTCAACTGCGCCAGATAGCCCACCCACAGCATCAGCAGCAAGGTGGCGAACTGCAGCAGGCCAACGATCAGCTTGTCGTAGCGACCAAACAATATGGCGGTGGATTTTACACCAATCTTCAGATCATCGTCGCGATCGACCATGGCATACAGCGTATCGTAAGCCACCGTCCAGCAGATGTTGGCCAGCAGCAGCAGCCAGCAGCTCAGCGGCAGTGATTCGCTGACGGCGGCGTAGGCCATCGGAATGCCCCAACCAAACGCGGCGCCCAACACGAACTGCGGCAAATGAGTGACCCGCTTCATAAACGGATAGGCCCATGCCAGCGCCAGCGCAGCCAAAGACAGCCAGATAGTCATCGCATTCAGCGTCAGCACCAGCGCGAACGAAATCAGCACCAGCACCACGAACAGGATTTTGGCCTCTTTTTCGCTCACCCGGCCGCTGGGCATCGGGCGTCCGGCGGTACGCTTCACATGGCCATCAACGGCGCGATCGGCATAATCATTCACCACACAACCGGCGGCGCGCATCAGGAAAACCCCCACCACGAACACCAGCAGGATAGACAGCGACGGCACGCCCTTCCCCGCCAGCCACAGCGCCCACAGCGTCGGCCACAGCAACAGCAAGGTACCAATAGGTTTATCGATGCGCATCAGATGGCTATAAGCCTGCCATTTACTTTGAATCACGCTTCCCTCCAAGATATTTCCTCTCCTCATCATTCGGGGTCAGTACAGCCCGCGGCGTACAGCGGCGAAGCCGGTAGAAACAGTTCGGTCAGCAACAGCGGTTTACCCGCCAGTCGCAGGCGGGAACGGCGTGCCCACAGCGCATCTTGCCGACCGATATGGATGTAATCGCGAGTTAACTCGTCGCTGCTGAAAAGATAGCGCCCTAGCGGCAGCGTGCCCAGATCCACCAGCGCCAGATCCGGGCCGGTCAGGGTTTCCTGCGGGATCACCGTACGCCCCAGCAGCCAGGGCTGGTTGTCACCCAACAGCACGATTTCACGCAGCCAGTATCGTGGGCTGTCCGGCAGGTGCTCAGCTTCCTCACCCAGTTGATCACGAGTGACAAAACATTCACGCTGCGGCTCAACGTGCACACGGCCACAGTGGCGTTCAAAGCGACGAGTCATGGATCCTAACTCCATCAGCCAATCACTGACGGCGGCGGGTGCCGGAGGGTGTTGCGCGGATAACCACTCCAGCGGCGGCAGGATGGAATCCTTATTGCCAGACATTGTTCTACTCCATGCCGGACGCCGCGCTCTGCAGCCGCGCCAGACCAGACAAACCGTTAACAGATGCCCATTGTAACGCAGAAATTCAAAAGCGGCAGGCTGATTCGTGGCGTTGCGCACAGCAAAATAACGCCCATAAAAGCAGCGCAATGTCATCTTTCTGCCATCTGTTTTCTTTACCTTCGTTCACTGGAGCGATGGGGATTCTGTGATCCTCTGCAAACTTTCGCCTCAGCCACATTGCTTTATCTACGCGCGTAGATACTCTTGTGCCGCAGCGTTGAATCGCCATCAGTCCAACACTTTGTCAGCAAACCTTCTTGCCGACACCAGGGAAACCATCTTTAACGGCGCCATTTATGGCGCATGACGAAAAGAGGATATCAATGCCATGAGCGAAACAACGCTTGCACACCAACAGGCCGCCGGCGATACGCTGGCGGCCGACGAACGCCTGGCCACCAAAGAAGGGCGCGGCCAATTCTGGCGTGCCACTTTTTCCTGCTGGCTCGGCACCGCCATGGAATATGTCGATTTCGCGCTGTATGGTCTGGCGGCCGGTATGGTGTTCGGCGACGTGTTCTTTCCCGAAGCCACACCGATAGTGGCGCTGTTGGCCAGCTTTGCCACTTACTCCGTCGGCTTTGTCGCTCGTCCTATCGGTGCATTGGTGTTCGGCTGGATTGGCGATCGCAAAGGCCGCCGCGTGGTACTGCTCACCACGGTCGCGTTGATGGGCGTTTCTACCACGCTGATCGGGCTGATCCCCTCCTACGCGCAAATAGGCGTTTGGGCGCCTGTCTGCCTGGTGATCCTGCGTTTTGCGCAAGGCTTCGGTGCCGGAGCGGAGCTCTCCGGCGGCGCGGTGATGCTGGCAGAATACGCACCAGCAAAACGACGCGGTCTGGTCGCTTCGATCATCGCCATCGGTTCCAACAGCGGCACCCTGCTGGCGTCGCTGGTGTGGTTGTTAGTGTTGCAGTTGGACAAAGCGGATCTGATCGCCTGGGGGTGGCGTATTCCGTTCCTTGCCAGCATCCTGATCGCCGCAGGAGCACTCTACCTGCGCCGCCACGTACGCGAAACGCCGGTGTTTGAACGTGAACTGCAGCAAAACCACCAGCGGATGCTGGAAAATACCCCCACCGAGCCGGATAACCGCAGTTATTTGCAACGCACCAAAGCTTTTTGGATCATGCTTGGCCTGCGCATTGGCGAGAATGGCCCCTCCTATCTGTGTCAGGGCTTTATCGTCGGTTACGTCGCCAAGGTGCTGATGGTGGACAAGTCGGTGCCCGCGCTGGCGGTGATGATCGCCTCACTGTGCGGTTTCCTGGTGATCCCCCTGGCCGGTTGGCTTTCCGATCGCTTCGGCCGTCGCATCACTTACCGCTGGTTCTGTCTGTTGCTGGTGTTGTATGCCTTCCCGGCGTTCTGGCTGCTCGACAGCCGCGAACCGGCAACCGTCATTTCAGTGATTGTGGTCGGCATGTGCATCGCCTCGCTGGGTATTTTCGGCGTGCAGGCGGCCTACGGCGTGGAGCTGTTCGGCGTCAAGAATCGCTATTCGAAAATGGCGTTCGCCAAGGAGCTGGGGTCGATCCTTTCCGGCGGTACCGCTCCGCTGATCGCCACCGCGTTGCTGTCCGGCTTCGGTCACTGGTGGCCTGTCGCCTGCTATTTTGTTGTAATGGCGGCCATTGGCTTAATCACCACTTTCTTTGCACCGGAAACCCGCGGCCGCGATCTTAACCTGCCGCAGGATGCGGCGTAATCGGGGCGTACAGGAACCCAACTTGGATAATCAATCCGCGCGACGCATCACCCGTGCCGACGTCGCCCGCGTAGCGGGCACCTCGGTAGCGGTAGTCAGCTACGTGATCAACAACGGACCACGCCCGGTAGCGGAAGCCACCCGCTTGCGGGTACTGGCGGCAGTCGAGCAAACCGGTTACCGACCAAACGACATCGCCCGGGCGCTGGCTTCAGGCAACACCCTGACCTACGGGTTGGTAGTACCCGATATCTCCAACCCGTTTTTTGCCACCCTGGCCCAGGCGTTGCAGCGAGAGGCTTTCAGCCACGGTCGGGTACTGCTGTTGGGTGACGCCGGTGACGACCGCCAGCGCGAGCACGACCTGATTAATCATCTGCTGCGCCGTCAGGTTGATGGGCTGCTGTACACCAGTGTCGACCGCCATCCCTGGTTCGATCTGATCCGCGCATCCGGCACGCCATGCGTAATGATTGATACCATAGACAGCCATGCCGGCATCTGCGCCATTCGCGTCGACGAACGTGATGCAGCCTGTCAGGCGACCCGCCATCTGTTGCAGCACGGCTATCAGGACATCGGCATTTTTGTGGGCCCCTTGACCATGCTCAACGCGCAGGACCGCCTTAACGGCTGGCGAGATGCACTGAAGGAAGCGGGCATTGCGCCACGCGAAGAGTGGATATTCGAAGCGCCCTATACCCGTCAGGGGGGCTATCAGGCCAGCCAGAAAATGCTGCAAGCTCCCCGGCCACGGGCCATATTCACCTCTAACGAACAGCAGGCGCTCGGTTGCCTGTCGGCACTGGCAGAACACCGGCTTCGCGTGCCGGACGATCTGGCTATCATTTGTTTTAACGGCACCCAGCAGTCCGAGTTCAGCGTGCCACCGCTCAGTGCGGTCGAACAACCGATTGACGCCATGGCCAAGCGAGCCATCGCCATGCTGGCCGCCGGTGCTGCGCAGCCAGAGCTGCACGAATTCGCTTTCCAACTGCATATCCGCCGATCGTGCGGCTGTTAGTTTATTGATTCAGGTAACCGCTATGCGTTTGATTATTGATTGCGATCCCGGCAACGGCATTCCCGGTGCTAACGTCGATGACGGGCTGGCTCTGGCAGTGGCGCTGGCGGCCAAACCGCAGCTTTCATTGGAACTGATCAGCATCGTGGCCGGCAATACGCCGCGCGATCTCGGCTTTTCCGTAGCCCGTCATCTGCTGCAAGAAACCGGCTATCAGGTACCGATTGCCGTCGGCGCGGCGCGCGCGCTGAGCGAACCACCAGAACCCTGGCGCGCGCACCTCGATCGCGCGATTGCCGATCCGGATCTGGCAGTACTGTGGCGCGATACGCCTTACCCACAGGCCGCAATCACGCCAACGCCAAACGCCGCCGTGGCGATCGGCGAGCTGATCTGCAATAACCCCGGCGAAATCACCCTGGCGGCAATCGGCCCCCTGACCAACGTCGCCCATGCTATGCAGCTGTACCCGCAGATGGCACAGGCGGTGAAGGAAATCGTGATCATGGGGGGAGTCTTCAACCTGGAAGGCTACATCAAGGACACCAATTTTGGTCTGGATCCGGAAGCCGCGCGCCAGGTGCTGACCAGCGGCGCCAATATTACGCTCGCCCCACTGGACGTTACCACGCAAACCATGTTGACTCAGGAAAGCCTGGCGCAGATGACCCAACCGGACACGCCGCTGTGCCGCTACCTGCGGAGCACCACTCAACCCTGGATTGACTATTCCCGCCATACCCGCCATCTGCCGGGTTGCTGGATCCACGATGCGCTGGTGATTGCCTGGTTGCTTGAGCCACAGTTGGTGACCACGGAGGAATATTACGTGGATGTCGCGCTGGAAGGTGCCATGACGCGCGGCAGTTCTCGCCGCTGGCGTCCCGGAGGCCTGCGCCTGACGGTCGGCATGCCGGAGCCCGAAGGCAAGCCGTTGCGGGTGATGCAGCAGGTGGATAACGCCCGCCTGCTGGCGTTGATCGGCAGCACTCTGGCACGCGGATGAAAAAAGGTGCGCCGGGGCGCACCAATCATCGAGCCAGCATCGGCAGCGTCGGGTACTACCCCTTGCCTTTCACGCTACCAATAAAGGTTTCACGTGCTGTGGTGGAACCCAGTTTTTCAGCCTCATTCATCAGTTTCAGCGCTTTATCGATATCGCCCGCCTTCACCGCCTGTTTGATGCCGTTGTTAAAGTAAGCTTCGGTGTCATTCAACATCGGCTCCGCCGTTTGGGTCGGCGCTGGAGTCGGTGCTGCCGCCACCGCGGCCGTTGAGCCCACCACCACTGGCGTCGCCGCCGGTGCCGGCTGCAGCATGCCGATCATGATATTGCCGCTGCCCTGCTCTGCCGTGACCTTCAGCTTGATGGTGCCGCTGGTGCTATGCCTGGCGATCGGATCCGGAATATCCGGCACCGCATTGCCCACGCCCTGCGCATAGGCCTTGGCCGGGTTGGTCAGTTGCGTGGTTTTCGCCAGATCCTGACGGGTGGTGTACACCAGCAGATAAATTTGTTTCTGACCCAGCGCCGGGGTCAGTTTCAGCGTGCCCTCCAGCCGATCGGATGACATCGCACCCGGTGGCTGATACGGGAAATAGCTGCTCGGGTAATAGGCCGCAGGGCGCAGGTGCTCATCCAGCACCAGCACGCTCGGCGCGTAAAGTGAGTTGTTCTTGCTGATGCTGCTCAGCGTAACTTCCAGCGAACCGCGATCGGCCGGCAGCGTATAAGCGGCAATAGCGCCCTGAATGTCACCCTGATTGATTTGCGGGCTGACATTATCCAGTTTGATGTCCTGGCTGACCGGCGGCATCAGCGGTTGCCACGGCAGGCTTTGCAGCGTGCTGGCGCTAATGGCCGGCGCGATGGAAACATTGGCTGGCGTATCGGCATTGGCCACCAGCGGTGCGCCAAGGGTCAGAGCCAGTGACAGACAAAGTGACAGCAGATTCTTTTTCATTGTTATACCCCATGATATCCGGCGCGGCTCAGGCAAGAGAGACGACGCCGGCGAATACAGGCTGGGGAGAACACCTGGCCCTCCCCGTTATCTCATTACCACCAGATTTCCATCTGGGCGCCGAAGGTGACTTCGTCGTCATTACCGCGGCTAAAGGTGTGCAGGCTAGTGTCGTTGTACGCGGTGCCCGAGGTGTAACCGGCACCGGAATCGTTGTTGGCGTAGCCCCACTTCTCATCCCACTTGGCGTAGGTCGCGAATACGCGGATGGCCGGGCGTGACCAGATGCTGTTGCCCGCTTGCCACTGTTGCGCCAAGGTCACTTTGTACTGACCGTTGCGATCGCCGGTGCGCTGGGATTTCACGTTGTCGTAACCGGCTTCCAGCAGGGTGCTCATGATTGGCGTCCATTTGTACATTGGACGCACGCCCACGGTGTACCAGGTGGTGCCGTTATTGTTGTCACGATCGACATCCTGGAACATGCCGACGTACATCAGCGCCCATTGATCGTTGAAGTCGATGGCGCCGTGATCCAGCACGCGGATCATCTTGCCGTTGTTGTCGATGGTCGAGCCCTGGTTGCGGCCGTTGTTCTGCGAAGTCATGGAGTCGGTGGCGTACTGCACCACAAACTTGTTGTAGCCGGTCAGGATGCTCTGGGTATGTTCCGCGGTGAACATCCAGCCGTCTTTGCTGGCGCCGTCAGCCAAATGGTAACCGTCCTGAGTATTGGCGCGCCCGTAGTCCACGCCTAACTCCAGGGTACCGCCCGGGTTCAACTCCAGGCCGGCCAAACGCACGTCGAAGGTGTCGTTGACGGTCGGACGTTGATCCCACTCGTTATCCAGATAACCGTAAGAGCCGCCGGATTCTGAGTTGCGGGTCACGGCAGCAGACAGCTTGCCGAAGCCCAGATCGATATTTTCCAGACCGGCACCCGGACCGGAGATATCCCAGTAGTAGAAGTCAATCATGTGAACATCATGACGCTGATAGAAACGCTTACCGGCCCACATGTTGGCCCCCGGCAACCATTCAATCAGGTTTTTACCCTGCACATTCACTTCACGGAAGCCTGGCGTCACGTCTTCCCAGTCGGAACGTTGTGAAACGGAGTAAGCCAGGTTGGTATCGAAGTAGAAGCTTTTATCGCCTTCTTTCCACACTTCCTGTCCCAGTTTCAGCTCGGCGTAGGTCTCGCATTCGTTGCCGAGACGGTACTTGCTGCCGGCACCGGTAGCCTGGAAACACTGTTGCTCGCCGCCACTGCCGGTCCAGCCGATGCCGGAACGGGCGTAGCCTTTAAAATCAACGGCCATCGCCTGAGTGGTCAGAACACCAGCGGCGATTGCCAGTGCCAGAGGAAGTTTGCGCAGAGTAGTCATCATTATTCTCCTGTTATACAGACTGTGATGCTTTAAACGCCCGGCTCCTGGTGCAGCCGTTTACATGCCGTACCGTCCTCACGGAACAGATGGCAACGGTGAGGCGGCAAGCCTATGGCGAATGTTGCACCTTCTTCTACCAGCACCACGTCGTTCTGGCGGTAAACCAGGTTTTGACGAATTGCCGGGATTTGGATGTGGATTTGCGTCTCGTTACCGAGTTGCTCCACCACCTGTACGTCACCCGTAAGCAGTACTTCAGAGGCATCACTGGGCAGCAGATGCTCCGGGCGAATGCCCAGAGACATGTTGGTACCGGGCTGAACGTCGGTGCCTTCCACCGGCAACCACACCAACTGGCGGTTAGGCAGCTCGACCTGGACCTGTTGCGGCTCTGCGGCGGTCACTTTGACCGGCAGGAAGTTCATTTTCGGCGAGCCGATAAAGCCGGCGACAAAGCGGTTGGCCGGATAGTGATACAGCTCCAGCGGCTTGCCGACCTGGGCGACACGCCCGGCGTCCAACACCACGATCTTGTCGGCCAGCGTCATCGCTTCCACCTGATCGTGCGTCACGTAAATCATGGTGCGCTGCAGACGCTTGTGCAGACGCGAAATCTCAATGCGCATCTGCACCCGCAGCGCGGCGTCGAGGTTCGACAAAGGTTCGTCGAGCAAGAACACGTCCGGTTCCGCCACCAGCGTACGACCGATCGCCACCCGCTGACGCTGCCCGCCGGACAGCGCTTTAGGCCGCCGGTCGAGCAGGTGAGCCAGTTGCAGCACTTCCGACACCTGATTCACCCGCTGGCTGATTTCCGCTTTCTTGGCACCGGCCAGCTTCAGGCCGAACGACATGTTGTCGGCCACCGACAGGTGCGGATACAGTGCGTAGGACTGGAACACCATGCCAATGCCGCGCTCGGAAGGCGGCACCTCATTCATGCGTTTATCACCGATCATCAGGTCGCCAGAGGTGATGTCCTCCAGCCCGGCAATCATGCGCAGCAGCGTCGATTTGCCGCAGCCCGACGGCCCGACAAACACCACAAACTCACCGTCATCTATCGTCAGATTGACGTCTTTGGAAATCACAGCTTCGCCGAAGGCCTTATAAACGCTGCGCAATGTGACGCTAGCCATGCGTTACTCCCCTGCTTTCGCAGTTAACATTTCGTGTAAAAATGGCGGACGCAAAACCCGCCAAAACCCATTGATGACCCTCTTGCTGCGCACCGTGCTGCCATGCCAGTGGCAAGGTCGCCTCAGACGGTGCGGCCGCCTGAGTATAAGGCTGCAGGTTAATCAGCGCTTCAAGGCATTGATCCTGATGGGTAATAAGTAAACGAACCACGCCGTTATGCTGGCTGACCACGCTCAGCTCGCCCCGCTGGATCACCGGCAAGCGGCGCAGCGCCAACAGAGATTGGCAGTAACGCAAGGTGGATTGGTGATCCTGCTGCTGGCGGCTGATGGCCAGCGCACGATGTTCGATGGCCACCTGTTGGTACCAGTGGATCTCACCGTCGGTCACCTGTTCCGGCGCTTCATGCCAGGGCATCGGCGTTTGTGCACCCAGCGGATCCTGCAGGCCGGCGGCATGTGGCAGGCCCAATTCTTCGCCCTGATACAGGCAGATGGGCGCAGGCAACATCGCCAGCAGCGTCAAAAAGGCGTCGGCCGAACGCAGATTACCCTGGCCCCAATGGCTAACGACTCGCGGCTGATCCGCATCACCGGTGCTCCACAGGCTGTCTGCCAGGGTGGCGCGGCGCGCATTCAACACCTCAATCAGTTTCTCTACGCTGAAGGGCACCACCTCCAGCGCCAATGGGCTACGAAGGTACTGCTGCGACGCGGCGGCGCGGCGAATGTGATACGGCCCGTCGCAATACCACAGCGCCAGACCCTGTGCGGCGACCGCCGCCCCCTCTTGCTCCGCCAATGCCTGCGGCAGGACCAGGCCGTCTATCGACAGCTGGTTCAGGTAGGGCAGCGCCGCAATCATGCCGTGAGCATCACCCACGCCGTCCCCGTTTCCATCACGGAAACTGACCGGGTGGATCCGGTACAGGGTTGGCTGAGTGACGGTAGGCATTGGCGACATAAATCCGGTTCCCTGCTGCACGTGGCGATAAAATCAATGTGGCCGATAGTGCGGTAATCCCCACAAAGGGTAATCATCCGTAACAGGATTTTTCATGGGGGAGGAGATGGGAGGATGAGAGAACGACCACGGGGACGAGAAGTTCCACGCTTAAGACAAATCTGTGATCTGCCTGGCAAAAATCGTCCCCCTATTTTGTGTCTGACACCACAGAATAGGGAGCAATGTTAACTGGATCACACTACGCAGGCGTGGGGCGTAGAGGGGGGGAGGATGAGAATGTGTCGCTTTGTGACCCACTATTACCGCGAAACCTCTCTCCTTGACTTACGTGCCCACAAAAAAGAAGGATTGGATTATGACTCGCAGCTTTACCACCGCCCGCACACTGGTGCTTTCGGCTCTGACCACCTTGGTGCTTTCCTCTTCCGCCTTCGCCAAGATCGAGGAAGGGAAGCTGGTTATCTGGATCAACGGCGATAAAGGCTATAACGGCCTGGCCGAAGTCGGCAAAAAATTTGAAAAAGACACCGGCATCAAAGTGACCATCGAACATCCGGACAAGCTGGAAGAGAAATACCCGCAAGTGGCTGCCACCGGCGACGGCCCGGACATCATCTTCTGGGCCCATGACCGCTTTGGCGGCTACGCACAGTCCGGCCTGCTGGCAGAAATTCATCCTTCCAAAGCTTTCCAGGACAAGCTGTTCCCGTTCACCTGGGACGCAGTGCGCTACGACGGTAAGCTGATCGGCTACCCGATCGCCGTAGAAGCGCTGTCGCTGATTTACAACAAAGACCTGATCAAGCAGGCGCCAAAAACCTGGGAAGAGATCCCGGCGCTGGACAAAGAACTGCGCGCCAAAGGCAAAAGCGCCATCATGTGGAACCTGCAAGAACCCTACTTCACCTGGCCGATCATCGCCGCCGATGGCGGTTATGCCTTCAAGTATGAAAATGGCAAATACAACATCAAAGACGTTGGCGTCGCCAATGCCGGTTCGCAGGCCGGTCTGCAGTTCATCGTCGATCTGGTGAAAAACAAGCACATCAACGCCGATACCGATTATTCCATTGCCGAAGCCGCCTTCAATAAGGGCCAAACCGCCATGACCATCAATGGTCCGTGGGCCTGGTCAAACATCGAGCAAAGCAAAATCAACTACGGCGTCACCCTACTGCCGACCTTTAAAGGCAAGCCGTCCAAACCATTCGTCGGCGTACTGACCGCCGGGATCAACGCCGCCAGCCCGAACAAAGAGCTGGCCACCGAATTCCTGGAAAACTACCTGTTGACCAATGAAGGCCTGGCTGACGTCAACAAGGACAAACCGCTCGGCGCGGTAGCCCTGAAGTCCTACCAGGAGCAACTGGCGAAGGATCCGAAAATCGCCGCCACCATGGAAAACTCACAAAACGGCGAAATCATGCCTAATATCCCGCAGATGAGCGCCTTCTGGTACGCCGAACGCAGCGCGGTAATCAACGCCGTCAGCGGCCGCCAGACGGTGAAAGCCGCGTTGGATGATGTACAGACCCGTATCACCAAGTAACACACAACGTTGTGCGGGGCGCGGACCAGCGCCCCGCTGTGGCTTCACAGAAAG
The DNA here is from genome assembly GCF_014164835.1 of Serratia sp. OS31. NCBI lineage: Bacteria > Pseudomonadati > Pseudomonadota > Gammaproteobacteria > Enterobacterales > Yersiniaceae > Serratia > Serratia sp. OS31. The sequence goes on along the minus strand of NZ_JACJFQ010000028.1, from coordinate 42,060 downwards.
GAACGCCCTATGCAATTAGCTCACGCCGGGTCGCCTGCGCGCAAAAAGTCGAAGTGGTGGCAGAGTGACGTACTGAAATGGCTGGTCATCGGCCTGTTCAGCCTGGTTACCTGCTATCTGATTGTGTTGATGTATGCACAGGGTGAATACCTGTTTGCCATTCTGACGCTGATACTGGTCAGCGCCGGGCTTTACGTCTTCGCCAACCGCCGGGCTTACGCCTGGCGCTACGTTTATCCGGGTATCGCCGGCATGGGGCTGTTTGTCCTGTTTCCGCTGATTTGCACCATTGCCATCGCCTTTACCAACTACAGCAGCACCAACCAGCTCACCTTTGAACGCGCCCAGTCGGTGCTGATGCAGCGTCAGTTCCAAACCGGCAAAACCTTCACCTTCGGGCTCTATCCGGTGGAAAATCAACGCTGGCGCCTGCAGTTAACCCACCCTGACAGTGACCAAAAACTGATTTCCGAACCGTTCAGCTTTGACGCCAGTGCGCCGCAAACGCTGAAACTGACGGAGGAGAGCGCAGAACCGGCCGGCGAACGCGCCACGCTGCGAGTGATCACGCAAAATCGTCAGGCACTGAGCCAACTGGTGGCATTACTCCCGGACGGCGGCGAGCTGCGCATGAGCTCTCTGCGCCAGTTTTCCGGCACCACCCCGCTCTACGCGCTGGATAAGGACAGCAATACGCTGACCGACCAACAAACCCATATTCAATACCGGCCGAACCCGGACATTGGTTTCTATCAGGCGGTAAATGCCGAGGGCAACTGGGCCAAAGAGACCCTGAGCCCAGGCTATACCGTCACCATCGGTTGGAAAAACTTCCTGCGCGTCCTGCAGGACGAAGGGATCAAGAAGCCGTTCGTGTCGATCTTTATCTGGACCATCGTGTTCTCGGTCATGACCGTGATCCTCACCGTGGCGGTGGGTATGGTGCTGGCCTGCGTGGTGCAGTGGGAAGCGCTGAAAGGCAAAGCGGTTTATCGCGTGATGCTGATACTGCCTTACGCGGTGCCGTCGTTTATTTCGATACTGATTTTCAAAGGGTTGTTCAACCAAAGCTTCGGTGAAATCAACATGATGCTCAGCCACCTGTTTGGCATCAAACCGGCCTGGTTCAGCGACCCTATCACCGCCAAAAGCATGATTTTGATCGTCAACACCTGGTTGGGCTATCCCTACATGATGATCCTGTGCATGGGGCTGCTGAAGGCAATACCCGACGATCTGTACGAGGCCTCGGCAATGGACGGCGCCACCCCGATGCAGAACTTCTTCCGCATCACGCTGCCGCTGCTGATCAAACCGCTGACGCCGCTGATGATCGCCAGCTTCGCCTTTAACTTTAATAACTTTGTCCTGATTCAGCTGTTGACCAACGGCGGGCCGGACATGATTGGCACCACCACGCCGGCCGGTTATACCGACCTGCTGGTCAGCTATACCTACCGCATCGCCTTCGAAGGCGGCGGCGGGCAGGACTTCGGACTGGCAGCCGCCATTGCCACGCTGATCTTCCTGCTGGTGGGCGCCCTGGCGATCCTGAATCTGAAAGCCAGCAAGATGAACTTCGACTAGGGAGAAAAATAATGGCCATGGTCCAACCCAAATCCCAGCGCCTGCGCCTGTGGATGACCCATATTCTGATGCTGTGCTTTATCGCCCTGATCATGTTCCCGCTGCTGATGGTGGTGACCATCTCGCTGCGTTCCGGCAACTTCGCCACCGGCAGCCTGATACCGGAACAGATTTCCTGGGACCACTGGCGCTTGGCGCTCGGCATGAGCGTGACCCACGCAGACGGCAGCGTTACCCCACCGCCGTTCCCGGTGCTGCTGTGGCTGTGGAACTCAATCAAGATCGCGGTGATCACCGCGATCGGCATCGTCACGCTGTCCACCACCTGCGCCTACGCCTTTGCCCGCATGCGTTTTCGCGGCAAGAGCACGCTGCTGAAAAGCATGCTGATTTTCCAGATGTTCCCGGCGGTGCTGTCGCTGGTGGCGTTGTACGCCTTGTTCGATCGCCTGGGCCAATACATTCCGTTTATCGGCCTGAACACCCACGGCGGCGTGATCTTCGCTTACATGGGCGGGATCGCCCTGCACGTCTGGACGATCAAAGGCTATTTCGAAACCATCGATAACTCGCTGGAGGAGGCGGCGGCGTTGGACGGCGCCAGCCCTTGGCAGGCGTTCCGCCTGGTGCTGTTACCGCTGTCGGTACCGATCCTGGCGGTAGTGTTTATTCTGTCGTTTATCGCGGCTATCACCGAAGTGCCGGTGGCCTCGCTGTTGCTGCGTGACGTCAACAGCTACACGTTGGCGGTGGGCATGCAACAATATCTGAATCCGCAAAACTACTTATGGGGCGACTTTGCCGCAGCGGCGGTGCTGTCGGCGATCCCGATTACCGCCGTATTCTTGCTGGCGCAGCGCTGGCTGGTCGGAGGCCTGACGGCCGGCGGGGTGAAAGGTTAATTTGTGCCACTGCAGTGCGTTTGATGTCTTTACTTATCTTTTACCCTATGGATTTCAAGTTACAGCTAGGCGACCAGCTCGCTCATCCCCAGGCGCTTACTTGAGTAAGTAACTGGGGTGAGCGAGTGCAGTCAACAACGCTGTAGCTTGAAAGACGACGGGTAATTATAACCTGTGTCTTTGGCGGCCTCTGGCCGCCATTTTTATTTCTGCTATTCCCGTTTTAAGCGGTCGGTATTAGCCAGGTAAAGTGTCACCACCAGTAACAATATCGCGGCGGAATAAATTAGCGTATCGATTGGGTTTTCATGATCCACAATGATCAAACGGATGATTGCGGTAATACCAATGTAAATAAAGTAACGCAGCGGGAAGTGATAACCCGACTCAAAATACTTCACAATCAAGGCAATAAACTCAAAGTAGAGGAAATAAATCACTATCCCCTCAATCAGCAGATAGGACGTCGACTCCTCGTTGTTGACAAACAGCACTTTCGCCAAATGAATGGTTTCTTTCACCAAAAAGACGATCAGGATCGCCGCCAGCAGCAGCAGCCCAACGTTCAGCACCCGTTGCAGCCCTTTGGCCACCATCACGGAGCGAGAGGTTTTTGCCATAGTTATTCCCCATAAAACTCATTGAAATTATCCGCGCATCCTAACATAGGCATTATCTTAAAAATTAACATCCGTATAAAACCAAGAAAAAATAAATATTATTCAATAAGTTATATTTAAATGTTTCATATGGATATATTTGTAGCAAATTGAAATGTCAACTATGATGGGTCATAGATCTTTACATAAAACAAACAACTCGAATTAACAAGGGAATATTTATGCGCGCTAAGCTTAACGGACTGGTCGCCGCAGGCCTGTTTACCTGTGCATTAACCGGCCATGCCAGCGGATTGGTAACCCCTGATAATGACCTGCGCAACGACCTTGCCTGGTTGTCGGATCGCGGCGTCATCAACGTCAGCCTGTCCACCTGGCCACTGAGCCAGGAAGAGATCAGCTCGGTCATTTCTCAAGCCAAACCAGTAACCAATACCGAGAAAAACGTCATCGACCGCGTTCAACGCCGCGTCGGTGAACTGAAAGCCAATATCCGCGTCAGTGGCTACGCCGCCACCGACAAACCGGGTACGCCTCAGGGATTCGGTCAAAGCCAATATGCTGACCAAAGCCTGACCGTCGGCGCCGGTGCCAACGGCGAATTCTGGGACGTGCGTCTCCAGGGCTCAGTCGAAGGCGATCAACGCGTCAGCGACGGTTCCAAATTCAACCTCAACGGCTCCTACGGCGCGGTGAAAATCTGGAACCAGTGGCTGTCCTTCGGTGAAGTCTCCCAGTGGTGGGGGCCTGGTTACGACGGCAGCCTGATCCGTTCCGACGCCGCACGCCCGGTTGCCGGCTTTATGCTGCAGCGCGCCGACCAATCGCCATTTGAAACCCCTTGGCTGTCCTGGATTGGCCGTTGGCAGTACCAGCTGACGGCGGGTCAGCTGTCGCAGTACACCGCCGTGCCTGACACCAAGCTGATTGGCGGCCGCTTTACCATGATGCCGACCAACTTCCTCGAGCTGGGTGCCTCGCGTATCATGATGTGGGGCGGTAGCGGTCGCCCACAATCCTGGAGTTCATTCTGGGATGGCGTAACCGGTAACGACAACACTGGCGATCCAAAAAACGATCCGGGCAACCAACTGGGCGGGTTTGACTTCAAGTTAAAACTGCAACCGTTGATTGGCCTGCCGGTCAGCTTCTACGGCCAGATCACCGGAGAGGATGAAGCCGGTATGCTGCCATCACACAATGGCTATCTGTTAGGTCTGGAAGGCCACCCTGAATGGGGTCCAACCACCATTAACTGGCATATTGAAGGGGCTGATACCCGCTCTAATGGCAAGTCTGATAATGTCATGTATCGCCACTACGTTTATAAAGATGGCTACTATCAGCAAGGCTACCCGCTGGGCCACGCCATGGGCGGCGACGGGCAAATGCTGTCCGGCCGCGTAGAGATGGTGCTGGACGATGGCCAACGCTGGAGCACCCGTCTGGTGTACGCCAAAGTGAATCCGAACAGCCAAACAGTGAACAAGGCGTTCCCGAAATCCGACACGCTGAAAGGCATTCAACTGGGTTGGGGCTACAATTTCGATTCGCAGGTCAAATTTGATACCAGCCTGTGGTACACCGACAACAATGCCAGCACCGCCGATGACGTAGGCGCAGGCATCAGTTTCGAAGTGCCAATCAATCTGTAATTCCTACAGACGTAAAAAAACCCGCCGCGGCGGGTTTTTTATTGGCATTCATTCAGACGGCAATTAGCGCCATGCTTTGAAGCGATTGATCAGCGCATTGGTTGAACTGTCGTGGCTGCTGACCGCTTCGTCACCGGCCAGTTCAGGCAGGATACGGTTAGCCAGCTGTTTACCCAGTTCCACACCCCACTGATCGAAGGTGAAGATGTTGAGGATCGCGCCCTGGGTGAAGATCTTGTGTTCATACAGGGCAATCAGGCTGCCCAGGCTGAACGGCGTAATCTCACGCAGCAGGATGGAGTTGGTTGGGCGGTTGCCTTCAAATACCTTGAACGGCGCTACGTGCTTAACCTCGTCCGGCGTTTTGCCCTGGGCTGCGAATTCTTGTTCTACCACTTCCAGTGATTTACCGAACGCCAGCGCTTCGGTCTGCGCGAAGAAGTTCGACAGCAGTTTTGCATGGTGGTCGCTCAGCGGATTATGGCTGATGGCCGGCGCGATAAAGTCACAAGGCACCAGTTTGGTCCCCTGGTGGATCAGTTGGTAAAACGCGTGCTGCCCGTTGGTGCCCGGCTCGCCCCAGATGATTGGGCCGGTCTGGTAGTCCACCGGATTGCCGTTGCGATCGACATATTTACCGTTGGATTCCATGTTGCCCTGCTGGAAGTAAGCGGCAAAACGGTGCATGTACTGGTCGTACGGCAGGATAGCTTCGGTTTCTGCACCGAAGAAGTTGTTGTACCAGATACCGATCAACGCCAGCAGCACCGGCAGATTTTTCTCCGCCGGCGTTTCGGCGAAGTGTTGGTCCATCGCGTGCGCGCCGCTCAGCAGCTGTTCAAAATTCTCGTAACCCACTGACAGGGCGATAGACAGGCCAATCGCCGACCACAGGGAATAACGCCCGCCGACCCAGTCCCAGAACTCGAACATGTTAGCGGTGTCGATACCGAACTCACCAACCGCCTTGCCGTTGGTGGACAGCGCCGCGAAGTGTTTCGCCACGTGTTTTTGTTCACCGGCGGTGCCCAGGAACCAGTCGCGCGCGCTGTGGGCGTTGGTCATGGTTTCTTGAGTAGTGAAGGTTTTGGACGCCACCAGGAACAGGGTCGTTTCCGGGTTCAGCGGTTTGAGCGTTTCGGCGATATGGGTGCCGTCAACGTTGGAGACGAAGTGCATGTTCAGGTGATTTTTGTACGGGCGCAGTGCCTCGGTAGCCATATAAGGACCGAGATCTGAACCGCCAATACCGATATTTACCACGTCAGTAATCGCTTTGCCGGTGTAGCCTTTCCAGTCACCGCCAATCACGCGGTCACAGAACTGTTTCATTTTGGCCAACACCGCATTCACTTCCGGCATCACATCTTTGCCATCAACGATGATTGGGCTGTTGCTGCGGTTACGCAGGGCAATATGCAGCACCGCACGGTCTTCAGTCCGGTTGATTTTCTCGCCGGCGAACATGGATTTGATCGCGCTTTGCAGATCGGTCTCTTTCGCCAGCGCCTGCAGCTTCTCCAGGGTTTCCGCCGTAATGCGGTTTTTAGAGTAGTCCACCAGCATCTGGTCGTTGAAGGTGGCGGAAAACTTGGAGAAACGCTCTTTGTCCTGAGCAAACAGATCGCCGATCTGTACGTCTTTCATCTGTTCAAAATGTTGCTGCAGGGCTTGCCAAGCAGCGGTTTGACTAGGATTGATATTTTTCATAGCAACACTCTTAGGCTTGAGAATAAATGTGACGTGGTTGACCGATTGTAGCCTGTTCGACCGTGATTATGATCTCTTTTCTTGCGATAGGCGCTAACTGTCAATTGCCGCCGCATCGTTTCAGCACTTCCCCTATACTTTTGGATAACAGCCTGTTATCAGGGTTGCTTAACTGTCACTAAACTGTGTCAGGTTATCACCACGTTAATGACGTAATTAGGCTAAGGATGCGCGGCCAGCCAGGCTGCGGTGTGAACGACGAAGGACATGACTATGGAATTATCTGCCCCATTGATGTTGGTGGTGATTGGATTGAGTTCATTGCTGGCGCAGTGGCTCGCCTGGGTGTTGCGCCTGCCGGCCATTTTGCCGTTGCTGGTGTTTGGCATCGTGCTGGGACCGGTGGTGCATTGGGTTCAGCCGGACGCGTTGTTCGGCGATTTGCTGTTCCCGCTGGTGTCGCTGTCGGTAGCCATTATTCTGTTTGAAGGGGCGCTAACGCTGCGGGTCGAGGAAATACGCGGCCTCGGCGGCGTGGTGCGCAATCTGGTGACCATTGGCATGCTGATGACCTTCCTGGTGATCGGCGTGGCCTGCTGGTGGCTGCTGGACTTTCCACCGGAGTTGGCGGCGCTGATCGGCGCGGTCACGGTGGTCACCGGACCAACGGTGATTGCCCCGTTGATGCGCGTGGTGCGTCCGAATGCCAATATCAACCAGGTACTGCGCTGGGAAGGCATCGTTATCGACCCGGTCGGCGCCATTTTTACCCTGCTGGTGTTCGAATTTATCGTACTGAAACAGCATTCAGAATCTTACACCCACCTGTTCTGGACGCTGGGCATTACCGCCGCCGTCGGTCTGGTGGCTGGCGCGCTGTTCGGCTATTTACTGGGCCTGGCGCTGCGCCGCGTCTGGCTGCCGCGCTACCTGCAAAACCTGGCGGTATTGGCGATCATGCTCACCGCCTTTGGCGTGTCCAATGCCATCGCCGATGAATCAGGGCTGCTGACAGTTACCGTGATGGGCATTTGGCTGGCCAATATGCGCGATGTGGATACCAGTGACATTCTGGCGTTCAAGGAAGAGCTGTCGGCGATCCTGATTTCGGCGCTGTTTATCATTTTGGCGGCACGGCTCGACGTTCAGGCCTTGTGGAACATGGGCTGGCCGTTACTGGGCCTGTTGCTGGTGGTGCAGTTCGTCGCCCGCCCGCTGTGTATTGCGGTATCAACCTGGCGTTCTTCTCTGCACTGGCGCGATCGCCTGCTGCTATGCTGGATCGCTCCGCGTGGCATCGTCGCCGCGGCGGTCAGTTCGCTGTTTGCCCTGACGCTGCAGCGCAGCGGCTATCCGGGTGCCGATCGGCTGGTGACCGTGGTGTTCGCCGTGATCATCGGCACCGTGGTACTGCAAAGCCTGACCAGCGGCATGATGGCGCGTTGGCTGCGGGTACAGCAGCAAAAACCGCGGGGGGTGCTGATTGTCGGCGCCAATAGCGTCGCGCGTATGCTGGCACAGGCGTTGATGAAGTTGAATATCCCGGTGCTCGTTACCGACAGCAGTTGGGAATATTATCGTCAGGCGCGTATGGACGGCATCCCCGCCTATTATGGCCATGCTTACTCTGAACATGCCGAAAACTACCTCGATCTCAGCGACACCGCGCAAGTGCTGGCGCTCTCTCCCAACCGCCACCAAAATGCTTTGGCGGTCTATCACTTCGGCCATATTTTTGGCGAAGGGCAGGTGTTCGCCATCCGTTCCGGTGCCCCGCTGAAAGGTCGCGGCAACAGTGCGGAAAGTTCGCGTTTCCGCCGGCATGAGATCCTGTTCAATCAAGAGGCCACCTACGGTCGGCTAAGCAGCCTGATTGCCCAGGGCGCCACCATCAAGGCCACCAAGCTGAACGAGAACTTCGGTTGGTTGGAATATATAGAGAAAAACCATAGCGTTATTCCGCTTTTCAGCCAGCGGGAAGACGGCACGCTGCAGCCGATCGGCGCCGGTTTCGTCCCGGCAATGCCCTGTACGCTGATTGCACTGGTACAAGATGAAAATCCCTCAACTTCCGGACGTTGACAGCAGCACGATATCGGGCTATTCCTAACAGCCTACTTGCGCACCCGGTGTGCAAGCCAGAAGAGGCGCGTCGCCCAGGTAGAGTGTCAGAGGAGCCGTTTTCCAATGACGACGCTTGAGGGGGAGCGACGCCGAGGTAAGGTGATGCGCGGCATTCATCGTATCGACTACAGGGGCTGAATCCCCTGGGTTGTCACCAGAATTGTCCGTAAGGGCAATCAACAAGGTGGGGCGCTTCTGGGTGTATCGTAGCTTTCACTTCTACGTCTGCTCCCGTTTATCGCTCCCCCCTTGTGCCAAGGCTATGAAAAAAGTGCTCTCTGAAGAGGGCCACCCTGACACGAGGTTTTTACATGAACCAAGCAGCACCCCAGAATGCCACCGTTGTCGCCAAATTCGGCGGCACCAGCGTTGCCGACTATGAAGCCATGAACCGCAGCGCCGACGTCGTTCTCACCAATCCGAACGTACGTCTGGTGGTATTGTCCGCTTCTGCGGGCGTCACCAACCTGCTGGTGGCTCTGGCCGAAGGCAGCGATGCCGACAAGCGTCACTATCAGCTCGACGAAATCCGCCGCATTCAATACGCCATTCTCGATCGCCTCGATAATCCGGCGGTAGTGCGCGACGAAATCGACCGCATGCTGGAAAATATCGCCATGCTGTCCGAAGCGGCCTCCTTGGCCACCTCCACGGCGCTGACCGACGAACTGGTCAGCCACGGCGAACTGATGTCTACCCTGCTGTTCGTTGAGATCCTGCGCAGTCGTGATGTGCAGGCCGAGTGGTTTGACGTACGTAAAGTGATGCACACCGACGATCATTTCGGTCGCGCAACGCCGGACAGCGCAGCGCTGAACCAACTGGCCCAGTCGCTGCTCAAGCCACGCCTGCAGGAAGCCCTGGTGGTCACTCAGGGCTTTATCGGCAGCGAGCCGAAAGGCCGCACCACCACGCTGGGCCGCGGCGGCAGCGATTACACCGCCGCCCTGCTGGGCGAAGCGCTGAGCGTTAGCCGGGTCGATATCTGGACCGACGTGCCGGGCATCTACACCACCGACCCACGCGTGGTTCCGGCGGCAAAACGCATCGATAAAATCGCCTTCGAAGAAGCTGCTGAAATGGCCACTTTTGGCGCAAAAGTCCTGCACCCGGCCACCCTGTTGCCGGCCGTTCGCAGCGATATTCCGGTGTTCGTCGGCTCCAGCAAAGATCCGTCCGCCGGCGGTACCCTGGTGTGCAACACCACCGAGAACCCACCGCTATTCCGCGCGCTGGCACTGCGCCGCAAACAAACCCTGCTGACGCTGCACAGCCTCAACATGCTGCACGCACGCGGTTTCCTGGCCGAGGTGTTCAGCATTTTGGCGCGCCACAATATCTCGGTGGACTTGATCACCACCTCCGAAGTTAGCGTCGCGCTGACCATGGATACCACGGGTTCAACCTCCACCGGCGGCAGCCTGCTGACCACGTCATTGCTGACCGAGCTGTCGTCACTGTGCCGGGTAGAAGTGGAAGAAAACCTGGCGCTGGTCGCCTTGATCGGCAACAAGCTTTCCCAGGCCTGCGGCGTGGGCAAAGAAGTGTTCGGCGTGCTCGATCCGTTCAATATCCGCATGATCTGTTACGGCGCCAGCAGCTACAACCTGTGCTTCCTGGTACCGGGCGACGACGCCGAACAAGTCGTTCGCACCCTGCACCACAACCTGTTCGAATAAACTATTATCATCCTCTGCGGGCGCAGCATGCTGCGCCCCTACATCTAAAAAAATCAGTTCATAACCGTAGGGGTTCAGTTCACCGAACCCGCAAAAAACACAACACCACCCCATCGTTGTTATTTGGCTAAGGAAAACCTCACTCATGCTGGCAAAATTTACCCGATTATTCCCCCTGTGGGCGGTGCTGCTCGCCGTCGCCGCCTACGGCACGCCCACCACCTTTACCGGTATCGGCCCCTACGTCAGCCCGCTGCTGATGCTGATCATGTTCGCCATGGGCGTCACGCTGCGGCTAGATGACTTTAAGCGCGTACTGTCCCGCCCAGGCCCGGTCGCCGCGGGGATCTTTTTGCATTACCTGATCATGCCGCTGGCGGCCTGGCTGCTGGCAATGCTGTTCCATATGCCCCCGGATCTTTCCGCCGGCATGGTGCTGGTCGGCAGCGTGGCCAGCGGTACCGCTTCCAACGTCATGATCTATCTGGCCAAAGGGGATGTGGCGCTGTCGGTGACCATTTCGGCAGTCTCCACGCTGGTGGGCGTTTTCGCTACGCCGCTGCTGACCCGCCTGTATGTCGATACCGAGATCAGCGTCGATGTCATGGGGATGTTGCTGAGCATTCTGCAGATCGTGGTGATCCCTATTGGCCTGGGTTTGATCGTCCATCATACCTTTACCAAAACCGTCAAACGTATTGAGCCGATCCTGCCGGCGTTGTCGATGATCTGCATTTTGGCGATCATCAGCGCCGTGGTTGCAGGCAGCCAGAGCCATATCGCCTCGGTCGGGCTGGTGGTGATCGTGGCGGTGATCCTGCACAACGGTATCGGGTTGCTGAGCGGTTACTGGGGCGGCAAGCTGTTCGGCTTCGACGAATCGACCTGCCGTACGCTGGCAATTGAAGTCGGCATGCAGAACTCCGGGCTGGCCGCGACGCTGGGCAAAATCTACTTCTCACCGCTGGCCGCGTTGCCGGGCGCCCTGTTCTCGGTGTGGCATAACCTGTCCGGATCTCTGCTGGCGGGTTACTGGTCCGGTCGACCGATCAACAAAAAATAATTGCACCTCGGGGCGCAGCCATTTGCGCCCCCAAACTCTTCTGCGAAATTTCGTATTTCCCACTGGTCGGATTGTCAGAATTATCCCCATCCTCTATTATCCCCGCACAAAATAAAAATTCAGATTTTTCCCAGAGCTGCCGATAACCGCCTATAACGACGAGAGCGGAAAAGTCCAATTAATTTACTTTTTTAATTACCTCATTATGAGTAATTGAGAGGTAATTATTAAAAATATAAACAAGCAGCCTAATTATTATTTAGAAAAATAAAAACCCACCTTCTTATTTTCCACTGGCGAATAAGAACCCCGCAATGTGATTGTCGCTCGCGATTTCGGGCCGGCCGTTGGCCGCCTGTTTATTGACCTCATGGATTGAGCAGGCCGCCCCGGCGGCTTCTCATAATGGATTACAATGATCAGAAAAACCGCCGTTATGGCGCTGCTGTTTAGCGCCGCACTCCCCGCCGCCACCCTGCCGGAAATGGGGGATTTCTCACCGATGAGCGAATCTCGCCGCGCTTTGCAAGACGGCACGCGTGAAGTGAATCAACAAATAGAACAACGACGCTACCAACAGCTTAAACAGCAGCAACTGCTTGCAGAGCCCGAACCCGCTGCGCCGGCACTGCCACTTTCGGCTCAATGCCTGCCGATCGGCGGCGTGTATCTGCAGGGGATAACGCTGCTGTCGGCGAAAGATTTGGCGGAGCTGAGTGCACTGCCAGAGCACTGCATCAGCAGCAACGACATCAATCGCCTGACGCGTGAATTGACCCGCTTATACCTGGATAAAGGTTATATCACCGCACGCGTGCAATTTATTCGCCCCAATGCCGAGGGGGAATTAGGCCTGCGTGTCACCGAAGGCTTTATCGAAAAAATAGAGGGGGGCGATCGTTGGGTTAACAGCCAATTATTATTCCCCGGATTGGAAGGCCAACCATTAAAATTAACCCAGCTCGATCAGGGATTGGATCAGGCCAATCGTTTGCAATCGAATAAAACCCGATTGGATATATTGCCGGGCACTAAAGTGGGCGCTTCCATTATTCGGCTGCATAATCAACATACTAAACCCTGGTTGTTGTCCGCCACATTGGATAATTACGGTCAGAAAAATACCGGTCAATGGCTGGCGCGCAGCACGGCAACGCTGGACAGCCCTTTCGGCCTGTCGGACTTCGCCAGCCTGAACGTTGCCGGTACGCTGGACAACCCGGCGCAGCGCTATAATCGCGCTTATACCCTGCTCTATTCCCTGCCCTATGGCGCTTTGACCTTCAGCGGCTTTGCCAGCTACTCGCAATACCTGAACCACCAGCAGTTGATGTTCAACAGCTACAAACTGCACGGCCAGACCCAACAATACGGTCTGCGCGGCGACTATGTGTTTTATCGCGATCGCGATCAGATCAATACCCTGAGCGGCCAACTGACCCATAAGCGCATCGCCAACTATTTCGATACCGTACGCATTGGCCTTGGCAGCCCGACGCTCAGCTTGTTTGAGCTGGGCGTTAACCATCTGCAGATCCTGCCCACCGGCCTGATCAGCGCCAATCTCAGCGTGGAGCAAGGGTTACCCTGGTTCGGCGCCGACCGCCACGGAGGAGAGAACCTTCCCGATGCCCAATTCACCAAAGGAAAAGTGTTCGTCAACCTCAACCAACGCATCGAGCTTGCCGGTTCCACTTATCAATTGAGCAACTTGCTGTACGGGCAGTACAGCCGCGATCGCCTGCCTGGCGTGGAATGGCTCAGCTTGACGGACCGCAGCGCGATCCGTGGTTTCAGCCGCAGCACGCTGTCCGGCGATAACGGCTGGTATCTGCAAAACACCCTGTCCCGCAGCTTCACTCTGGGCCAAAGCACCCTCACCCCACGCATCGGCGGCGACGTCGGCCGGGTACTGCCTCGCGACAACCGACCTTCCGGCTGGCAAAGCAGCGCTGGGTTAAGCGCCGGTGTCACCCTGCGTTACCAACGCGCCATGTTCGACGTTGAAGCCAGCCGCGGTTGGCTACTGTCCAGTCACTCAATGCCTGACGATCCTATCCAGGTGCTGGCACGCTTTTCGTACACCTTTTAGTTAGCGTTTTTTTGCACTACCACAGCGATATATGGAGATACATGGATGAAAAATAATAACTTCAGGCTCTCGGGAGCGGGCAAGTTAGCCGCTTCACTGGCGATCATTCTCGCCTCCCTCGGCAGCGCTTACGCCGGCGAGATCGTAGCGGCCAACGGCGCTAACGGTCCCGGTGTTTCAACTGCCGGTAACGGCGCACAGGTGGTCAATATCGTGACGCCTAACGACCAAGGGCTGTCACATAACCAGTATCAGGACTTCAACGTCAACCAACCCGGCGCGGTGCTGAACAACTCGCTCGATGCCGGGCGGTCTCAGTTGGCCGGCCAACTGGCTGCCAACCCGAACCTGAACAATCAGGCGGCCAGCGTGATCCTCAATGAAGTGATCAGCCGCAACCCGTCGCTGTTGCACGGACAGCAAGAAATCTTCGGCATGGCGGCCGACTACGTGCTGGCTAACCCGAACGGTATCAGTTGCGACGGCTGCGGCTTTATCAATACCAGCCGCTCGTCGCTGGTAGTGGGTAACCCTCTGGTGGAAAACGGCATGCTGCAGGGCTACAGCACGCTGGGCAATCGCAATACCCTGAGCATTGATGGCCGGCTGAGCGCCAGCGGCGTGCTGGATTTGATCGCGCCAAGGATCGACAGCCGCGGCGAGGTAATAGTCGCGCCGTTGTACGATAAAAAAAGCGATAAAATGATCTCGGCGATCAACGCCATCAGCGGCAACAATCGCGTATCGCGCGATGCACAGGTACTCAGCAGCGAACAACCTGAGCTCACAGTCTGGGACCAGTTATTAGGCACCACGGACAGCTACTATCTTGGCAGCATGCAGGCAGGGCGCATCAATATTATCCATACCGTCACCGGCAGCGGCGTAAAGCTGGCGGGCAAGCTCGATGGCAGCGATGAAATCCGGGTGAAAGCTTACAACATCCGCACCGACAGCCAGGTCAGCGACAGCAGCAGCAACCGCAATAGCGGCGAGAACTATCAAAACTACCGCGGTGGGATCTACATCAACGACCGCAGCACCGGTCAGCAACTGGCGCGCACCGAACTGAAAGGCAAAAATATCAGCCTGGTGGCCGATAACAGCAACCACCTGACCGCCACCGACGTTCGTGGCGAAGAGATCAGGCTGCAAGGCGCCAGCCTGAAGCTCGACGGTCGGCAACTGAAGCAGACTCAGGGCCACACCGATGAGCAGTGGTTCTACAGTTGGAAATACAACGTCACCCGTGAGAATGAGCAGCTTCAACAGGCTACCAGCAACATTCAGGCCACAAAAAATGCCACGCTGACCGCCACCGAGCAGGATGTGACGCTGCTGGGCGCCAGTGTGACGGCGGGCAACGCATTGAAAATCGAAGCCAAGCGCGACGTGCAGCTCAGCGGATTGGTCGAGCGAGACAAAACCAGCGAACGCGGTAATCAGCGCAACCATACCTCCAGCCTGCGTACCGGCAGCTGGAGCAACAGCAATGAAACCGAGAGCCTGAAGTCCGGCAGCGTCTTCTCCGGCGGTGATTTGGCGATAAAAGCCGGTAATCGCGTCGTGGCCCAGGGAACCAAAGTGTACGCGTCAGGCGACCTCAAGGTGGATGCCAACGACCAGATCAATATCGGCGTACAAAAGACCGCCAATGAGAAAACCGTTCGCGACAATAAAACCTCATGGGGCGGTATCGGCGGCGGCAACAACCAGGACAACAGCAACCGTCGCGAAGTCAGCAACGCTTCTCAGGTGATGGCCGACGGCACCCTGTGGCTGAACGGCAAACAGGGCGTGACCATTACCGGCAGCACCGTGAAAGGGGACAAAGGCGGTTTTGTCGCCGCCACCGACGGCGGTCTGCGGATCGATAACGCCCTCAGCACCACGGTTGACAAGGTGGATGCCCGTACCGGCACCGTCTTCAATATCACCAGCAGTTCGCAAAAGTCCAACAACAGCCACCAACAGTCCACCGCCAGCGAATTGGTTTCCGATACCAACCTGCAGTTGGTCAGCAAAAAGGATACCGACGTGGTGGGCAGCAAGGTAACCAGCGCCGGTAAGCTGGAGGTCAATGCCGGTGGCAACATCAATGTCAGCGCCGGGGAACAGCAGCACCATATTGATGAGCAGAAGACCGCCCTTGCCATCAACGGCTACGCCAACGAGAAAGGCGATAAGCAATACCGCGCCGGTTTACGTATCGAGCATACCAGCGACAGCGAAAAAACCACCCGCAGCGAACAGCAATCGTCGACGCTGAGCGGCGGTAGCGTCGAGCTGAAAGCAGACAAGGACGTCACCTTCAGCGGATCCAAACTGGTGACTACCCAGGGTGATGCCAGCATCAGCGGCGACAACGTGGCCTTCCTGGCGGCAGATAACAAGACCACCAGCGATACCGAAAAAACCAAAATCGGCGGCGGAGTCTACTACACCGGCGGCATAGATAAAATCGGCTCCGGCATTGAGGGCGGTTACGAGAACAGCAAGACGCACTCACAAAGCAGCAAGGCCGTAACTTCCGGCAGCGATATCGCGGGCAATCTGACGATTAATGCCAAAGACAAACTGACCCAGCAAGGTGCGCAGCACCAGGTTAGCGGCAAATATCAGGAAAACGCCAACAGCGTTGACCATCTGGCCGCCGTCGACAGCGAAAGCAGCAGTACCCGCAAACTCGACGTCGGCGTAGATATCGGCGCCAACGTGGATTACAGCGCCGTCACCCGTCCGGTAGAGCGCGCGGTAGGGAAAGTCGCCAAGCTGGACGCCAACGGCGTGATTAACGAGATCGGCGGTATCGGCGCACCGAATATCGGGCTGGATATTGGCGCCAATGGCGGCAGTAGCGAAAAGAGCAGCAGCACGCAGGCCGTGGTCAGTAACATTAGCGCCGGGGCGATCGACGTTAAAGCCGGCGGAAAACTGCAGGATACCGGCACAAAATATCAGGCCAGCCAAGGTGGCGTGACGCTGACGGCAGACAGCCACCACAGTGAAGCGGCGAAAAACAGCCAGCAGGAAAGCAGCAGCGAAAGCCGTGGCGGCGCCAGCGTGCGCGTTTATACCACCACCGGCAGCGATCTGACCGTTGATGGCAAAGGCGAAGGCGGCAATAAACACAGCGAAAGTACCGGCAGTCAGGCCGTGACCGGCAGCATCACCGCCGCCAATGGCATCGACATCAAGGTCAAGCAAGATGCGGTGTATCAGGGGACTTCGTTGGAGGCCGGCGATGGCAAGGCGAAGGTAAAAGCGGAAAACGGCAACATCCGTTTCGAGCAGGCCACCGACACCAGCCATGAAAGCCACAACGGCTTCAATGTCAAAGTATCGGCCAAAGGCGGCACCACACCGGAAACCAAGAGCTTCGGCCTGGGACTGGGCGGCAGCTACAGCGACGGGAAAAGCGATAGCAGCAGCGCGCAAGTCAGCAACATCGGCGGCAAACAGGGTGTAGAACTGGATGCCGGCCGTGGGCTGACGCTGCAGGGCAGCAATGTCACCAGCCAGGGCGACGTTTCGCTGAAAGCGGGAGACAAGGTCGCACTACAGGCAGCCCAATCGCAGCAGACCCGTAAGGACGATACGCTCTCCGGCAATATCGATATCGGCGGCAACAGCACCGATAGCGACAAAAAGAGCGCGGGCGGCCTTTCCCTCGGCGGCGCGTTTGACATTGCCAAGGTAGATGAAACCTCGACGACCCAGCAGGGTGGCAAAATCACCAGCGGCGGCGCAGTGACCATTACCGCCAAAGGCAACGACGCGCATGCCCTGCATCTGCAGGGAACCGAGGTCAAGGGCAGCAGCGTTGGCCTGGACGCCGAGAACGGCGGCGTGGTGCTGGAGTCGGTGCAAAACCAGGAGCAGAAAAACAACTGGAACCTGGGGCTGAAGGCTAACGCCAAAGGCGGCCAATCCTTCAATAAGGACGCCAACGGCAAGGTGGATACCGCCAGCGGCAGCGACCCCCATACCCTGGGCGCCGGGGTGAAAGTCGGTGTTGATAACCTGCAAAAAACCACTCAGGGCAACAGCCAGATCACTGCCGGAGAAGTGACAATCAACAGTGCTAAAGACACCCGATTGGCCGGTGCCCGGATCGATGCCGACAGCGTGCAAGGCAACATCGGCGGCGACCTGCATGTTGAAAGTCGCAAAGACAGCGAAAGCAGCGTGAAGGTCGATGTGGATGTTGGCCTGAGCCACACCAACGACCCGGCCAGCAGCATAACCAGCAAACTGTCGAAAGTGGGCACCCCGCACTATGCGGGTAAGGTGAAGGAGAAGCTGGAGGGCGGCATCAACAAGGTCGCTGACGCCACCACCGACAAGTACAACAGCGTAGCTCGTCGCCTCGATCCGAAGCAGGATACCACCGGTGCGGTCAGCTTCAGCAAGGCCGAGGGTAAGGTCACCCTGCCGGAAACGCTGGCCGGCGAAAAACAAAAGGGGCCGCTGTGGGATCAGGGCGCTCGCTTCCTGGGCAACAAATCCAAAGAGAGTCTGACCGGCCCTGCCGGGCTGCAAGGTCAGTTCAAGGTCAAGGCCGACGTAGTCAATAACGATGCGGTAGGCGTGCAGTCTGCCATCAGCGGGAAAAATGACGTGGCGCTCAACGTTCAGGGCACCACTCGTCTGACCGGCGGCGAGATCCGCAGCCAGCAAGGTGAAGTGACGCTGGGTAACGGCAAACTGGAGCAGCAGGACGTGGCGGGCAATCGCTATCAGGGTGGCGGTCATCTTGATGCCGCTGCCTCGGCCGGTGCCCTGCTGGGTATTGCCGGTAAAAGCGTGGTGAATCTGGAGACACCGGTCGGCGGTTATATCAATAACCAGGCCGCCGATGCCAAAGCGGGGGTCTTTTCGGGTAAATAACTGAGGTACTGCCCCCGGCCGCGCCGGGGGCATAACTTACAGCGTGCTGGGCGTATCCTCCCACTCGCGCTCATCATCCTTTTCATCTTGATCCAGCACGTTATACGCCACCGCACAGAACAGTGAGTTCAGGCGTTTCATATCCCCCAGCAGCCCCAGATGCAGCGAACTGGTTTCAATACTCTGCACGTTCTGCTGATGCAGGCGATCCACGTGCGCATGCGCGTAACGCCGATCCAAAATACGGAACCGATGCTTGGAGCGCCGCAGCCGTTTGGCGCTGGTAAGGTCGCCGGACAGGAACACCGACAGCCCCAGGCGCAGATTGCCGATCAGCCGCTCATGCAACGCATCCAGCTCGGCCAGCCCTTCGGTAGAGAAGGCGCGCCGCGCCGCGTGTGATTTCGACCCCACGTCGCCGGCCATCCGCTCGATAATGTCGCCCGCCTGCTCCAGGTTGAGCGCCATCTCGATGATTTCCGCCCAGCGGCGTGAGTCCTCCTCGCCCAAGTCCTCTTTCTGGATCTGCGCCAGATACAGCTTGATGGCGGTATACAGCACATCGACGTCATCATCCAGCCGGCGAACCTCTTTATCTTGCCCCTGCTTACCGTGCAGCACTTCACGCTGCAAAATCATCATGTGCTCCACCACATCACCCATGCGCAGGGTTTCGCGCGCCGCATTGGCCAACGCCAGCGTCGGGGTATCCAGAGCACTGGCATCAAGGTGCCGGGGCCGCAGTCGGGGATCGTCCGCCGCCACGTCGGCGATCAGCGTTTCGCACAGGCGTGCCATCGGCCCGGCCAGCGGGATCAGCACCAGGCAACGGATCAGGTTGTAGAACACGTGAAAGTAGATCACCAACTCTTCATTGCCACCGGGCAATCGGGCCATGACATCGGCCAGATAAGAGACGAACGGCAGCACCAGCACACAGCCAATCAGCTTGAACAACAGGCTGCCGAGCGCCACCCGACGGCCGGCGGCATTCTGTCCGCTGGTGTTGATCACCGCCAGCAGGCCGCTGCCGAGATTGGCACCGATCACCAGGCACAGCGCCACCTTCAGCGAGATCACCCCGGAAGCCGTCAGAGTAGCGGTCAACAGCACGGCCGCCAGGCTGGAATAGCTGACAATGGCGAACAGCGCCCCCGTCAGGGCATCCAGCATCACGTCGCCGGTCAGTGAGGAGAACAACACTTTCACACCCGCCGCCTGGGTGATGGGCGTCGCGGCGGCAACAATCAGCTCCAGCGCCAGTACGATCAGCCCGAGGCCGATGCACACGCGCCCCATTTGGCCCACCCGGGTTTGCTTGCGGCTGAGGAACAGGAAGACGCCGACCAGGATCAGCAGCGGTGACAGCCAGGAAAGATCAAAGGTCAGTATTCGCGCCATCAGCGCGGTACCGACATCGGCGCCGAGCATGATCACCAGTGCGGGCGTCAACCCCACCAGACCTTGCGCGACAAAAGAGGTCACCAGCAACGCCGTGGCGTTACTGCTTTGCACCAGCGCGGTCACGCCGATACCGGAGACGAACGCCAGCGGTTTTTTCTCTACGCTGTCGCTCAATACCCGGCGCAAATTAGCACCGTAGACCCGCATAATCCCGGTGCGCACGATGTGGGTACCCCACACCAAAAGGGCAACCGAAGAAAGCAGGTGAAGAAGGGTCAACACGGAAGGAACGCTCCCTTCACGCCCGGCAAGACACAGCAGGCTATCCTGCCTGCCAGGCGTGCATAAGGCAGGACAGCGGCAACAGGCTGCAGACCGCTATTGGAGGGTTAACGCAACGGCAGGAATTACCCTGGAGTTATCATTGAATGCCGCAGCGATGTCATGCAACTTCCCGTAATGTAACAGTTTCTAAGTGTAGTCCAATTTCACTGCCGTCGAGCCGCAAATCTTCGACCGAACGGTTGAGCACGTCGACCAGCAACTCCACGCCGCGGGCCTGGACCCGATAGCGCACCACGTTACCCAACAGGCTGTGGTTAAGGATCACCGCGGCAATCCCCTGCCCGGCAGGCACCAGGGTAATGGATTCGGGTCGAACAGCTACCTTACCGTGGTAAGGGCTGCCGGTCAAAGCCGTCGCCTGTTCCGCACTCAACAGGTTGTAGTTGCCGATGAACCCGGCGGCGAAGACGTCGGCCGGCTGGGTATACAGCGTTTCCGCGTCGCCGCTTTGTACGATTTGTCCTTTGTTCATCAACACGATGCGATCCGACAGCGTCAACGCCTCTTCCTGATCGTGGGTAACGAAGATGGCCGTCAGGTTCAGTTCGCGCTGGATCCGACGGATCTGTTCACGCAGGTGCTTACGAATACGCGCGTCCAGTGCCGACAGGGGCTCGTCGAGCAACAGCAGCCGCGGACGGGTCACCAGCGAACGTGCCAGCGCCACCCGTTGGCACTGTCCACCGGACAGCTGATGCGGATAGCGCTTCGCCAGCTCAGTCAGTTCCACCAACGCCAGCACCTCTTGCACCCGCTGCTGGATCTGACCGGCCGCCAGCTTTTGCATTTTCAGCCCGAACGCGACGTTGCCCTCAACGGTCATGTTCGGGAATAACGCATAGCTCTGGAACACCATGCCGATACCGCGCTTTTGCGGGGGGAGCGGTACCAGATCCTGGCCCTGCAGCAGGATCTGTCCGCTGTCGACCGGGGTAAGCCCCGCCAGACAGCGCAGCAACGTCGATTTACCGCAGCCGCTGGGCCCGAGCAGCGTGACAAACTCGCCCTCCTCGGCGGTGAAGTCGATATCCTGAAACACCTGGGTCTGACCATAGTGTTTATTGAGGCGGGTGACATTGAGATAAGCCATGCGGTTAGCCCTTATTTTTATTCAGCAAATTCGCCAACCAGGTGACGATCAGCACCACGGCGAAATAAGAAATGACCAGTGCGCTGGTGAAATGGCCGCTGCCATTGCGCATGTTATAAAGGTAAACCTGCAGCGTTTCGTATTGGCTGCCCACCAGCAGGTTGGCGAAGACGAATTCGCCAATCAGGAAAGAGAACGACAGCAGTACCGCAATCATCCCGCCCTTACGCAGGTTCGGCAGCACCACCAGCAGCGCCGCCTGCCAGGTACTGGCGCCCAGCAGATGTGCGGCGTCCATCAGGTCGCGCAGGTTGATCGCCTGCATGTTGTTGCTGATGGCACGGTAAATAAACGGCAGCGTAATGGAAAAATAGCAGCCGATCAGGATCCACGGCGTGCCCAGCAGCGGCAGCGGATCAGCAGCGAACAGCTGCATCAACCCGACCGCCGACACTACCGGCGGCACGGCAAATGGCAGCAGGATCAGCACGTTCATGACCGCGTCCAGTTTGGGAAAATAGTAAGCAATCACAAACATGGTGGGCAAAATCACCACCACCGCCAGCACCAGGGTACCGAAGCAGATCAACAACGAGTGCCACAGCGCCAGCAGGAAGCGGGGATCGCTCCATAAGGCCACCAACCATTTCAGGGTAAAGCCGTCCGGCAGGATCGTCGCCCCCCATTGGGTAGCCAGCGCATAAATCAGCGTCGCCGCCAGCGGCAACAGCAGGATCAGCAACAGCAGACTGCTCACCACGCGGTGATAGCCGGTTTCAAAACGCGACATGGCCGCCCTCCGCAACATTATGAGCGCGCATTGAGGTAGCTCCTGCGCAACAGCCATTGATGGATCAGAGTGATAAACGCCATCATCGCCACCAGCAGCATGGCCAGCGCGCTGGCCAGGTTAGGATCCAGGGAGATATCCCCCGCAACCAAAGCCGATATGCGGATCGGTATCACGTTGAAATTGCCGGTGGTCAACGCGTACACCGTGGCATAAGCGCCCAGCGCGTTGGCCAGCAGGATGACAAAGGTGCCCATCAACGCCGGCGCCAGCACCGGTAAGCCGATATGCTGCCAAAAGCGCCATGGGCTGGCGCCGAGCAGCGACGCTGACTCGCGCCAGTCCTCGCGCAGCGCGTCAAACGCCGGGTACAGCAGCAGCACGCCCAGTGGGATCTGGAAGTAGGTGTAAAGCACTATCAGCCCGGTTTTGGAATACAGGTTAAAGCTCTCCATCAGGCCGTATTTGCGCAGCAGCAGCGTCAGGCAGCCGTTCAGCCCCAGCAGAATGACAAAGGCAAACGCCAGGGGGACCCCGGCGAAATTGCTGGTCATGTTGGTAAACGACATCACAAAATCATGAAACCGCGTCTGACCGAGACGTCGAAGTGAGTAACTGCCCACTAACGCAATCAGCAGCCCATAAACGCTCGACCAAAGGGAGATTTCCAGCGAGAACTGAAACGCCTGCAAATAGAACGGCGAGGTCAGTACGTCAACATAGTTGCTCAGCCCCCAGCCGCTGGTCTGGCTGAAAAAGCTGCTGACGGCAATCCACACCAGCGGCGCAATTTGAAACGCGCCGAACAGCAGGATAAACGGCAGCAGGCACAGCGCGGCAATCCACTTAGCTTTCATGGCTCACCCTTAGGCCAACAACGCACGACAACGCGGCTTGTCGTGCGGTATCTGCAGCACTTCGCACAGGGTGCCACACAGGTCGGTTTGCTGCGGGTTGGCATCGCTCTGGCTGAAGGCGTCACCGAAGACAAACAGCGGCACCTGCCGCTCTTCCGGCAACACGCCGCCGTGGCTGCGATCGTCATTCATGCCGTGATCGGCGGTGACCATCACCTGATAACCCGCGTTCAGCCAGTCGGCCAAATAGCGCGACAGCACGCCGTCGGCGTTGCGCGCCGCATTGCGGTACTGCGGCGATGACAGGCCAAAGCGGTGCCCGGTGTCGTCAATGTTCATCGGGTGGATCAGCAAGAAATCGGGTTGATGACGGCGGCGCAAACTTTCCGCATCGTCAAACAGGTGAGAATCCGGGTAACGGTCGTCGTAATAAAAATGGCCGTGCTGGATCGGCAGCTCGGCATCGTCGGTATGGCGATCGCGCGCGGCGTCGAACGGGGTACGGTTGTACAGCTCACTGAACCAATGATAGGCCGCTGCTGCGGTAGTCAAGCCCGCGGCCCGAGCGTAGTGAAACACGCTTTGCTGATGCGAGAGGCGTGACACCTGGTTATGCACCACGCCACTTTCCACCGGCGGCACACCGGTGAGAATGCATTCATACAGCGGTCTGGAGAGCGAGGGCAACTCGCTCTCCAACTGATACAACCGTCCGCGCCCTGCCGCACATTCGGCCTGCAGATAGCCCATGGCGTCGTGCGCCACCTGATAGTTCAGACCGTCCAGCAGCACGAGGATAGTTTTCATGATGGCTTAACTCACTGCTGCATAAACATAATGACGTTTTCCTGCCACTGGCGCGGCAGCGTTTTGGCACTTTGCTCCCAGGCCGCCGGATCGGCGATCGGGTGGGCATTCTTATACTGTTCGGCCGGCAGCAGCTTGGCTTTGACATCGTCAGGCAACGTCAGGTGTTCCGCACGGATTGGACGCGCATAGCCGCGCGCCAGGTTGATTTGGCCTGCGTCAGAGAAGATGTATTCACGTGCCAGCTTGGCGGCATTCGGGTGTTTGGCGTATTTGTTGATAATGGTGGTGTAACCGGAAGTGATGGATCCGTCAGAGGGGATCAGCACTTCAAAGCGGGTTTTGTCGATCTGATCGCGGTAGTTCAGGCCGTTAAAGTCCCAAACCACCCCAACCTGCACTTCGCCTTTTTCCAGCGAGGCGATCACCGGGTTGCTCAGGCTCAGGCGCCCGGCTTTAGCCAGCTTGCCGAAGAATTCCAGGCCCGGCTTCAGGTTCTTTTCATTACCGCCCATCGCGTAAGTTGCCGCCAGCACGCCGCTGGCCGCCTGCGAAGCGGTGCCGACGTCACCAATGGTGACCTGATAAGTGCCCTTTAACAGATCTGCCCAGCTGTGGGGGATCTCTTTCACCTGTTTTTTATTGATAATGAAGGCGATGGTGCCGGTATAGGCCAGCGCCCAGTGGCCGTCCTTGTCTTTGGCCCAGTCAGGCACCTGTTCCCAGGTGGAGGGTTTATATGGCTGAGTCACCCCTTTTTGTACTGCGATAGGCCCGAATGCCGCGCCCACGTCACCAATATCCGCCGTGGCATTACTCTTTTCCGCATCGAATTTGGCAATTTCCTGCGCCGAACTCATGTCGGTATCGGCATGCTTCAGGCCGTACTTGCTCAGCAGATCCTGCCAGGTATCTTTCCAGTTAGCCCAGCTGTCCGGCATGCCGACGCTGTTGACTTCCCCTTCCTTCTTGGCAGCCTGTTCCAGCGCCGCCAGATCGGAATCGGCTGCCCAGCTCATTTGACTGGTCAGGACAATGGCACTGGTTAACACGCAAGCGCACAAACGTTTCATAACTGATGCTCCGGGTGGTAGTGTGGGAGTGGCTGGACTAGTCCAGCAAGAACCAAGCCAATCTAACGGACGAATGTGATAATTATATGTCAGTCTAAAAAAGCAGCGGTTTTATCGCATTTGACGTGTTCGTCAGCCCTTCGCTGGTCTACCTTTAGCGGGGATAAACGCACTGAAATGGGGCATCTGTTGCATGAGTGAAGCATCGACAACCGTGGCGACCATCTGCCAGACGCTGAACGCCCGGATCGCCGGAGGGGAGTTCGGCGCCGACGGCAAATTGCCTTCGGAACGTGCCCTGAGCGAACAGTTTTCCACCACCCGTATTACGCTGCAGGAAGCGCTCGGTCAGTTGGAGGCGCAAGGCGTGATCTACCGTCAGGTGAGGCGCGGCTGGTTTATCTCGCCGCCGCGGCTGATCTACAACCCTCTGCAGCGCAGCCACTTCCACGCCATGGCGCAACAGCAAGGGCGTGATGCCCATACCGAAGTGATCGACAGCGCCACCGTGCCGCTGCGCGACGACCTGAGCCAAAAACTGGCTTTACCGTCCGGTAGCGAGGTCTATCGCATTCGTCGCTTGCGCTACATCGATGGCCGCGCGGTGCTGTATTGCGAGCACTACCTCAACCCGGCCTACTTTGCCGGCATTCTGGAGGCAGATTTAACCCAGTCGCTGACCGGGTTGTATGCCGAACGCTACGGCATTCGCTACGGGCGGGTGCGTTTCGATATGCTGCCAACCCTGCTGTCGCAGGAAGCGGCAGCCATGCTGAAGGTCACCTACGGCAGCCCGGCATTGTTCATTACCCGGGTAAACCGCGATCAGCACGATCGGGTGATTGACTGCGATTTGGAGTACTGGCGATACGACGCGCTGCACATTGACGTCGAAGCGTTGTAATGACATGGGAGGTTGATGACAAAGTTGCTTTTTAACCCGAGATACCCGGGCCTAGCGCTCCGGCGGGCAAGCCGCTACGACCCCATCGGCACGCTCTCACTAATAATAGGCTTTGTCAGCCGTCTGATGGGCGCATTGCTGCGCCCATGAAAGAGAGGATCAGTCGGCGTCGTAACCGAGGTTAGGCGCTAACCAACGTTCAACCTCGCCGACGCTCATGCCTTTGCGCGCCGCATAATCTTCCACCTGATCGCGCTGGATCTGCGCCACCGCGAAATATTTGCTCTGCGGGTGGCTGAAGTACCAACCCGATACCGCCGCCCCCGGCCACATGGCGAAAGATTCGGTCAACTCCATGCCGGTATGACGGTTAACGTCCAGCAACCGCCAGATTTCCGCTTTCTCGGTGTGCTCCGGACAGGCCGGATACCCCGGCGCCGGACGAATGCCCTGGTAATTTTCGCGGATCAGCTCCTCGTTGCTCAGGTTCTCGTCGCTGGCAAAGCCCCAGTGCACCTTGCGCACCTGTTCATGCAGGTACTCTGCGAAAGCCTCCGCCAAACGGTCGGACAGCGCCTTCACCATGATTTTATTGTAATCATCGTGCTGCGCGTCATAGGCCGCCGCCAGTTCATCCTCTTCCAACCCACCGGTCACTGCGAAAGCCCCGAAGTAGTCGGCCTTGCCGCTGCTTTTCGGCGCGACGAAGTCGGCCAGGCAGTAGTTCGGGAAGTCGGTTTTTTCAGTCTGCTGGCGCAGATGGCGGCTGACCACCAGCACCTCATCGCGATTCTCGTCGCGATAAACTTCAACGTCGTCACCGACCCGGTTAGCCGGGAACAGGCCATAAACACCGCGCGGGTTGAGGCTGCCGTTAGCGGCCAGCGTATCCAGCATCTGGTTGGCGTCCGCAAACAGCCGCTTGGCTTCTTCCCCCACCACTTCATCTTCCAGAATGCGCGGGTATTTGCCCGCCAGCGACCAGGTCATAAAGAACGGCGTCCAGTCGATGTAATGCCGCAGCGTCTCGATACTGGCTTCGACCGGATAAACGCCCAGTTGCTTCGGCACCGGCGGCTGGTAATTTTCCCAGTCCAGCACCATGGCATTCGCGCGCGCTTTCTGCAGATCCACCGGCGGAGTTCGCGGTTTTTTACGTGCGTGCTGAATGCGGACGGTTTCGTATTCTTTACGGGTTCGTGCCACAAAGTCGTCGCGCTGAGCGTCGGAAAGCAATGCCGACACCACGCCCACGGTACGCGAGGCATTTTGTACGTAGGTGGTTGAGCCGCTGTAATTCTGCTCAATCTTCACTGCGGTATGGGCCTTGGAGGTGGTAGCGCCGCCGATCAGCAGCGGCAGGGTAAAGCCCTGACGCTCCATCTCTTTCGCCACGTTGACCATCTCGTCCAGCGACGGGGTGATCAGCCCGGACAGGCCGATAATATCCACATTCTGCTCGCGCGCGGTTTTCAGGATTTTCTCCGTCGGCACCATCACGCCCAGATCGACAATTTCATAGTTGTTGCACTGCAGCACCACGCCAACGATATTCTTGCCAATGTCGTGTACGTCGCCCTTCACCGTCGCCAGCAGGATTTTGCCTGCCGTTGAGCCCTTTTGCTTGCTGGCCTCAATGTACGGCTCCAGATAGGCCACCGCCTGTTTCATCACGCGGGCGGATTTCACCACCTGCGGCAGGAACATCTTGCCTTCGCCGAACAGATCGCCAACGACGTTCATGCCCGCCATCAGCGGCCCCTCGATCACTTCGATCGGACGATCCGCCCTCTGCCGGGCCTCTTCGGTATCGAGTTCGATAAACTCGGTGATACCTTTCACCAGTGAGTATTCCAGCCGTTTTTCGACCGCCCAGCCGCGCCATTCCGCCTGCTGCACCGCCACTTCATTGTCTTTGCTGCCGCGGTATTTTTCCGCCAGCTCCAGCAGCCGCTCGGTGCCGTCGTCACGGCGATTGAGGATCACGTCTTCCACCGCATCCCGCAGCTCTGCTGTCAGATCGTCATAGATCGCCAGTTGCCCGGCGTTAACGATCCCCATGTCCATGCCGTTGCGGATCGCGTGATACAGGAACACCGCGTGGATCGCTTCGCGTACAGGATCGTTGCCGCGGAATGAAAACGACACGTTGGACACGCCGCCGGAAATCATCGCGTGCGGCAGGTGAGTTTTGATGTCGGCGCAGGCTTCGATAAAGTCGACGGCGTAGTTGTTATGCTCTTCAATACCGGTAGCAACGGCGAAAATATTCGGGTCGAAAATGATGTCTTCCGGCGGGAAGCCGACGCGCTCGGTCAGAATTTTGTAGGCGCGGCGGCAAATCTCGAATTTGCGCTCGCGCGTATCGGCCTGGCCCACTTCGTCAAACGCCATCACCACCACCGCGGCACCGTATCGACGCACCAGCCTGGCGTGATGAATGAAGGCCTCTTCGCCCTCTTTCATCGAGATGGAGTTAACGATGCCCTTACCCTGAATGCACTTCAGGCCTTTTTCGATCACCGACCATTTGGAGGAGTCGATCATGATCGGCACGCGGGCGATATCCGGTTCACCGGCGATCAGGTTGAGGAAACGTACCATCGCCGCTTCCGCGTCGAGCATCCCCTCATCCATGTTGATGTCGATAATCTGGGCGCCGCTTTCCACCTGCTGGCGCGCTACGGCCAGCGCTTCGCTGTATTTCTCTTCTTTGATCAGCCGCTTAAAGCGTGCCGAGCCGGTAACGTTGGTACGCTCACCCACGTTGACGAACAGCGTTTTGGCATCGATGTTTAGCGGCTCCAGCCCCGCCAGACGGCAGGCCACCGGGATCGCCGGCAATTGGCGCGGTGGCACGCCCGCCACGGCCTTGGCCATGGCGGCAATGTGCTCTGGCGTGGTGCCGCAGCAGCCGCCGATAATATTCAGGAAGCCGGCTTGCGCCCACTCCCCGACCTGCTTCGCCATCTCTTGCGCATCCAGATCGTATTCACCGAACGCATTAGGTAAACCGGCATTGGGGTGCGCGGTAACGTAGCTTTCCGATATGCGCGACAGTTCGGCAACGTATTGACGCAGTTCATCCGGCCCCAGCGCACAGTTCAGGCCAAAGCTCAGCGGTTTGACATGGCGCATCGAGTTATAGAAGGCTTCGGTGGTTTGACCGGACAGGGTTCGGCCGGAAGCATCGGTAATAGTGCCGGAAATCATGATCGGCAGCGAAACCCCCAGGGCTTCGAATTCGGTTTCCACCGCGAAGGCGGCGGCCTTGGCGTTCAGGGTATCGAAGATGGTTTCGATCATGATCAGATCGACACCGCCCTCCACCAGCGCACGCGTCGACTCGCGGTAGGCCTCCACCAGCTCGTCGAAAGAAACGTTACGAAAAGCCGGATCGTTGACGTTCGGAGAAATGGAGGCGGTGCGGTTGGTCGGCCCCAGCACCCCGGCCACGTAGCGTGGCTGCTCTGGGGTACGCGCAGTCCATTCGTCGGCGCAGGCACGCGCCAGGCAGGCGGCCTGATAGTTAATCTCGGCCGACAGCGACTCCATATGGTAGTCGGCCATGGCGATGGAGGTAGAGTTGAAGGTATTGGTTTCGAGGATGTCGGCTCCCGCTTCCAGATAGCCGTAGTGAATGGCAGTAATGACCTCGGGCTTGGTCAGCACCAGCAGATCGTTATTGCCTTTCAGATCGCTTTGCCAGTCGGCAAAACGTTCACCGCGAAAGTCGCTCTCTTCCAGACGGTAGCTTTGGATCATGGTGCCCATGCCGCCGTCCAACACTAAAATTCGCTGCGCTAACTGCCGGCGCAGTTGTTCTACTCGATTTGTCACTGTAGCCCCTTCAATTACCGATCCAGCCCATCGCTCAATTGCTGCAAAAACCAACGAGTCATCCTAGCACAGGTTGTGTCGGCAAAGGGGCGAGCGGTTATTGAGAGTTTTTCAGGTTGTCTGGCAACACATCCGATGAGCTGATTGACGGCTTGCATTTCACACGTAAAAAACGAAAATGAATTCCATCATACGGAAAAAGGAATGTGAATTATGGTCACCCCCGTTCCCGCCAAACGTGGCAAGAAGCCCCGCGCTGCATCTCCGAGCGCCAGTGCGGCAACCGGTCAGGTACAGTCGCTGACCCGTGGCCTGAAATTATTGGAATACATTGCCGAAGCTCAGGGCAACGTGGCGTTGACCGATCTGGCCCAACAGGCGGGGTTACCGAATTCCACCACTCACCGTCTGCTTTCCACCATGCAACAGCAAGGGTTCGTGCGTCAGGTCGGCGATCTGGGTCTGTGGACTATAGGTTCACACGCCTTTGTGGTGGGCAGCAGTTTTCTGCAAAGCCGCAATCTGCTGGCGATGGTACACCCTACGCTGCGTCGCCTGATGGAAGAGTCCGGCGAAACGGTTAACCTGGCGGTGCTGGATACCAGCGAGTACCAGGCAATTATTATCGACCAGGTGCAATGCACCGCGCTGATGCGCATGTCTGCGCCCATCGGCGGTAAACTGCCGATGCACGCCTCCGGTGCCGGTAAAGCCTTTCTTTCCACCTTGCCGGACGATCAGGTCACCAAGCTGCTGCATAAAAAGGGCATGCAAACCTATACCCCGCATACGCTGACGCCGCACAACCTGAAGGAAGGGCTGGCGCAGATCCGCAAGCAGGGTTTCTCGTTTGACGATGAAGAGCATGCGCTTGGCCTGCGCTGCGTGGCGGCCTGCATTTTTGACGAGCACCGCGAAGCCTTCGCTGCCATCTCGATTTCCGGGCCCATATCGCGTATCACCGACAACCGCGTGATTGAGCTTGGCGCGTTGGTGATCCATGCCGCGAAAGAGATCAGCCTGGAATACGGCGGCGTAGGTTAAATTTTCTGTTGGGGTACCGCCAGTGGTGCCTCAACCTCCTCCAGTTGCCAGCATGTGAAATTCTGTAGGTGGAGTGTTTCCATGCCTGATAAAAACTTGAAGCCGATCACAGTTAACGATCCTGCCTGCTAAAGCCGATTGCAACCGGCGAAACTTCCTTCGACAATGTTACCGATAACATGTTACCGGTAACAACTTGTGCAGGGTAACGCCACTTGTCGTTTTGGAGCTAAGCCATGAGCAATAATCAAAACCGTATTTACGTCATTATGGGCGTTTCCGGCAGCGGCAAGTCCGCCGTGGCCGCCGCAGCGGCCCGCCAACTGTCTGCCGGGTTTCTTGACGGTGACTTTCTGCACCCGCGCAGCAATATCCTGAAAATGGCCGCCGGTGAACCGCTGAACGATGACGATCGCGCCCCCTGGCTGGCCGCACTCAACGACGCGGCTTTCGCCATGCAACGCACCAATACTGTTTCGGTCATTGTCTGTTCGGCGCTGAAAAAGCACTACCGCGATCGCCTGCGCGCCGGTAACGGTAACCTGTCGTTCATCTACCTACACGGCGATTTTCCGGTGATCGAAGCCCGCCTGGCTGCGCGTAACGGCCACTTCTTCAAGCCACAGATGCTGGTAACGCAATTCGCGGCGCTGGAGCAACCGGGCGCGGACGAAAGCGACGTCATGTCCGTGGACATCAACCAGCCGCTGGAAGCCGTCATCGCCGATACCGTGCGACATATTCAGAGTTTCCTGCCTCAGGACGTATGCGCGTGAATACTGTAACGCTGGTCGGTACTGCAGTCGGCTCGGTTCTATTACTGCTGTTTTTGGTGATGAAGGCGCGTATGCACGCCTTCGTCGCCTTAATGTTGGTGTCTATCGCTGCCGGTATTTTCTCCGGCATGCCGCTGGACCGCATCGCCGACACCATGCAAAAAGGTATGGGCGATACGCTGGGCTTCCTGGCGATCGTAGTGGCTCTGGGCGCCATGTTCGGCAAGATACTGCACGAGGTCGGTGCACTCGATCAAATTGCGGCACATTTGCTGAAACGTTTCGGCCAAAGTAAGGCCCATTACGCCCTCGGCATCGCCGGGTTGATCTGCGCCCTGCCGCTGTTCTTTGACGTGGCGGTGGTACTGCTGATCGGCATTGTGTTTGCCGTCGCACGTCGCACCGACGGCAACATCGTCAAGCTGGCTATTCCCCTGTTTGCCGGCGTCGCCGCTGCGGCCTCCTTCTTGCTGCCGGGGCCGGTGCCAATGCTGCTGGCGGCGCAAATGAAAGCCGACTTCGGCTGGATGATCGCCATCGGCCTGGTCGCCGCTATCCTCGGTATGCTGATTGCAGGCCCATTGTACGGCAGCTTTATCAGCCGCTTCGTGAGCTGGCCAATGCCGGCGGATGAAAACGAACCGACGCTCAACAAGGGCAACCTGCCGTCATTTGGCTTTAGCCTGGCGCTGGTACTCTGCCCGTTGGTGCTGGTCGGTATGAAAACCATTGGCGCACGTCTGGTCACGCCGGGTTCTCAGCTGCAGCAGTGGCTGGAGTTTATTGGCCACCCGTTCACCGCCATTTTGATTGCCTGTCTGATCGTGATTTATGGTCTGGCAAAACCGCGCGGCATGACCAACGAACAAACGCTGGCCATCTGTTCGGCTGCGGTGCAGCCCGCCGGGATCATCTTGCTGATGACCGGTGCCGGTGGCGTGTTCAAACAAATCCTGGTGGATTCTGGCGTCGGCCCGGCACTGGGCGACGCCATGATTGGCACCGGTCTGCCAATAGCCGTGGCGGCCTTTGCGCTGTCCGCCATGGTGCGCGTGATTCAAGGTTCAGCCACCGTTGCCTGCCTGACTACCGTCGGCCTGGTGTTGCCGGTGACCAGTCAACTGGGCCTCGGCGGCGGGCAGTTGGCCGCGCTGGCTATCTGTATTGCCGGGGGCTCTATCGTACTCAGCCACGTCAATGATGCCGGTTTCTGGCTGTTCGGCAAATTTACCGGCGCCAATGAGCTGCAAACGCTAAAAACCTGGACGGTGATGGAAACCCTCCTCGGCAGCGTGGGTGGCATCATCGGCATGATTGCTTTCACCCTGTTTTAAACCACGATAACGACATAACACCGCCCCCGGCCTTTGCACATCAGGGCTGCAATCTCCCCCCGGGGGCACCGCTACAGGCGGCGTCTATAACAATAGCCATGTGAGGAAGGTATGCTTAATCCCACCCTATCCCGTGTCACGCAACGCATCATCGATCGTTCCAAACAGAGCCGCACCGCCTATCTGGCACGCATAGAAGCGGCGCGCTCCCAAACCGTACACCGCGCACAGCTGGCCTGCGGCAACCTGGCGCACGGTTTTGCCGCCTGCCAGCCGGATGACAAAACTGCGCTGAAAAACATGGTGCGCAGCGATATCGCCATCATCACCGCCTATAACGATATGTTATCCGCCCACCAGCCCTACGAAAACTATCCCCAGCGGCTGAAACAGGCGCTGCATGCCGTAGGCGCGGTCGGTCAGGTAGCCGGTGGCGTACCGGCGATGTGCGACGGCGTGACCCAGGGGCAGGACGGCATGGAGCTGTCGCTGATGAGCCGCGACGTGATTGCCATGTCCTCGGCTATCGGCCTGTCGCACAATATGTTCGACGGCGCGCTGTTCCTCGGCATCTGCGACAAAATCGTGCCGGGTCTGGTGATGTCCGCCCTGTCGTTTGGCCATTTGCCGTCGCTGTTTGTGCCTGCCGGCCCGATGAGCAGCGGCTTACCGAACAAAGAAAAAGTGCGCGTGCGTCAACTGTACGCGGAAGGCAAGGCCGATCGCCTGGCGCTGTTGGAGGCCGAAGCCGCTTCGTATCACGGCATCGGTACCTGCACCTTCTACGGCACCGCCAACACCAACCAGATGGTAATGGAAGTGATGGGGCTGCACCTGCCAGGTGCCTCCTTCGTTCACCCGGATACCCCTTTGCGCGATGCACTGACCGACGCTGCCGCACGTCAGGTTACTCGCCTGACCGAAACCGCCGGTAACTATCTGCCGATAGGAAAACTGGTGGATGAGAAGGTGGTGGTGAACGGCATCGTCGCGCTGCTGGCTACCGGCGGCTCCACAAACCTGACCATGCATATGGTGGCGATGGCGCGCGCCGCCGGCATTATCATCAACTGGGACGACTTCTCCGAACTGTCGGACGCCGTGCCGCTGCTGTGCCGCATTTACCCGAACGGCCCGGCGGACATCAATCAGTTCCAGGCATCGGGCGGCGTCGCCCTGGTGGTCCGCGAGCTGCTAAAGCACGGCCTGCTGCACGAAGACGTGCACACCGTGGCCGGTTTTGGCCTGAAGCGCTATACCCAGGAGCCGTGGTTGGATAATGGCCAGTTGGCCTGGCGCGAGGGAGCGGATACTTCGCTCGATCCCCTGGTCATCGCCAGCGTCACCGAGCCTTTTGAACACCACGGCGGCACCAAAGTCTTGGCAGGCAACCTCGGCCGCGCGGTGATGAAAACCTCGGCGGTGCCGGCCGACAACCAGATTATCGAAGCGCCGGCGGTGATATTTGAAAGCCAGCATGACATCGTGCCGGCGTTTGAGGCCGGCAAGCTGGATCGCGATTGCGTAGTAGTGGTTCGCTTCCAGGGGCCGCAGGCCAACGGCATGCCTGAGCTGCACAAGCTGATGCCGCCGCTGGGCGTGCTGATGGACCGCGGGTTTAAAGTCGCGCTGGTCACCGATGGCCGCCTTTCAGGCGCCTCCGGCAAGGTCCCTTCCGCCATCCACGTAACCCCGGAAGCCTATACCGGCGGCATGCTGGCCAAGGTGCAGGACGGCGATGTGATCCGCGTGAATGGCCGCACCGGCGAGCTGGCATTGCTGGTCGATGCCGAGATTCTGGCCCAACGAGCGCCTTACCAACCTGACCTGAGCGCAGAACATATCGGCTGTGGCCGTGAACTGTTCGGCGCATTACGCAGCCAGCTTTCCGGGGCCGAACAGGGCGCCTGCTGCATTCAATTTTAACCGATAGCGTGGCCGCGCAGCGGCCATAACTGGAGAGAACCGTTAATGAACAATTGGAAGACAAGCGCAGAACAGATCCTGATGGCCGGACCGGTAGTTCCGGTGATTGTCATCAACAAATTGGAACACGCTGTCCCCCTGGCGAAGGCTCTGGTGGCCGGTGGCGTCCGGGTATTGGAAGTCACCCTGCGCACCGCCTGTGCAATGGATGCGATCCGCGCCATTGCCAAAGAAGTGCCGGATGCCATCATCGGTGCCGGCACCGTCATCAACCCGCAGCAACTGCAGGAAGTGACCGATGCCGGTGCTCAATTCGCCATCAGCCCGGGGCTGACCGCCGATCTGCTGAAAGCGGCCACTGCCGGTTCAATCCCGTTAATTCCAGGCATCAGCACCGTGTCTGAACTGATGCTGGGCATGGACCATGGGCTGCGTGAGTTTAAATTCTTCCCGGCGGAAGCCAACGGGGGTGTGAAGGCACTACAGGCAATCGGCGGCCCGTTCCCGCAGGTACGTTTCTGCCCGACCGGCGGTATTTCACCGAGCAACTACCGTGACTATCTGGCGCTGAACAGCGTGCTGTGCATCGGGGGTTCCTGGCTGGTACCGGCGGATGCGCTGGAAAGCGGCGACTACGCGCGCATCACTGAATTGGCGCGTGCCGCCGTTGCGGGTGCAAAAGCTTAATGCTATCGGGCGCGGCGTGCCGCGCCCTTACGTCGCTGCCGAGGTCGCAGGTAATTCCACTCCGCTGCGCTGACTGAAACGCCGCTTCTTGCGGTAAGCGAATACGTCTTCCACATGCCCATCGCGAATGCGCTGCTGCAGCCCGCGCCAGTAATCAGCTTCGAACAGATCGCTATGCAGCTCTTCAAACACCTGTCGAATGCGCCGGTCGCCACACAGAAAGTGCCGGAACTCCTCCGGGAACACATCATTCGCTGATACGCTGTACCACGGCTCGCTGGCCAATTCGTCTTCCGGGTAACGCGGCGGTGGAATATCGCGGAAGTTCACCTCGGTCATGTAGCAAATTTCATCGTAATCGTAGAACACCACCCGCCCGTGCCGGGTCACGCCGAAGTTCTTGAACAGCATATCGCCGGGGAAGATATTGGCGGCGGCCAGCTGTTTGATCGCATTGCCGTACTCTTCGATGGCGTCACGCATCTGCTGCTCATTGGCCTGCTCCAGATACAGGTTCAGCGGTGTCATGCGCCGTTCCATATACAGATGCTTGATCACGATGCGATCGCCCAGATCCTCCAGTTTGTCCGGCACTTCACGCTGCAACTCAGCCAAAAGCTCCGGGCTGAGACGCGCTTTGTCGACGACAAAATTCTCGTATTCTTGGGTATCCGCCATACGCCCAACGCGATCGTGTTCTTTCACCAGTTGGTAACAGGCCATTACCTGTGCCTGCGTCACTTCTTTTTGCGGTGCGAACTCATCCTTGATCATCTTGAACACCCGATCGAACGACGGCAGGGTGAATACCAGCATCACCATGCCTTTCACCCCCGGCGCGATGATGAACTGCTCCTGCGAGCCGGCCATAAACGTCAGGTATTCGCGGTAACACTCCGTTTTTCCGTGCTTCTGGCAGCCAATCGCCATATACAGTTCGGCGGTGGTTTTGCCCGGCAGGATCTCACGCAGCCACTCGACCATCGCTGCCGGAAGCGGTGCATAAACCATAAAATAAGAACGTGCGAAGCCAAACACGATGCTGGCCTCGGCCTTGCTGGTCAGGCAGGTATCTATAAACAGGTCGCCGGAATCACTGTGGTGGATCGGTAACAGGAAGGGATAGACCGTATCCGCCACGCGCAGCTTACCCACCAACCAGGCGGCCTTGTTGCGGTAAAAAAGCTCATTGGCGATCTGGAATGTCGCCCCCGCCAGCTGCTGCGCGCTAAAGCTCTGTTGCAACGCCCGAGTGATGTAATCAATGTCGCGCGGCAAATTTTCCCAAGGTAGCCGTAAGGGCAAATCGGTCAGCAGGTTGTACAGCATCGCCGACACGTCGCCGTTAGCGGTGAAATCACGCGACAGCGGGCGCGGGATATCGCGAAAGCGTCCCTCAGGTTGAGAGCTGAAAACAAACAGCTTTTCCGGCGTCAGATCGCGGTGCTTGAACAGGCGGCAGTAAACCGAATTGAAAAAGCTTTCGGCAATCTCAAAACGGGGATATTCCGGCAGCAAGTCGGTGTACACCGCCTTCACCCGGCTGGGGAAATCAGCATCGAAGTACTTTTGCCCGGTGATGCACTTCAGTTGCTCCACCACCAGGCCGACGTGATGGTCATACAGGTGAATACGCTTTTTCATCGCCTGTTGCACCGCCGGCCAGTCTGCGCGCTCAAAACGCTGCTGCGCACCGGCGGTCACTTCAAGGAAGCGGCCGTATTGCGCATCAAAACCCTGCAGTATCGTCTGTGCGATCAACAGCTCCAGTTTCGCCGCCATCCTTACCTCCCGCCAGAAAAGAGAGCCTGCATAAGCAGGCCCTGATTTAGATTTTGTTAGCTCTGCGGCCTCAGAACTGCTGTTCTTCCGTCGAACCGGTCAGCGCCGTTACCGAAGAGGTGCCGCCCTGAATGATGGTAGTGACCTTGTCGAAATAGCCGGTCCCCACTTCCTGTTGGTGCGATGCGAAGGTGTAGCCGCGTGAAACGGCATCGAATTCAGGTTTCTGTACCTTCTCGACGTAGTGCTTCATGCCCTCGCCCTGTGCATAAGCGTGCGCCAGGTCAAACATGTTGAACCACATGCTGTGGATGCCCGCCAGCGTGATGAACTGGTATTTGTATCCCATCGCCGACAGCTCTTCCTGGAAGCGGGCAATCGTCTGATCGTCCAGGTTCTTTTTCCAGTTGAACGACGGCGAGCAGTTGTATGCCAGCAGTTTGCCTGGGAATTTGGCGTGAATAGCGTCGGCGAAACGCTTGGCTGCCTGCAGATCCGGCGTGGAGGTTTCGCACCACACCAGGTCGGCGTAAGGGCAATACGCCAGGCCACGGCTGATCGCTTGCTCAATGCCGGCATGGGTACGGAAGAAACCTTCCGCAGTACGTTCGCCGGAGACAAACTCGCTGTCGTATGGATCGCAGTCAGACGTCAATAAATCGGCGGCATCGGCATCGGTACGCGCAATGACCAGCGTTGGCACCCCGAGCACGTCAGCAGCCAAACGCGCTGCAACCAGCTTCTGAATCGCTTCCTGGGTGGGCACCAGCACTTTGCCGCCCATATGGCCGCATTTTTTCACCGCCGCCAATTGGTCTTCGAAATGCACCCCGGCAGCGCCGGCCTCAATCATGGCCTTCATCAGTTCAAAAGCATTCAGCACGCCGCCAAAACCGGCTTCGGCATCGGCGACGATCGGCAGGAAGTAGTCGGTGTAACCCTTGCTGCCCGGCTCAATCTTATTGGCCCACTGGATCTGATCGGCTCGGCGGAAAGTATTGTTGATGCGTTTAACCACGGCCGGCACGGAATCAACCGGGTACAGCGACTGGTCCGGATACATGGCAGAGGCGGTGTTGGCATCCGCAGCGACCTGCCAGCCAGACAGATAAATCGCTTCGATACCGGCTTTGGCCTGCTGTAGTGCCTGCCCACCCGTCAACGCACCCAGGCTGTTGACATAGCCTTTGCGTGATTTACCGTGCAGCAGTTCCCACAGCTTGGCGGCACCGTTTTGCGCCAGCGTACAGACCGGATTTACCGAGCCGCGCAGATTAATCACGTCTTCAGCGCTGTACGGGCGGGTGATGCCTTCCCAACGAGCCGATGTCCATTCCTGTTCCAGTTGTTGAATCTGTTGAGCACGAGAGGTAGACATAATTTTTATCCTTTTCAATAATGTAGGGTTAATGGTCAGGAACTGGTTCAGGCCAGGAGCTCATAGCCAGGTAACGTCAGAAAATCGATTAATTCGTCTTGCGTAGTGATACGTTCCATCAGGCGCGCGGCTTCTTCGAAACGGCCAGCATTAAAACGCGCCTCACCCAACTCTTCACGTACCACCAACATCTCTTCTTTCAGCATCTGGCGGAACAGCGCCTTGGTGACCAACTGGCCATCGCTCAGGCTCTTTTGGTGATGGATCCACTGCCAGATTGAGGTACGGGAGATTTCCGCCGTCGCAGCATCTTCCATCAGGCCGTAAATCGGTACGCAGCCATTGCCGGAAATCCAGGCTTCGATGTATTGCACCGCCACACGAATATTGGCGCGCATGCCCGCTTCGGTCCGTTCGCCATCACAGGGTTCCAGCAGCTGCGCGGCGCTGATCGGCGCATCGTTTTCACGCAGGACTTCCAGCTGATTACGGCGTTCGCCGAGCACTTTGCTGAACACTTCCATCACGGTATCCGCCAGCCCCGGATGCGCCACCCAGGTGCCGTCATGGCCGTTATTGGCCTCCAGCTCTTTATCCGCCCGCACCTTGTTCAACACCCAGGCATTCTTCTCGGCGTCTTTGCTCGGAATAAACGCCGCCATGCCCCCCATGGCGAAAGCGCCTCGCTTATGGCAGGTTTTGATCAGCAAGCGGGAGTAAGCACTGAGGAATGACTTGTCCATCGTGACCGACTGGCGATCCGGCAGGACCCGATCAGCATGGTTTTTCAGCGTTTTGATATAGCTGAAGATGTAATCCCAACGGCCGCAGTTCAACCCGACGATATGATCGCGCAGGTGGTAGAGGATCTCGTCCATCTGGAATACCGCCGGCAACGTTTCGATCAATACGGTGGCCTTGATGGTGCCGCGCGGCAGGGAGAAACGATCCTCGGCAAAGCTGAAGACCTCACTCCACCAGGCGGCTTCCTGCCAGGATTGGGTTTTGGGCAGGTAGAAATAAGGGCCGCTGCCTTTTGCCAGCAATTGAC
The DNA here is from genome assembly GCF_014164835.1 of Serratia sp. OS31. Lineage (NCBI taxonomy): Bacteria > Pseudomonadati > Pseudomonadota > Gammaproteobacteria > Enterobacterales > Yersiniaceae > Serratia > Serratia sp. OS31. The sequence continues at coordinate 2,650 of NZ_JACJFQ010000028.1, read as the reverse complement.
GGTAGTTGTGGAAGAAATACAGAGCGAAATCAAACAGGCCGCCTGGGATCGCTTCGCCCTGCCACTGCACGTGTTTCTCCGGCAAATGCAGGCCACGTACGCGCGCAATCAATACCGCTGGATTGGGCTTCAGCTGATAAATCTTGCCGGCTTCATTGGTGTAAGAAATGGTGCCATTCACCGCATCGTGCAGGTTGATTTGCCCATCGATCACTTTGTCCCAGCTCGGCGCCAGTGAATCTTCGAAATCCGCCATAAAGACCTTCACATTGGCATTCAGGGCATTGATCACCATCTTGCGTTCCACCGGCCCCGTGATTTCGACCCGACGGTCGCGCAGATCCTCAGGTATGCCGCGGATCTTCCACTCACCATTACGAATGGAATCAGTTTCCGAAATAAAGTCAGGAAGTTCACCCTGATCGACCTTCTGCTGCCAACAGGCACGCGCAGCCAAAAGTTTGTTGCGCTGCGGAGTAAATTTACTCACCAGATCCGCCAGGAATTCGACCGCGTCATCCGTCAACACCTGCCGTTCAGCCGCGGTGAAACTCTGCGTAAACGTTAACTCCGTGCCTGCTATCTGTTGCGTCATTGTCTTGCTCCTTCCCATCATTGTGCACCGCCGCTGTAAGTCAGGCGGGCACATCTTCATCAGAAATCAGTGCGGATCAGGATGAATAAAATGATCCTCAACTGGTCAGATCTCATCTCACTGGATCTAAGAATACTCAACTAAAAATAAAAATCAAAAACGATTTCCATTTTATTATTAAATATTTAATTAACCTTTTGTTATCAATTAGTTATTAAAAATAACAATACCAGCAAGTAAGGAAACCGGTTCCATTACCTGGCAATAGTTACATCAAGTGTTTGTTAGATAATGAGTTTTAGTAAGAATGGCAGGTAATTAAGAGGAAAAGCGTCAGGAAGAGGTGTGCCGGCGGCCTCGATTCAGCCGCCAGCTAAAGCAAAAAACGTTATTCGAGGGTCGGGTTCATATGGCGCAGATCGTACGGTGTGATCTGGTAAACATAGTAGTTAAGCCAGTTGGCGAACAGCAGGTGACCATGGCTGCGCCAGGAAGCTTTGGGGGTAAGTTCGGGGTTATCGTCGGGGAAGTAATTGAGCGGCACTACCGGGTTGAGACCTGCTTCGTTATCGCGACAATACTCACCGGCGAGAGTTAGTGCATCATACTCTGGGTGCCCGGTCACGAACGCCAGCCGTTTATCCTTACTGGCGAACAAATAGGCCCCGGTTTGCTCCGACTCGGCCAGGATATCCAGATCCGTGTACTGCCGAATAATCTCGGTAGGGAAATCCGCATAGCGCGAATGAGGCGCCAGGAAGGTCTCATCAAAACCGCGGGTCAACAACGCATGCTGTTGCAACGTTTGGTGCTGATAGACGCCAGAGAGCTTCACCTCACGGGTCATCTTTGGGATGCCATACAGAATATTCAATGCGGCCTGTACTGCCCAACAGACAAACAGCGTGGAGGTAACGTGGTTCTTGGCCCAATCTATTACTCGTTCAATCTGCGGCCAGTAAGCAACGTCGCAGAAATCAACCAACCCTAGCGGCGCCCCCGTCACGATCAGACCATCAAAGTTCTCATCCTGGATGTCTTCAAAATCACAGTAAAAGTTGTTCAGATGCTCCGCAGGCGTGTTTTTGGACTCACGGCTGTCGATACGTAACAGCTGAATATCAATTTGCAAAGGAGAGTTGGAAAGCAGGCGTAAAAACTGGTTTTCCGTCTCGATCTTCTTTGGCATCAGGTTAAGGATCAGCACTTTCAACGGCCTGATTTCCTGTGTTTTTGCCCTTGAGGATGCCATCACAAAGACATTCTCATTGCGCAAGAAACTAACTGCAGGTAACTCATCAGGAACACGAATCGGCATTGCTTAATCCCCACACATCCGTTTAAACGTTTAGACTTCTAGATGCCCGAAGATAGCGGTTTTTTACTGCAATGTCGAGTGTTCAACGGAAAGGTGAAAATGTTTCATAGCGGCGGAACAGGCGGGAGATCGTAGTTTTGAAACGTAAAAGGCAAAAAGGCCATCCTTGCGGATGGCCTCTTGGCTTAATTGATGCCTGGCAGTGTCCTACACGACTCGTCTCATCCTGAGACTCACCCCTTCGGGGCCGCCGCAAGCGACGTTAAAGCCCGTTCCCGACGGGCTTTTCGCATGCCCATACTCGAGCAGAACGATATACAGCAGACAAAACAAAAAGCCCTACGCTTTCACGTAGGGCTTGTTGCTTTATTTGATGCTTGGCAGTGTCCTACTCTCGCATGGGGAGACCCCACACTACCATCGGCGCTACGGCGTTTCACTTCTGAGTTCGGCATGGGGTCAGGTGGGACCACCGCGCTATTGCCGCCAAGCAAATTCTTTTAATTCTTTTTGCCGAACTTCTAAACCCACTTTAAATAAAGTGGTGCTGATACCCAGAGTCGAACTGGGGACCTCACCCTTACCAAGGGTGCGCTCTACCAACTGAGCCATATCAGCACACTAATTTGATGCCTGGCAGTGTCCTACTCTCGCATGGGGAGACCCCACACTACCATCGGCGCTACGGCGTTTCACTTCTGAGTTCGGCATGGGGTCAGGTGGGACCACCGCGCTAT
>NZ_JACJFQ010000027.1:0-79038 GCF_014164835.1 Serratia sp. OS31 | reverse complement strand
TCTGCTCTTCGGTGAATCGTGACTTTTTCATCGGCACATCCTCCGTTCAGGGGAGTCATTATCATGCCGGAATTCTGTTTCTGAATGGAGCAGGATTTTGGGGTAGGGTCAGTGGTTATCTAACTATTGGCTACGGACATCTTGTACTAGCTAATGAAAACTACTCACAAGGTTTAACAGAGCAACAGGCAGATGCGTTACTACTTAATGATATTGCCATTGCACGTAGAGGTGTAGAATCATTAAAACTAAATTTACCAAGTGATTCAAGGTGGAATGATTTTCTTGTAATGATGGTTTTTCAGCTAGGTCTAACAAAGACGAGAGGGTTTAAGAGATTCTTGGCGGCTTTGAGCAATAAGAACTATGCAACTGCCATTCTTGAAGTGAAAGATTCACAGTGGTATCGCCAGACACCAAGCCGTGTTGATTCCATGATTGCCTATGTAGTTCGGGGGTGATCTATGAACAACAACGATAGTGAATGGACAATGTTCAACCCCGACTTCTCTATTGAGGATGTACCAGAGTGTGCCGGATTCGTGTATCTGATTCAGTTTCCCGATACAGGCGAGTACTATATAGGTGTTAAACAAACCTATAAAGGACTTAAGGACATCAAGAAAAGGTCTAACGATACCAAAGACTCAAATTGGCCTATCTATACCAGTAGTAGCAAAGTTGTTAATCAGTACATTAATGATGGTCTTAAATATAGTAAACAAATCCTATGGTGTTTCCCTACGGTACAGCAAGCGGTGAACTGTGAGACGGCATTAATTAGTTTGTTCGGTACTCAATGGCAATGTCTCAATAGGGCAATCATGACTAAATCAAGATTACACAAAGATAATGGTGAGTAATTTAAAATAATTCAAGAGATAGTAGGGTGGTTATCATGAGGTTTCAAGGAACGATAACGGGTATACCACAGGCAAGGGTATACCTTAATCAACAGGGGCAGAGAGCGGGACAGAGCTTTCTAAAGGAAGTATCCAACAGGGCAAGACGCCTTGCCAATCAAATGCAAATTGATATGAATGCCGCAATTGCCGGTGGGCCAGTACCATTTACAAGTAATGCAATTCTTTTTAGATTCAAAAGAACAAGTACTGGTGCAGTTAATGAAATCATTGTTAAAGATTATCAGGCCAAGTACTTGCACGATATTACTGTGAAACCACGTAATCAAGTGAAAATAGTACCAACGTCTGTTGCAAAACTCACTGCACAGGGAAATATCAGTGCAATGAAATCCGGTATCAGAAACGGTAAGTATAAAATAGTAGATTCAGGTGGAAAGAAGAGAATGATCGACACATCAAAGAAAGGTAAGAAAAACCGTTCTAAACGAGTTGTCGGTGTACGTGAAGTTAAGAAACGTAAAATGGTTTATGACTTTTATGAGCGAGCCGAAATTGGAGCACGTCTTATCTTATCTGACCTACAAGGCCAATATATATTTAGGAGAATGTAAGTGATAATGCAAGAACAACACTATGAAGATGATACACGTTCAATCTTAATCGATGATCTAATACCAGATGGTAATTCACTACCTACTAATATTTGTTTTCTTGGTCAGAAGTTCAAGAAACTATTAAAGAAACAACTAAAGCTAATTAATGAAGAAGTTGAAATGAAAGTTGATGTATAAGAAACAATGAATATCATCTTTGAGAAAGAACAACAACTAGAGCTTGGAAGCATGTACCAATGGTCATTGTTTGACGTTGAACGAAATATCGTTGTCATTGATAAAACAAGATTGTTTGTCAAGGGGAAGTACTTTTGGGTTTATTCAACAGGGATACTAAAATGTTTGGAATAGGAACGATCATAGATTTGATCAAAACGGGTTTCAGTTTCTTCCAGAAAAAGGAACAAGGTAAGGCCGAATTAGATGCACAAAACAGCCATGAACAGAATGAAATAACACTCGAAGAAACTCGTAAGGGTTTCACTTGGCGGCAGGCTTTGGGGTATGTTCTAACTTTTATCGTTGCATGGAATTACGTAGTTCTTCCAGTACTGGCGGTTTGTGGGTTAGTACTCCCGCCAATACCTCTTGATGACGTATGGCGGGTACTGATAGTATTGATTGGTGGTAGTTAACAATAGGCTGATGAAAAAATTATCGAGGGACTTATGTCTGAAACTGATTTCCAGAGTTGGATTAAAAATAAATTACCTTTTTTTGAATTAATGAGTGCACAAGTATCATTTGTCTTGGAAAATCTACTGAAACAAAACGGTATTAACTATCTATCAGTCGATTCAAGAACCAAAACTTTAGAAGGAATTAATGAAAAAATCAAACGAAAGTCATATTCTAATCCACGAGATAATTTAACGGACATTGCAGGGGTAAGGGTAATTCTTTATCTAGAGGAGGATGTGGAAAAAGTATGTTCTATCATAAAGGGAACCTTCACTGTAGATGAAAAAAATAGTGTTAGCGATCTAACTCGGTTGGCTACCGATAAAATTGGATATAGGTCTACTCATTTTGTGTGCGACATAGGAATGAATAGGATTGAAATCCCTGAGTATAAATCTTTTGCGGGGTTAAAATTTGAAGTGCAAGTCAGAACCATTTTACAGCATGCTTGGGCTAATTTAACGCATGATAGGGTATATAAAATTGGTACTAAGCTTCCTGAACACATTAAAAGAAAAGTTAATTTATATTCTGGAATGTTAGAAATTGTAGATCTAGGGTTTTCTGAGATAGTTAAAGATGTTGAGAAGTACAGGGTTGAAATCACCCGCGATGATGTGGCTGACATTGAATTGCAATCAATAAACTCATTAAATCTTATTGAGTTCATGATCAGATATTGCAAGGAGCATAACTATAAGCATATGGATAAAGTTACTTTTGAAAACATAGGCGAGGTTATAGATCAAGTTATAGATGAACTAAAACTCTACAATATATTGACATTGAAAGGTGTCAAAGATATTTTACCTAAAGGTTATATTAAAAAATTGAATGATCTTGACATAATTACGACTATTATTGGAATGCTGCGTGATGCGATGATGATAAATGATTATAATATTTTATATGATTCAGGTGTCAACTGGACGTTTGCAGGCTCGAATGAAGAAATTGATAAATTTAAATCCTTGATGGAGACATATTTGGGTAAAGATAAATCTCGTGATTTATTCACAAAGTTTGAGGTTGTGGAAACGTATGATTTTTAATATGTTATCGGGTGTTAAGGCGATTTAATTGCACGAGTATTTTAGATGATTATCATTATCTAGGTTATAAAAGATACCAAGTAATTCGATAAAGGAGCCTTATAAGGCCCCTTTTTCATTCACACTTCCATATGGTGTTCTGAACACCGCTACCGGCAGGTAGGTGAGGGTTCAAGTTTGCACTGTGGGTGTATGTGGCCTTGGATTTGCCGTACTGTTGGCAAGCTGCGTTGGCTGTCTTTTGCAAGCTGTCCAAACCATACCAGCCATCGGACTGAATACTTACAGTTTTACCGTCGTTGTACTGCACTTGAGCACATCCTACCAAAATCAACGGAAGGCAAATTAGAGCCAGCTTTTTCATTGAGCTTACCAATTCCAATTCACCGTAGTGTTCAACCCGCGTAAGTTCGTATGTTCAGTTCTGGTTGGTTGTAGTACTACCTGACCTGTATCACGATCGATGATGTTAAAGGACTCGATTTCGGTCTGTCCCATCGTTCCTTTAACTCTCATGTTGGTTTGAACGTACTCGAACTTGTCTTTCGGGTAATTTTCTTCAAATTGTTCATCTGTCATTACATCATTCCCAGTAGGTAAGAAACCACAGATATCTTAGGGTAAGGATTGGAGGACGGCAATGCCCTCTAGAACGCCTATATGCGATTTGACTGTGTAGCCTATGCTAGATCCACCATTCGGCCTGTAAACGCCTTTGAAGACGTTTACAGGCCGAATGGTGGTGTGTGGTAATTGATCCCGTACCCAAGATTTCGGATGCACTGATGGAATTGGGTCTTATGCAAAATTTATTTTAGTGTTCTATGGTAATGTAAAACTTCATATAAAAAACGCTGAATGTCGGTTGTGCTGGTTTTGCGTGAAATCAGGTGGCGAAAGCGTTAACGCGCTGATGGGGAAATAAACGCAATGCGGTGGGAAAATGTTCAGGAGGCCGGCGGGCCTCCTGGGGATCATAACCAATAGTTATGACTTGGTTATAACTAGGCTGGACGGTGCTTACCGGGCAGCATACGGTTGAGACCCCGGATCAGCACATCGCTAAACGGCGTCATCAGGCACCAACTGGCGCCAACCAGCACCACCGACAGCGAGCCGACGGCGATATCGGTAAACCAGTGTGCGCCAATCATCACGCGTGGTAATGAAAATACCACCGTAATCAGCAGCGCGACGGCGAACGCGCGGCGGTTAAAGTAGCGCAGCATAAAGCAGGAAAAGATCATCAGCATCATGCCGTGATCGCCAGGGAAGCTGTCGCCAGAAGCGTCTTTGGTAGGAATACCGGTCAGTTCGCTGACGCGGTTGATGTTCTCAAAACTCAGCGAAGGGCTGGGGTGTTTGACCGGCAACAAATGCCCAAGCTGATTCAGCACCACGGCGGTCAGCAGCATGACGACACCGGTGACCAGCAAGCGGCGGCGGCCGGCGGCATCCTGCTGCAGGTAAAAGCACAGGTACAGCAGCCCCATGGCCAGCAGAGAAATGACGTCAAAGGCGCGGTTATTGGTGATGGCCACCAGATGCAGAAAACCGGGATCGGTTGCCAGATGGCGGTTGAAAAAGAAGAAAATCGATGAGTCCAGGGTAAACCAATAACCGTGATTCGCCGGCAGGAACCAGGACAAGAACAGCACAATGCCCAATATATTGAAGAAAATGATGAGGGGTAAATTGCGGCGAGTCATGGCATAACCTGTAGTCTGTCTAAAGAGTAAAAGGGCACTAACGGTAAAGATCTCAACTTAAACGAATACTAAACAGCTTGGATTGCAACGCATTCCAGTCCGCATTCTCGCTGTGAATCAGTTCAATTCGGCTGTCCAGCGGCGCAACAGGGCGCGTTTCAATATTGAGATCTTGCCCCTGACGGTTGATTAAAAGTGTGCCTTCAGCAATACGTACCACACCTTTGGCGCGTTCGACCGGTGCCAGACGTATCCACTCCATAATGCCAACGGTGTCGAACACCGTATCGGCGTCAAAAATCCAACCACAGCTGTTAAAACCCTGGCCCTGGTTGAGCGCTCGACGCCAGCGGGAGTTTTCCGGCAGTCGCAATGCGGCCAGGCCCTGCGTTTTGGCATGACTATGATGATGTTGTGCATCGGGTAATTCTGTACGATTAGTGCGAGGCTGGTCGAGCCAGGCGACATCGGCCTGACCGCTTTCAATGTGATAAAGCGGACGCTGGTGACCATCCTGTTCTATCCATTGCTGCAGGGCCAACAGATCTTGCGGCTGATAGGTGTCGCTTTTACTGGCCAGAATAATGTCGGCGGCTGCCAGTTGATCGCGGAAGTTTTCGTTCTCGCGGTAGCGCGGTTCGTTGAGTTGGCGCGCATCCAACAGGCACAGCGTGGCCTGCAGATCGATCCAACCGGCGTAGCTGTCTTGCGTCAGCAATGACAGGATCTGTTTCGGATGCCCTAGCCCGGTGGGTTCGATCAGCAAGCGATCGGGTTTGTTTTGTTGCAGCAGCATGTTCAGCCCGACCTGCATCGGCAGCCCGTTCACGCAACACATGCAGCCGCCAGGGATCTCCTTCAACACTGCGCCGCTGTCAGCCAGCAACGCGCCGTCGATGCCAATTTCACCGAACTCATTCACCAGCACCGCCCAGCGTTCATGTTCCGGCTTGTTAGCCAGCAAATGACGGATGGTGGTGGTTTTGCCGCTGCCGAGAAAACCGGTGATCAGGTTAGTTTTCGTCATTAATTATTCCTGATGTTAATGAATTTAAGGGGCAATACTTCGGCCATTCTACTTCACCTGGCCGGATGACGCTGCTTTCCCTGCGTTAAGTCACAAATCCGACAGATTAAGATGCGTCATTTTAAAGCAACAAAATGGCGGTCATTATTAGGAAAAATCCTAGCAAAAACCTGATATTACCTAAGGGAAATGATTATTAGTAGCTTGTTTTAACTTTGTTAATTGCCCGATTACCTGCCAAATAAATGCCCTTACCTTGCGATTATTCCTAAGAAGATCCTCTATGTTTAAATTGGCTTAACAAAAAATGAGGTTGCCATGAATGTCTTTCGGTTATTTTTGATCGCAGGAATGTTGTTTTCATGGACGGCAGCAAGTCATGCAGGAACCACTGGCGGAGTTATTCGTTTTGTCGGATCTATTGTGGAAAGCCCCTGTACGGTGAAAGTTACCGATTCAACGGCCAATACGCAATGTTACCGAAATGGGCTGCACTATCAAGATCAACAGGCCCTGTCGAAATTTGATGCTACACGCAAAGAACTGCCGCTGAATTTAGGTTCGACCGAAATGAAGTGGGTGGATCAACAGAAAAAACTTGCAGTGATGACGGTAGTTTATCGTTAAGTCGTTCGGCGATGCCGGATGATATCCGGCATCGTCATTTTCCCTTCTTTGCGCCTGTTTCAATGGCTAAGCCAGCTGAGTCGACACCCAGTTTTGCACCGTTTGACGCGCACCGCGATCGCGCAATGACAAGTAGGCGCGGGTGACCGCTGTGACAAATCCCTCGTTAGCCGCCAACTGCTCACCAAAAATAGCCGTAAGAGCCAACAGGCCTTTCACCCGTTGTTCATCATCCGGCGTTGTCGCCACTGTCTGTTGCAGCGTAGCCAACAAGGGATCGCGAATGTCGATTGGCTGTCCGGCATCATCCACGCCGCCGACATAGCGCATCCAGCCCGCCACGCCCAGAGCCAGACCGGCAAAGCTGCCGCCATGCTGCAGATGCCAACGCACCGAGTCCAGCATACGCTGCGGTAATTTTTGCGTGCCGTCCATGGCGATTTGCCAGGTACGGTGTTGCAACGCCGGGTTGCTGTAGCGCTCAATCAGCTGTGCTGCATAGGCGGGCAAATCGATACCGCTAACGTTCAGCGTCGGCGCCTGTTCGGCCAGCATCAGGTGGAGTGCGGCGCGGCGATAAGATTTATCGCCCATACAGTCGTTGATGTACTGATAGCCCCCGAGATACCCGAGATAGGCCAGGAAAGAGTGGCTGCCGTTCAGCATGCGCAGTTTCATCTGCTCAAAAGGCAGTACGTCATTGACCAACTGCGCGCCGGCCCGTTCCCAGGCCGGGCGACCGGCGACAAAGTTGTCCTCAACGACCCATTGGATAAAGGGTTCGCAGGCGATGGCGCATTCATCACGAACACCGCCGAGCGCCTCGGCCACTTCATCCAGCGTCTCTGGCGTTGCGGCGGGAACGATACGGTCTACCATGGTACTGGGGAAGCTCACCTCGCGGGCAATCCAGTCGGCCAGCGCGCCGTCGCGCGCTTGAGCCAAACCGACGATCGCGTTACGCAGCACGTGGCCGTTTTCCGGGATGTTATCGCAAGAGAGCAGGGTAAAGGCGGACAGGCCGCGTTCCAGGCGCAGGCGCAGCGCCTCCACCAGGATCCCCGGTACGGTGGAAGGCTCGCCGGGATCCGCCAGATCGGCGCGTATCCCCTGATGTTGAAGATCCAGGTTTCCGCTGCCGGGTTCAATGCAGTAGCCTTTTTCGGTAATGGTCATGGAGACAATTGCCACCTGCGGCTCCGCCAGCTTTTCCAATACGGCGCCAATCCCTTCCAGCTTGCGGTGTACGCTCTCATGTACCGCACCGATCACGATAGCCTGATTACCCGCCGCGCCTTTTTCCAGCACGCTGTAAAGATGATCCTGCTGGCGTAGCGTCCGGAACAAATTATCACCGCCGAACAGGCTGATTTCGCAAATTCCCCAGTCACCGCCCTGACGATTCAACACCCGATCGGTCAGCAGCGCCTGATGGGCACGGTGAAAGGCACCAAATCCAATATGCACCATGCGACTCTGTAATGCGCTGCGATCGTAACCTGGCTGCTGGACGGCATCCGGAAGCGGCGTGTTGGCGATAGTCTTCATGCAAAGCTCCAAGGCTGAGTAGAGGTGTTGGCGGTTAACTTAAAAAGTTATCAGACCAGTTTTTTGTGCAGAATGCGGCGCTGTTTTTGCCTGGGCCTGCACGAATTTTCTGTCGCCAGTGTAAGGCTGTAAGCGCATCAATAACATTGCCTCGTGCAAAATAAGCCAGATTCGTGAAGTGGATCAACCAATCGCAGTTTCACTTTTGACAGGGATAGGTGAAAGAGTAAGGTGAAAGATAACCGATATCTATTTTAATTTGGTATAACAAGATTGGCGAGGCCGTGCGGTCTTTCTCACTTCCGTAATACTGGGCGATTTTTTACAAGGATAAACAATGGAACAAACATGGCGTTGGTATGGGCCGAACGATCCTGTCTCTCTTGACGATGTGCGCCAGGCCGGCGCCACTGGCGTCGTCACCGCCTTGCACCATATCCCGAATGGCGAGGTGTGGCCGGTCGAAGAGATCAAGGCCCGTCAGGCCCTGTTGGCGGAGAAAGGCTTGGTGTGGTCGGTAGTGGAAAGTATCCCGGTACATGAAGAGATCAAAACCCACAGCGGCGATTACCGGCAGCATATCGCTAACTATCAGCAATCGCTGCGGAACCTCGCGGCCTGTGGCATTGACACCGTGTGCTACAACTTTATGCCGATCCTGGACTGGACGCGCACCGATCTGGAGTATTTGCTGCCGGACGGATCGAAAGCGTTGCGTTTCGATCAGACCGCCTTCGCGGCTTTTGATCTGCATATCCTGCAGCGCGCTGGCGCAGAGCAGGATTACACGCCGCTAGAACAAGAGCAGGCTGCAGCCTATTTTTCCGCGATGAACGAGTCGGAGGTTGCCAAGCTGACCGGCAATATTATCGCCGGATTACCGGGTGCCGAAGAGGGCTATACTCTCGATCAATTCCGCGCCCGCCTGGCGGAGTACGATGGGATCGACAAGGCACAGCTGCGAGAGAATATGGCGGTGTTCCTGCGTGCAATTGTACCGGTGGCCGAGGAAGTTGGCGTGCGTTTGGCGGTGCATCCGGACGATCCGCCGCGGCCGATTCTGGGGTTACCGCGCATCGTCTCTACCATTGAGGATATGCAGTGGTTCAAGCAAACGGTCGACAGCCGGTATAACGGCTTCACCATGTGCACCGGCTCTTACGGCGTACGGGCGGATAACGATCTGGTGCGGATGATCGAAACCTTCGGCGACCGCATCCATTTCACCCATTTACGTGCCACCTGTCGCGAAGAAAATCCGAAAAGTTTCCACGAGGGGGCGCATCTGCAGGGCGACGTGGACATGGTAGCGGTGATCGAGGCGATCCTCACTGAGGAGCAACGGCGCCATCAGGCAGGCGATCGCCGGCCGATCCCGATGCGTCCCGACCATGGGCACCAAATGCTGGACGATTTGAAGAAAAAAACCAACCCAGGCTACTCGGCGATTGGTCGTTTGAAGGGGTTGGCGGAACTGCGCGGGGTGGAGCTGGCGCTTAAACGCCGCTTCTTCCCTGATTTACCCTAAGCCATTAAAAAGGGGCCACGCAGGCCCCAGAATATCGACTAGTCGGCGCGGCTCATGTAGCGGCGCTCGGCAATATGAATACGGATTTTGTCACCGGCGCTGAGGTATTCCGGTACCTGAATGGTCAGGCCGGTCGCCATGGTGGCCGGCTTGTTGCGGGCACTGGCAGAGGCACCTTTGATGCCCGGCGCGGTGTCAACAATTTCCATGTCCACGGTCTGCGGCAGTTCCAGCGCCAGCACCTGGCCATCCAGGGTCAGTACCTGCATGCCCGGCAGACCGGCTTCAGGAATAAACAGTAATTCATCTTCGATCTGGTCTTTCTTAAAGATATACGGGGTGTAATCCTCGTCATCCATAAACACGTATTCTTCGCCGTCGATATAAGAGAAGTTCACCTTGCGGCGGGACAGGCTAATGGTGTCCAGAATATCGTCGCCCTTGAAACGCTCTTCCACCTTCAGCCCGGTCCGGACGTCGGAGAAACGCATTTTGTATAAGGTACTGGCGCCGCGTGCGCTTGGGCTTTGCACATCAATGTCTTTCACCAGCAGCAGTTTGCCGTTGTAGTTGATCGCCATGCCGCGCTTAATTTCGTTAGCTTTTGCCATCTAAAATAACCTGCAATGAAGAGTTTTTGGGAAGTTGCGACAAGTTACTCGCGCCGCTGATTTCAGGCAAGCAGATCGAGCAAAAACAGTGACAGAAAGAAGGGATGGCGGGTGCCATCCCCTGCGGGATTACTGAAACACCGGCAACAGACCCAGCAGTGCCAACACGTGTGCGACGGCGTTGATCACCCCGAACAGAATGATGAACAGGATCATGCCGTAACCACCGGGAGCGCGGTATTGCGCCTCGGTAAAGCGGCGGCGACTGGCGCGCGCCATCATGGCCGGCACTATTACCGCCCAAACGGTGGCGGCCAGGCCGGCGAAACCGATGGCGTAAAGGAAGCCGTTCGGGAACAGCAGAGCGGCAATGGTCGGCGGTGCGAAGGTCACCAGCGCGGTTTTGCTGCGTCCGACGGTGTCATCGCTGAATTTGAAGAAGTCTGCCAGGTAATCGAACAGCCCCAGCGACACCCCAAGGAACGAACTCGCCAACGCCATGTAAGAGAAGGCGTTCAGGAGCTGGCCGACGGTCTGGCTGCTGGAAACGTTGCCCATCTGCTTGAGCAGGCTACCGATGTTACCGCCTTCGGCGATCACCTGCTTGAAGGCATCGCGGGCGATGTTGCCCTGGATCACATACTGCCACAGGACATAGATCGCCAGTGCCAGCAGGGTGCCGTACACCAGGCTGCGCACGACCGCGCCGCTGTCTTTGTGGTAGTACTTCACCAACCCCGGCACGTTGCCGTGATAACCGAAGGACGTCAGCAGATAGGGCAGCGCCGCCAGGGCGTAAGGCAGGTAGCTGGCCTGGTCGTCGCCGCGGTTGAACAGCACTGCCGGTTGCACATGCGTGAACATGTCGCCCACCGACATGACAAAGGTGATCACCATACCGCCGATCAGGATCGTACTCAGACGGTCAACGGCGCGGGTGGAAAGCCAAACGATAAACGCCACCACCACGGCAAACACCAAACCGGCGGTGGACTGCCCGACGCCGACGATACCTTCCAGCGTGTGGGCGATGATCGACCCCCCGGCGGAAATATAGGCGTAGGTGAGGATATACAGCACAAAGGCGATGGAAATGCCGTTAACGGCGTTCCAGCCTTTACCGAGCAGATCTTTGACGATGGTGTGGAAGCTGGCGCCGCTTGGGTAGTGCAGAGCGGCTTCCAGGATCATCAGGCCGGAAATCAACATGCAGGCCCAGGTATAAACCAGCAGCGCGACGGAGCCGCTGAACCACACGCCAGAAGTGACTATGGGAATGGAGAACATGCCGGCGCCGACGGCGGTGCCTGCAATGATCATCGCGCCGCCAAGGACGGAAGGGCGGGAAAGCTTCTGGATAGTGTCCGCGGACATTTTTGCTCCTGATTGGCCTCATCGGCCTTGAGTTCTTTTGTACTAGCTCAATGGTACATGTGTGATCGGCGCATGTAAAGCCGCGAATACGCTTGTTTCATGCATTAATTGGCGACCGAAGGGGCGTTTATGGCAATTTGCGCGCAGGTATGAAAGCGAGCGATTCACGACTCAAACCGCGCGATGTAAAGATTCACGCACCAATACGGATTATGCTGGCGGCGGATGAGCGCGACTGATATTGTCGCGCTTCAATTCCGCCAGCCCACCGGGAGACTCGCTGATGGACTGTCGTACCGACTGTGGCGCCTGTTGTATTGCGCCTTCAATATCCAGCCCGATCCCCGGCATGCCTAACGGCAAGCCCGCCAACACCCGCTGTATTCATCTGAGCGAGCAGCTGCGTTGCGGCCTGTTTCATTCGCCGCTGCGGCCAAAAGTCTGCGGCAGCCTGCAGGCCAGCCGCGAAATGTGCCATGACCACCGCGACCAGGCGTTGGTCTATCTGATCAAGCTGGAAGCGGATACGGCGCCTTAATCGGTTTTAAGCGTCTTTCAGCTTCCACAGGCACAGCACCGCGCCGACCACCATCGCCAACGCGGAATAAAACACCGCGTGATAGTTCCAGACCTCCGCCACCACGCCGGCAATTGAACCGGCGAAAATCCAGCCCACGCGCGTAGTGTTGGTAAACAAAGTGGTTGCGGCCCCGGGCTGACCGGGCATCAAATCTTGAAAATAGAGCATACCAATGCCTGCCAGCACGCCAATAAACGCCGCGTTAAGTAATTGCAGGGCAATCAGTTGCCAGGTACCGGTGATAAACAGTAACCCGAAGTAAAACAGCAGGCCTGCCGCCACCGCGCAACGCATCAAAAAACGTTTGCCGAAGCGCTTCGCTACCATGCCGGCCAACAGCATGGTCGGTATTTCCAACCCCGCCGCCGTCCCCATCAATATCCCGGCCAGTTTTTCCGGCAGTTGCAGCTCATGTACCATATACAGCGGCATATTGATCAGGTACATGCTGTTGGCGGTCCACATAAAGGTACAGGCCAAAAACAGCAGCAGCGTATCACGACGATTTTGTCGCGGAGCCTCCAGCGTGGTGCTGGCCACCAGCGGCGTTTTGCGCATCGACGGCAGCATTTTCCACACCAGTGCGCCGCACAGAATAAACGCGGCGGCGGCGGCCAGGTACATCACCTTAAAACCGAATCCCAACGCCAGCGCAAAGGCAATCGGCGGGCCTATCACCCAGGCAAGAGAAACCTGCGCCCGCAGGATAGAACTGAACATTACCGCCTCGCGACCGGTGCGATCGGCGTGTTCGCGTGCCAGGGCAAACATTTGCGGGTTGGCGGTGGAGCCGAAGCTGGTCAGCATTACGCCGACCGCCAGCAACAGATAATAATTACGGTTCCAGGCGAACAGCACGCAGCCCAGTGCACCCAGCATGCAGCAGAGGAAGATCAGCGTCTTGCGATCCCCTTTTTGATCTGAGCGGCGCGCGAGAAACTGGCTGACCAGGATGCCGATCACCGCGCTGCCGGTGAAGAATAGCCCAACCATGGAGGGACGAACCTTCACCTCGGTTGCCAGGAACAGGCTCAGCGTGGGGGTTTGTAACGCACCGGCAATTCCGGTAAGGAAGGCCACCACTAAAAAGGCCAGCGAAGTCAGGTCGGGGGAGCGTCGCGTTACCGCAGTTGAAGTAGGCATAGAGGTCAGCAAATAGCCGTAAATGGGGGAGTCGCGCGCATGATACGCCCAAAAAACCATAAACAAAAACCGGTTTTATTGGGCTGAATAGTAAAAAGTCTTTTCCGGCATAAGGACAAAAAAAGGGGCGATACAATTATCGCCCCTGCTGTTGCGGCAGGCGTCGTTACGCGCCGGCCGGCACGTCGTGCGCAGTGTTTTTCAGTACCTCGCCCTGATACTTCTCGATCTGCAGCTGTGCCATTTGCCCGCAGTTCCCCTGAGCCAGGCTGGAGGAGCCGACGTCGAAGGTCAGGCAGTTGACATTGCCGTTCTTGCACAGTGAACCCGGCTGAGACGGATCGGCCGGATCGAACCAGGCACCTTCGCTGATACGCACTACGCCTGGACGCACGTCTTCGCTCACCACCGCACCCACCAGGATCTGGCCGCGATCGTTAAAGGCTCGCACCAGATCGCCATTGGCAATACCACGTGACTGGGCGTCCTGCGGGTGGATCACAATCGCTTCCCGATCGGCTACCGCGTATTTTTTGCGCAGTGGCGTATTGTCGAGCTGCGAATGCAGGCGGTTGATTGGGTGCGCGGTGTTCAGCGACAGCGGATATTTCACCGCTTCCGGTCCACGATACCATTCATGCGGCGGCATCCAGGTCGGAATGCCCGGACAATCCTGATACTTCATTTTGGCAATGGCGTCGGAGTAGATCTCGATTTTACCGGATGGCGTCCCCAGCGGATTGAGCAGCGGGTTTTCGCGATAGTCGGCAAAACGCACCCATTGGGTATTGGCCTCCGGCACCGGGAAGCGCACATAGTTGTTGGATCCCCAGAACATGTCGAACGGCGGCAGGGCCACCCGGGCGGCACGCGCCTGAGTTTTCATGTCGTCGTACATGCCTTTCAGCCATTGGGTTTCGTCCTTGCCTTCGGTAAAGGCATCCTGCACCCCCAGCTTGGCCGCCATGGCTGCGAAGATATCGAAATCGCTGCGTGACTCATGCTGCGGTGCTACGCACTGGTGCATCGGGAACACATACAGCTGCGAGTAGTCGCCGCCCATTTCGAGATCGTTGCGTTCGTAGCTGGTGGTGGCCGGCAGAACGATA
Organism: Serratia sp. OS31; assembly: GCF_014164835.1. Lineage (NCBI taxonomy): Bacteria > Pseudomonadati > Pseudomonadota > Gammaproteobacteria > Enterobacterales > Yersiniaceae > Serratia > Serratia sp. OS31. The sequence goes on along the minus strand of NZ_JACJFQ010000027.1, from coordinate 64,569 downwards.
TCGGCATGCTTGGCGGTAGCCGTCCAGTAAGGTTCGTTCACCACGATGGTGTCCGGTTTCTGCCAGGCCTTGACCAGATTATTGGTATCCTGATGCTGGTGGAAGGTGTTGCCACCCGCCACATAGACCATTTTCACCTCTGGGTAGGTGACCTTCGCACCGTTGAAGTTAATCGTCTTGCCCGGGTTGGACAGACATTCGGCGATGCGTGCCACCGGGATCGGCGCCGGTGAGTTCTTCGGTGCGTTGCCGGCGGAAATGCCAGAAATGATACCGCCTTTTGCCGTCGGGCTGCCGCCGGAAGAATAGTGATAGCTGAAACCGAAGCCGCCGCCCGGCAGGCCAATCTGGCCGAGCATCGCCGCCACGGTCACCAACAGCCAGTGCTGCTGTTCGCCATGATGCTGGCGTTGGATGCCCCAACCGCCCATGATCATGGTGCGATTTTTCGCCATGTCACGCGCCAACTGACGCAGCACGTCAGCATCGACGCCGCACACATCGGCCGCCCATTCGGCCGTTTTCGGCGTGCCGTCGGTTTCACCCAACAGATAGGCCTGGAACTTGTCGAAACCGGCGGTGTAGGTTTTCAGGAAGTCCGGATTATGCAGCTTCTCGGTCAGCAGCGTATGCGCGATGCCGATCAGCATGGCGCCGTCGGTATAAGGACGCGGGGCGATCCACTGAGCGTCGACGAATTTGGCGCTGTCGTTGTGCACCGGATCGATGCTGATCACCCGGGTGCCTTTCTTCTTCAGCGCCTCAAAGCCCGTCTGGCCGTAGTGGTCCGGGACGTTCCAGCTGTTTTTCAGCGTGATCATCGGGTTACAGCCCCACAGCACCACCAGCTGGCTGTTTTCAATCACGTTCGGCCAGGCGGTCTGCTGTTCGTAAACCTCCATGGAGCCCACCACGTGTGACATGATCACCTGTGCGGCACCGGTCGAGTAGTCGCCGGCGTAACCGAGGAAGCCGCCGGTCAGGTTCATCAGGCGTTGCAGCAGCGTACGGCTATTGTGCAGCATGCCGACGCTTTTCCAGCCATAGGAGCCGGCATAGATCGACTGCGGGCCGTGATCTTTTTGCAAACGGGTAATTTCGCCGCACACCAGCTCAATCGCCTTGTCCCAGCTTACGCGTACCCACTCGTCGCGTCCGCGCAGTTCGGTACGGCTGCCGGGGCCGCCTTCCAGCCAACTTTTGCGCACCATCGGGTATTTGATGCGGTTTTCGGCGTGCACCTGGTAGGGCGCCATGGTGATCAGTTCGTTCGGGTAAGGATCGTCTTTGACCGGCTGCACGCCGACCATTTTACCGTCCTGAACGATGGCCTCGAAGGCGCCCCAGTGTGCGCCGGTCAAAATGCCTTTTTGCGCCTGGCGCAACACCACAAACTGCGGCAGTGCCTGACTGATGGCCTGCGCCAGCGCCGACTTGGGCCACAGGCCAGCCAGCAGAGGGGCGGCGGCCAGCGCGGTAGCGCCGGTCAGGAAGCGGCGGCGGCTCATTTTTAACGCTTGTTGTTGATATTTGCTCATTTCGCTTCTCCCTTAAAGCTTGGCTGGTGCGGCTGGCTGCATGTCACTGGCGTGTTTCTGCACGTACTGTGTCAGAACGCGCAGCTGTTCCTGCGTCAGCGAGGTGCGAGGAGCCATACCTTTAATTACGCCGATCCACTGGTTGGCGTTGAAGCGATCGAGGGCGGTCAGGCCGTGGCAACCGGTGCAGTTGGCCGACATCATATCCGCCGTGTAGCGCCAGATTTTTTGCTGATCGTCGATCAGTTGTTTGCGCGGCAGCCAGACCTGCAGAGAAACCTGGTGCCATACCAGCCCAGTTTCAGCATCGGTCATGGTGGTGCCGGTTTTCAGCAGTTTGCGGGCGTCTTCACCCAGCAGCACGCTGAGGATGCGTTTGCCCTGGGCGGCGTAGAACACTTCACTGACGCCGTCCTGTTGCCAGCCGGTGACGCTGGCCAGCACCTTGTCGCCTTCCTGCTTCACCACCTGCACTTCGGTGGAGGGCATCAGGTTGCCGGCATTGTGGCTGTCGTCCGGTTTGAGGAAGAAAGGTTCCGTGGCAATGGTATACAGCGTGGTGGCGGTCGGCGAAGTTTCCGCCGCGGCTTTCGCCAGTTCGGCGGCTCCGGCCTGGGCCGCACCGCTCATGTCCGGCAGGATATGCGCGACCCCTTTATGGCAGTCGATACAGGTTTCGCCCTGTTTGATGGCCACCGGATGCTGAATACGAGCTTCAGGCCGCTGGGCGGTAATGTCCATGGCGTCGAAGCTGTGGCATGAACGGCAGGTGGCGGAGTCGCTTTCTTTGAGCGTTTTCCACACCGACTGCGCCATGGCCAGCTTGTGCGCCTCGTATTTCTCAGGTGTATCGATAGTGCCCACCATCTCGCCATAAATGTCTTTTACCGCGCGGATTTTGGTCCACAGGTAGTCTAGTGGCTCGTGCGGGACGTGACAGTCGGCGCATTCAGCGCGGATCCCTTTGGTGTTTTGGAAGTGAATGCTGCCCTGATATTCGGCCAGGGGCTGTTGCATGGTGTGACAGGAAACGCAGAAGGCGGTGTCGCTGGTTTTATGGAATACGGTGGCGGTACCCGCCAATAATGCTGCCCCGAGGATAATCCCGAGCAGCAAAATCCACAGCCATCCCCAGCGGTGCTTTTTTATCAAGCCAGTGAGTTTATTGGTCATATTGAATCCGCTTATAATTATGAAATACCAAGGAAAACCTTGCCAAAAAAAAGTGCCGGACAAGCGCCGACATACCTGAGGAAGTATAGGTACTATTAGCAAAGTCATCTAATACTATAGGGGTATTTTTAGAAGAAAAATGGCCGTTCGGGGGTTTTTGCAGCGTTATATTTTGGTGTATATAACGCATTTTTTATATGGGTTTATCAGACCATGAGCAAGATCACGGACAGGGTGGGCAATTCATGATTGAAAACAGCTATTCTGCCGGCAGATAAGTTTGGCCTGAGAGCCAGAGATGGATGGCATTGCGGCTGGCTTCAAAATGCGGTTCAGGTAATGCCTCCGGCAGGCACCAGCGCCATTCGGCACATTTTTCCGGCTCTTTCAGCTCGGCTTCGCCGCCAGGATGGGGCGCCAGCAAACAGATGGAAACCGTATGTTTTCCCTCCGCGCGCCAGGTTTGCAGGTTGTTGCTGATGCCGATAAAACTCGGCGTGGCGATGTTTAACCCGGTTTCTTCGGCGATCTCGCGCTGGGCGCACTGTTCAAAGCTTTCGCCGGCATCCAGATGCCCACCGGGAATGGACCAGAAGGGGGCGTGCTTGCCGCAGCGTTTGCCCAGCAATATTTCCCCTCGCTCATTGACGATAATTACCCCTACGCCCGCGACTACAGTCATGTTTCCCTCCGTCAGCAAAATTTCAGCACAGTATGTCATTTTAGCGCTGCGACGGGTAACCCTAAGGGAAAAGTGTGCGTAAGGTCAAAAATCTATCACGTCAAAATTGAGAAAACTTGCTTTCGCCCATGGGGCCTTACACACTCCTTGAAACGTTTCAGCGTTATGGGCGCGATGATGATCGTACCGGTAACGCTCCTTTTTCCCAACGAAGCTGAAACGATTCAATTCAGCAGGAGAGGAGAATCATGTTCCAGTTGTCACAGCAAGATATTCACCTGGGTGCTACCGCGAGTAACAAACAGGAAGCTATCCGTCAGGTGGCTGCCGCACTGACCGAGGCCGGTTGCGTCAGCGCGGCCTACGTGGACGGCATGTTGCAGCGTGAGCTGCAAACTTCCACTTACCTGGGGAACGGTATCGCCATCCCGCATGGCACCACCGATACCCGCGATCTGGTGCTGAACACCGGCGTACAGGTGTTTCAGTTCCCTCAGGGGATCGAGTGGGGCGAAGGCCAAACCGCTTATGTGGTGATCGGCATTGCCGCACGTTCCGATGAACACCTGGCGCTGTTGCGTCAGTTGACCCACGTTCTGAGCGACGACAGCGTAGCCGAACTGCTGGCGAAAACCACCTCGGCTGAAGAGCTGCGCAGCCTGCTGATGGGCGAAAAGCTGACGGCGGAATTCAAGTTTGACGCTTCCCTGATTGCGCTCGACGTGGCCGCCGACAGCCTGATGACGCTGCAGGCGCTGAATGCGGGCCGCCTGCAGAAAATCGGTGCGGTCAACGCCCAGTTCGTCAGCGATGTCATCACCCGCAAACCGCTGAATCTGGGGCAGGGCATTTGGCTGAGCGACAGCACCGAAGGCAATTTGGCCAGCGCGGCTACGGTGAGCCGTCCGGCGCAGCCGTTTGACGAAGAGGGCGAGCAGGTTGCGCTGTTGCTGACGCTGTCAGTGGCTGACTCGCAGCCGCTGGCAGTGCTGAACTACCTTGGCGACCTGCTGTTGGCAAATAAAGCTGAACGCTTGCTGAACGCGGATGCCGTCACCCTGTTGGCATTGCTGACCAGTGAGGTGGAAGAAGAAGACACCACGCTGAGCGCCGAGTACGTGATCCGCAATGAACATGGCCTGCATGCCCGTCCGGGCACGGCGTTGGTCAATGTGATCAAGCAATTCAGCAGTGAAATTACCGTCACTAACCTGGATGGCAGTGGCAAACCGGCCAACGGACGCAGCCTGATGAAGGTTGTGGCATTGGGCGTGAAGAAAGGACATCACCTGCGTTTTACCGCCAAAGGTGAAGATGCTGAAACGGCGCTGAAGGCGATCGGTGAAGCGATTAACGAAGGACTGGGCGAGGGCGCAGCATGAGCAGAAGAGTAGCAACAATTACCTTGAATCCGGCTTACGATCTGGTGGGCTTTTGCCCGGAGATCGAGCGTGGTGAAGTGAACCTGGTCAAAACCGCCGGCCTGCACGCCGCCGGGAAAGGCATCAACGTCGCCAAAGTGCTGAAGGATCTGGGTATTGATGTGACGGTGGGCGGCTTCCTGGGAAAAGACAACCAGGACGGTTTCCAACTGCTGTTCAGCGATCTGGGCATTGCCAACCGCTTTCAGGTGGTGCCGGGCCGCACCCGTATTAACGTCAAACTGACGGAGAAAGACGGCGAAGTCACCGATTTCAATTTCTCCGGATTTGAAGTGAACGGGCAGGACTGGGAACGTTTCGTGACCGATTCCCTGAGCTGGCTGGGCCAGTTCGACATGGTCGCCGTCAGCGGCAGCCTGCCGGCGGGTGTCGATCCCGACGCCTTCACCGACTGGATGATCCGTTTACGCGCGCAGTGCCCGTGCATCATTTTCGACAGCAGCCGCGAAGCTTTGGTTGCCGGTTTGAAAGCGGCGCCGTGGTTGGTGAAACCGAATCGCCGCGAGCTGGAAATTTGGGCCGGGCGTCCGCTGCCGCAGCTGGCTGACGTGGTCGAGGCGGCGCATGCGCTGCGCGATCAGGGCATTGCCCACGTGGTGATCTCCCTCGGTGCCGAAGGCGCGCTGTGGGTCAACGCGTCCGGCGCCTGGATTGCCAAGCCGCCGGCCTGCGAAGTGGTCAGCACCGTGGGTGCCGGCGACTCGATGGTCGGCGGCCTGATTTACGGCCTGCTGATGCGTGAATCCAGTGAACACACTTTGCGTTTGGCCACCGCCGTGGCTGCGCTGGCGGTAAGCCAGAGCAACGTTGGCGTGACCGATCGTCCACAGTTGGCCGCGATGATGGCGCGTGTCGATCTGAAACCTTTTAATCAATAGCAGGAGGCAGAATGAAAACACTGCTGATGATAGACAGTTTGCTGGGGCAGGCTCGTAGTCACCTGGCGAAACGCATGCTTGGCGCTGCTGCGGTGAAATCCGGCCTGACGTTGGTTGAGTCGGCGGCCGAGGCCGAACTGGTGGTGGTGGCTGGGCAAACTGTGCCTGCTGACGCCGCGCTGAACGGCAAACGGGTCTATGTGGGTGACGTGGCGCATGCGGTGCGTGAGCCGGAAGCCTTCCTGGCGCAGGCGATGGCTGAAGCGAAAGCCTACCAGGCGCCGACCGTTGCCGCCGTCGAACCGGCAAAAGCCGCCGGTCAAAAACGCATTGTGGCGATCACCGCTTGCCCGACCGGTGTGGCCCACACCTTTATGGCGGCCGAAGCCATTGAGAGCGAAGCCAAAAAGCGTGGCTGGTGGGTGAAAGTTGAAACCCGCGGCTCCGTCGGCGCCGGCAATGCCATTACGCCAGAAGAAGTGGCGGCGGCCGATCTGGTGATCGTGGCGGCGGACATTGAAGTGGATCTGGACAAGTTCGCCGGCAAGCCGATGTACCGTACCTCTACCGGCCTGGCGCTGAAAAAAACGGCGCAGGAGCTGGACAAGGCGCAGGCTGAAGCCGAGATTTTCCAACCGCAAAAAAGCGGTGCACCGACCACCGCCGGTAAGAAGAAAGAGAGCGCCGGTCCTTATCGTCACCTGTTGACCGGTGTGTCTTACATGCTGCCGATGGTGGTGGCGGGCGGTTTGTGTATCGCACTGTCGTTCGTGTTCGGGATCAAGGCATTTGAAGTCAAGGGCACGCTGGCAGCAGCGCTGATGCAGATCGGCGGGGGCTCGGCCTTTGCGCTGATGGTCCCGGTATTGGCCGGTTTTATTGCCTTCTCAATTGCTGACCGTCCGGGCCTGACGCCGGGGTTGATTGGCGGTATGCTGGCCGTGAGCACCGGCGCCGGTTTCCTCGGCGGTATCATAGCCGGTTTCCTGGCGGGCTATACGGCCAAATTTATCAGCACCAAACTGCGACTGCCGCAGAGTATGGAAGCGCTGAAGCCGATCCTGATCATTCCGTTGGTCGCCAGCCTGTTCGTCGGTCTGATCATGATTTTCGTCGTCGGTACGCCGGTCGCGAAAATCATGGAAGGCCTGACTCATTGGCTGCAATCTCTGGGTACCGCCAATGCGGTGCTGCTGGGGGCAATCCTCGGTGCCATGATGTGTACCGATATGGGTGGGCCGGTTAACAAGGCGGCTTACGCCTTCGGTGTGGCACTGCTGAGCTCCTCGGTGTATGCCCCAATGGCGGCCATTATGGCGGCTGGCATGGTACCTCCGCTGGCGATGGGATTGGCGACTTTGCTGGCGCGTCGCAAGTTCGAGAAATCCGAACAGGAAGGCGGTAAAGCGGCGCTGGTGTTGGGCCTGTGCTTTATCTCTGAAGGCGCCATTCCGTTCGCCGCCCGTGACCCGATGCGCGTGTTGCCATGCTGCATAGCTGGTGGCGCGTTGACCGGTGCACTGTCGATGGCGTTTGGCGCCAAGCTGATGGCACCGCACGGTGGGCTGTTCGTCCTGCTGATCCCTGGCGCTATCACCCCGGTGCTGTTGTATCTGGTGGCGATTATCGCCGGTACGCTGCTGGCGGGGGTGTCTTACGCGCTGCTGAAACGTGCTGAAGTCCCTGCGGCTACGGTAGCCTAACGCCGGCGCAGGCTATAAAAAACCGGAGCTCAGGCTCCGGTTTTTTTATCTGGCAATTACTGCTGTGCCTTCAGCCAGGCAATCTCTTCCGCCCAGATATCCGGGTTCACGGTTTCCAGGATCAGCGGAATATTGTCGAAACGATCGTCGCGCATGATATAGCTGAACACCGTTTTACCGATATTGCCTTCACCCAGGCTGTGGTGGCGGTCGACGCGGCTGCCAAACTCACTCTTGGCATCGTTCAGGTGCATGCCACGCAGGTACTTGAAGCCCACGATGTCGCCGAGCGCTTTAAACGTCTGCTCGCAGGTTTCTTCGGTACGCAGATCGTAACCGGCGGCAAAGGCGTGGCAGGTATCGATGCAAACGCCGACGCGGCTTTTGTCTTCCACGCCATCGATAATCGCCGCCAAATGTTCAAATTTGAAGCCCAGATTGCTGCCCTGACCGGCGGTGTTTTCGATCACGGCCGTCACGCCTTCAGTCTTGTCCAGCACCATGTTGATGGATTCGGCGATGCGTGCCAGGCATTTGTCTTCCTCAATCTGCAGCAGGTGGCTGCCGGGATGGAAGTTCAGCAGGGTCAGCCCCAGCTGTTCGCAGCGCTGCATTTCATCAAGGAAGGCTTCGCGGGATTTTTCCAACGCCTCGGTCACCGGGTGGCCAAGGTTAATCAGATAGCTGTCGTGCGGCAGGATCTGCCCTGGGCCGTAGCCGTACTGCGCACAGGCGCTTTTAAACTTATCGATCACGTCGGCAGGCAGCGGAGCGGCCTTCCATTGACGCTGATTTTTGGTGAACAGGGCGAATGCGGTCGCCTCTAATTCGTGCGCGCGGATAACCGCCTGATCCACGCCGCCTGACGCGCTGACATGTGCACCGACAAACTTCATTTTCATTCTCCTGTGTAATCGGCGTCATTATGGCATTGATAGCGGAAGGATTGAATGGCGGGAAAAGCGCAGGCCCGCGATTGCGGGCCTCAGATTATAGACAAAGGGGGATAAAAGCGTGGTTTTTCCCCCTTTGTGTTATCAGCCGAAAATCAATAAATTGCTTTTCCTGGTTTATTTTCAAAACCTTTTGCGGCTGCCGCCAAACATTATAGGTTTGTCAGCAGCCGCAGGCCCGCGATTGCGGGCCTGCGGGGAAGCAAATCAGATAAAATGTTGTACCAGCAGGTTAATGGCGCCGCCGCCAACAATCAGCCAAACGAACAGCAGCGTGGCGAGCAGAATCGGTTTAACCCCGGCCTGGCGCACCGCGCTGATGTGGGTGGTCAACCCCAGCGCCGCCATGGCCATCGCCAACATCCAGGTATCGGCGGTAATCAGGTGTTTCACCAGCGTCGCCGGCAGCAGGTTGAACGAGTTCAGTCCGGCAACGGCAATGAACAACACCGCAAACCACGGAATGGTGATGGCGGATTTTTCCGCCTGGCTGCCGGTGCTTCCTGCGCTACGGCTGCGGCTGATGTAGCCTGAGAGCAGCAGCAGGAAAGGGGCCAGCATCATGACGCGGATCATTTTGGCGATGACCGCGGCGTTTTCAGCATCCGGCCCGATAGCGTGCCCGGCCGCGACCACTTGCGCCACTTCATGAATGGTTGAACCGGTAAAGATGCCGAAACTTTCCTGATTAAACGGCAGCCACTGGAAATGCTCATTCAACTGGTACAGCCACGGATAAGCGAAGATCGCCAGCGTACCGAACACCACCACGGTGCTTACCGCCACCGCTACCTTGTTGGAGTCGGCTTTCAGCACCGGCTCGGTCGCCATCACGGCCGCCGCGCCGCAAATGCTGCTGCCGGCGCCGATCAGCATCGCGGTCTGGCTGTCGATACCGAATACTTTCTTACCCAGCCAGCAGGCAAGCAGGAATGTGGTGCTCAGGGTTAATGCATCAATGATGATGCCGGTGGTGCCCACATCAGCAATTTGCTGAAACGTCAGGCGAAAACCGTAAAGGATAATCCCGAGGCGCAGTAAACGCTGTTTGGCGAGTTGAACACCGCCATGGCAGCTCGGTTGCAGCCAGGGGTAAACCGTATTGCCCACCAAAATACCCAGCAAAATGGCCAGTGTCAGCGCGCCCAGTCCCAGCCCGGCTACCCAGGGAATATCACCAACCCAGACCGCCAGCGCAGTGATGGCGCCGGTCAGCAGCAGCCCCGGCACCAGCCGGGGTAGGCCGAATAGAGGAAATTGCCGCGTTGGAAAATCGTGTGTGGTATTGGTCGCCATAAGTCAGCCCTTGTCATCAAATCCTTGAGCCAAAGACTACGTGCTGGCGGCATAAAAGAGAAATTGATTATATATTTATAACCTATCTGAATAAGTGGTTAGTCTGCGGCCTGAAGCATGAGTGGCCCCCATGTCGATTTCTGCAAACGTGATAACCTTAGTGTTATTCACCCTGTGCGTTGCTGCCGGCCAGTGGCGCAGATTTAGCATTAGTTTCAGTGGCTTTACTGACAGGCCACTTTTTATATACCGAGAAGTTTATGCATATCACCTTACGTCAATTGGAAGTTTTTACCGAAGTGCTGAAAAGCGGTTCGACCACGCAGGCCTCGGTCGTTCTGGCGTTATCGCAATCGGCGGTCAGCGCGGCGCTGGCCGATCTGGAAGGGCAATTGGGCGTGCAGTTGTTCGATCGTGTCGGCAAGCGTTTGGTTATCAATGAGCATGGGAGGTTGTTGTACCCGAAGGCGCTGGCGTTGCTTGAGCAGGCGGGGGAGATTGAGCAACTGTTCCGCCATGACGGCGGCGCGCTGCGCATCGCGGCCAGCAGCACCATCGGCAACTATATGTTGCCGGAGATGATCGCCCGTTATCGGCAAGATTTTCCCGCCACGCCGCTGGAGCTCAACGTGGGAAACAGTCAGGACGTGATCGGGGCGGTTGCGGATTTTCGGGTCGATTTAGGCCTGATCGAAGGCCCTTGCCATATGCCGGAGCTGGTCACCCAGCCCTGGCTGGAGGATGAGCTGGTGGTGTTCGCTGCGCCGGACAATCCGCTGGCGGGTCAGCCTTTGACGTTGGCGATGTTGGCCAATGCGCCGTGGATCCTGCGGGAACGCGGCTCGGGCACGCGTGAAGTGCTGGATCATCTGCTGCTGGCGCATCTGCCGCACTTTCAGCTGGTGATGGAGCTGGGGAACTCGGAAGCGATCAAGCATGCGGTGCGCCACGGCATTGGCATCAGTTGCCTGTCGCGGCGGGTGATCGGCGAACAGTTGGCCAGCGGCGTGCTGGTGGAGCTGCAGTTGCCGTTGCCGCCCTTGATGCGAACGCTTTATCTGATCCATCACCGGCAAAAGCATATCTCCAACGCGCTGCAGCGTTTTCTTGGCTACTGCACGCTTGCGTCCTAAAAATGCCTCCGTAAGCAGAAATGAAGCATAAAAATCTGCTCCCTGTCACATTAATGACAGTAAGTAAGGCCTCGAGGGCCGTTGCTAATAATTAGCCCTGAATTATGAAGCTATCTTATATCAGTGCAATGTTACTAGTTCGTCGGCGGGTATTTGTTACAATCCGCCCCTTATTTTTTTGACCAGCAGATAGGGTAAGAATGGCTCAGCAGGATATAAAAACATCGGGGCAACCAGCACCCGGATTGCGGCGCGAGCTGAAGGCGCGGCACTTAACCATGATTGCTATTGGTGGTTCTATCGGCACCGGTCTGTTTGTCGCCTCTGGCGCGACCGTTTCGCAGGCAGGCCCAGGCGGGGCGTTGCTGTCTTATGCGTTGATTGGGCTGATGGTGTACTTCTTGATGACCAGTCTGGGTGAGCTGGCGGCCTTTATGCCGGTGTCCGGTTCTTTTTCCACCTACGGCGCCAAATATGTAGAAGAAGGTTTTGGCTTCGCGCTGGGCTGGAACTACTGGTACAACTGGGCGGTGACCATCGCCGTTGACCTGGTGGCCTCGCAGCTGGTGATGACGTACTGGTTCCCGGATACTCCCGGTTGGATCTGGAGTGCGTTGTTCCTGTGCCTGATGTTCCTGTTGAATTACATTTCGGTTAAAGGCTTCGGTGAAGCGGAATACTGGTTCTCACTGATCAAGGTGACCACCGTCATCATCTTTATCGCTATCGGCGTGCTGATGATTTTCGGCATCCTCAAAGGGGGCGAGCACGCGGGGTGGCAGAACTGGACCATCGGCGACGCGCCGTTTGCCGGAGGATTCTCGGCCATGATAGGCGTGGCGATGATCGTCGGCTTCTCGTTCCAGGGCACCGAGCTTATCGGTATCGCGGCCGGCGAATCTGAAAATCCGGGCAAAAATATCCCGCGCGCGGTGCGTCAGGTGTTCTGGCGTATCCTGTTGTTCTATATCTTCGCGATCCTGATTATCAGCCTGATCATTCCCTATACCGATCCGAGCCTGCTGCGCAATGATGTGAAAGACATCAGCGTCAGCCCGTTCACCCTGGTGTTCCAGCATGCCGGTTTGCTGTCGGCGGCGGCGGTGATGAACGCGGTGATCCTGACGGCGGTATTGTCTGCCGGTAACTCCGGGATGTACGCCTCTACCCGTATGCTGTTTACTCTGGCGTCGGAAGGCAAAGCGCCGCGTATCTTCGCCAAGCTGTCGAAGGGCGGGGTGCCACGTAACGCGCTGTATGCGACGACCGTGGTTGCGGGCCTGTGCTTCCTGAGCTCGATGTTCGGTAATCAGTCGGTCTACCTGTGGCTGCTGAACACCTCGGGCATGACCGGTTTCATCGCCTGGTTGGGGATAGCCATCAGCCATTACCGCTTCCGCCGTGGTTATATGATCCAGGGGCATGACCTGAACGATTTACCGTACCGTTCCGGCTTCTTCCCGCTGGGCCCGATCTTTGCCTTTGTGCTGTGCCTGATCATCACTCTGGGTCAGAACTATCAGGCGTTCCTGCAAGACCGGATCGACTGGTACGGCGTGACCGCGACCTATATCGGCATTCCGCTGTTCCTGATCATTTGGTTCGGTTACAAGCTGACGCGCGGCACCCGTGTCGTGAAGTACAGCGAAATGGAATTCCCGAAAATGGACGTGAATTAACGTCCTATTATGAAACGCGGCGGGAGCCCGCCGCGTTATTCTTATCCCCTGACTTCCTGTTCCTTCCCTTTTGCCGTCAGCGCCTGCTGCGCCGCGCTCATCAAACTGTCAACCGATTGATAATCCTGCGTTAAAGCTAATACACCGGTATTGAGCTGCAGCGACACCTCACCGAATGCGCCAAAACCGTAGGGGGCTTCCAGCGCCGGAATGAAGCGTGCCAAAAATTCACCTTCGGAGCCGTAAGGCAGATCGTGAACCAGGATCAGAAACTGACCGCCGGTATAGCGGCAGACAAAATCACTGGGCCGGACCAGCATTTTCAGGCGTTCGCCAATGGTGCGCAGCACGTCATCACCGATCTGCACGCCGTGGCTCTGATACAACGCCGCCAGCGGGGTAAATTCGAAAATAAACAGATGGGAAAGCGGATGTGCCGTCGCCGAAGGACGACAAATATCCTGCATCACGGCCTCACCCCCTGCGCGGTTGAGGAAACCGGTCAAATGATCCTGATGGGCGGCTTGCTGTATTTCTGCGCTCAGGGTAACGCGTTCGGTCAGTTGGCGATGATAAGACGTGGTCAATCCATGGGCCAACACCAGCCACAGCGGGATGATATCCGCCAGTAAAAACAGGTTTTGCACGCGTGACAGCGGCGCGGTCAGCAAATAGGGCAGCGTCAGCACCATGATTTCCAGCAGGGCAAAACGTGGTGCTGCGGCGTGGCGTTGCATCAGCCAGAAGGCCAGTCCGGTAATCAGCAAGCCGGCAAACAAGATGAGCACCATGCGGCCAGAAAGCATGGCCATCAGGGCGACCGCGCCCACCAGTGCGCACCACAGCAGTACCGTCACCAGCATTGCGTTGGGCCAGCGGGGGGGATTGGCTCGCGCCAGCCACCAACGCCCGCCGGTCAGCAACAGCAGCAGCAGCAACAGACCCATGCCGATCGCCTGATGGCTCAGCCAGATATAGGCCAGCAGCAGCAGTGCCACGCCGGCGGCATTCCACCAAGGGGTGGTGGGAGAAGGCACCAACGTAAGCCGCATCTGGCGTTGTAATTGGGCGTCATCCGCCAGCCGCGGGCTTTGTACCAGCCAGTGCAGCAGGGCGGGTTTTTTAGGCGTTAACGCAGGTGTTCGACTTCTCATTGCAGCCTCTTTGATAAGGGCCCCACTTGCAGGCCCCAAATATCCGGTCCGGCGCAGGGCGCAGTGACCAGTCAGGATTTGGATTCTATGTGGTTTTATTGCAATTTGTCACAGCAGAGCGGGAAGGGGCGATATTTTCGGAATTGTTAACCCTGGGCACTGCGGTGAGGGTATGGCAAGAGTTTGGTTAATAACTTTATAAAATAAAGTGTTACATCTTTATATGGCAGGTAATAGCTATTGATATGATTGATAAGTATTATCGTTTGCTTTATTGTTAGCGGCTGCTTATTCCGTTCAGGCGGCCGTTTCCGCGCCGCTGTGGTCATTGTCGTAACAGGTATCCGAAATAATGAGCGTATCCACCGATCCTATGCCTGACGCCAAGGGGAAACCCGACGTCAACGCCATGGGGCGTTATCACCATATTCTCCGCCACCGTTTATTGATGATGGGGGTGTTGGCACTGGCGATTATGGGTTCGCTGCTGCTGGATTTTACCATGGGCCCATCCGGTCTTTCTTTGTCTTCCCTGTGGCAAACCCTGATTGATCCTGCGGCGGCCGACGCCGGCACGCGGGTGATCGTTTGGGATATCCGCCTGCCTTACGCCTTGATGGCGGTAGTAGTGGGCTTTGCGCTTGGCCTGGCCGGCGCAGAAATGCAGACCATCCTGAACAACCCGCTGGCCAGCCCCTTTACCCTCGGCGTCTCTTCTGCCGCGGCTTTTGGTGCGGCGCTGGCTATCGTGTTGGGGATTGGCGTTCCGGGCATTCCCGATCAATGGTTTATTTCTGCCAACGCCTTCATTTTCGCCCTGTTTGCCGCATTGATGCTGGACGGCATTACGCGTTGGACACGGGTTGCCACCTCTGGCGTGGTGCTGTTTGGCATAGCACTGGTGTTCACCTTTAACGCACTGGTTTCCATGATGCAGTTTATTGCCAGCGAAGACACGCTGCAGGGGCTGGTGTTCTGGACCATGGGCAGCCTGGCGCGTGCCTCGTGGGACAAACTGGGTATCTTGCTCGGCGTATTCGCCGTGCTGCTGCCGCTGTCGATGATGAGCTCGTGGAAGTTGACCGCGCTGCGTCTGGGGGAGGATCGTGCGGTGAGCTTCGGTATCGACGTGCGCCGTTTGCGCCTGACGACCCTGTTACGTATCAGCATTCTTTCCGCGCTGGCGGTGGCCTTTGTCGGGCCTATCGGTTTTATCGGCCTGGTAGCGCCGCACATCGCCCGAATGATCTTCGGTGAAGATCATCGATTTTATCTGCCGGCCAGCGCCTTGATTGGTGCATTGGTACTGTCGATGGCCTCAGTGGCGTCGAAAAACCTGATCCCGGGCATTATCATTCCGGTGGGCATCGTCACCTCGCTGGTGGGCGTGCCGTTCTTCCTGAGCATTATTCTGCGTCATCGGGGGAATGTATGAATCAGGGATTGCGTATTGAAGGTTTCTCCGCCGGTTATCCCAAGCGTCAGGTGATCAGTAATCTGGCGGTCCCGATGCTGCCGCGCGGGCAAATTACCGTGCTGCTGGGGCCGAACGGCAGCGGCAAGTCGACGCTGCTGAGCTCTTTGGCGGGCTTAAACCCGGCGCAGGGGCAACTGTGGCTGGACGACATTGATTTGATGCAGATGCCATTCGCCCGCCGCGCAGAAAAAGTGGTGTATCTGCCGCAGTCGTTGCCTGCCGGGGTGCATTTGCACGTGCTGGAGTCGATCATCGTGGCGCAACGCGCTTCGGGCGGCCGCAGCAACGCCGGCAGCGAAGCGGAGGTGATGGCGCTGCTGGAACAGCTCGGCATTGCCCACCTGGCGCTGAGCTACCTCGATCAGCTTTCCGGCGGGCAGAAACAGTTGGTGGGGTTGGCGCAATCGCTGATCCGCCAGCCTTCGTTGCTGCTGCTGGACGAACCCCTGAGCGCGCTCGATCTTAACTATCAGTTCCACGTGATGGATTTGGTACGCAAAGAGACGCGCAAACGCAATATCATCACGGTGGTGGTGGTGCATGACATCAATATAGCTTTGCGTCATGGCGATCACGTGCTGATGCTGCAGGATGGCGAATTGATTGCCGACGGTGCGCCGGAAGAGGTGATCACGCCGCAGAGTCTGGCGCGAGTGTATGGCGTTCGTGGGCGTATTGAGCGCTGCTCGCAGGGCACACCGCAGGTGTTGATTGATGGATTAGTGAACCAACCGTCGATTTGATCCCGGTGGATACCTAAAGACCCGGCACTTCACAGCGCCGGGTTTTTTTATTACTTCTTGTTCAGCGCCTCGGCGACGCGTTCGACGATATGCTGGCTGGTGATAATGCCGCCGGAAAGATAGACTTCAGCCGCCGGCAGATAAACTACCTGACCTTTCTTGACCGCTACGGTGTTTTTCAACGCCGTGGTAGTGAGGATCTTCTGCGGAGCTACCGCGTTCGGACGACCGGTAGCCGCATCGCGATCGATGATAAATAGCCAATCCGGGTTCAACTGAGCCACCTGCTCTGGCGACAGCTTATTGCCGCGCACATCAGGGTTCTCGCTTTGCAGTGCCGACGAGAAGCCGAGAGCGTCATAGGTAAAGCTGAAGCGGCTCTTGGGCGCGTAGGCGCTGATTTTCCCGCCGGAGAACAGTACCACCAGACCACGCCCGGCTTTGGCCACCTGCGGTTTGATCGCTGCAATCTCGGCATCCAGCTTGCCTACGGCCGCCTGAGCCTGCTGCTGTTTGTCGAACAATTCACCCAGTTGCAGAGTGCGTTGTTTCAGGCTGCCCAGTTGATCCTGCGGATCGATTGCCATATTCAACGTCGGCGCAATGCCGCTGAGTTCGGTATAGGCCTTGGAGGAACGACCGGCGATCAGGATCAGATCCGGTTTGGCGGCGCGTAGCGTGGCCATGTCCGGTTCAAACAGGGTCCCGGCATTGAGGTATTTGGCATTTTGGTACTGTTTCAGGCTGTCCGGCAGCATGGTGCGGTTGCCCGGCAGTGCCAGCGGCTCTACGCCCAGCAACTGCAATGTCTCCAGCGAAGCATAGTCCAACACCACTACGCGCTGTGGGTGCTTTTTCACTTCGGTGGTGCCGTTCAGATGTTGAAAACTGACGGTCGCAGGGGCATCCGCGGCCGGTGTGCGAACCTTGCCGTTACAGCCGGCCAGCGCGATACAGGCCAGCAGGGCGAGAACCATAGGGGAGCGGCGTAATGTCATTGTGGCTTCCTTGGGTGAGAGAAATAAAAAGGGCGCGCAGCGCGCGCCCAAAGTGGCATCAGAAGTTGTAGGTCATGCCGACGGTGTAACGGCGGCCGTCGAGTGTGGTGTTGTAGTGATCGTAATCGACGGTTTTGTCGAGGATGTTGTAGACCCCGCCGGTTACCATCAGGTTTTTATTCGCCTGGTAACTCAGGCCGGCATCGACAAAGGTGTAAGACGGCGTGCTCTTGGCCATTGAGGTGCGGCTGAGGTATTCCGATGTTTTGCTGCGGAAGTTAACGCGTGACCACAGGCTGACGTCGTTGGTGGCCTGCCAATCCAGCACGCTGTTAATCATATGTTTTGGCATCTGGTTCAGCGCCTTGCCCTGGAACTCCCCGCTTTTTTGTTCGGACGAGGTATAGGTGTAGTTGGTGTTCCACTTCCAGTCTTTATTGATCTGCCAGCCAAAGGTGGTTTCTACGCCGCGCATATTGGCTTTATCAACGTTGGTCCGGTCACTGATAAAGTCGTAGAGATCACCGCCAATGGTGCAGTCCGGCGTATCTTCACAGCGACGGACTTCGGTGATCTTGTCTTTGAAATCGGTGTTGAATACCGTCACACCCGCGTTCAGCCCCTGCTGGTTATCCCACATCACGCCGATCTCTTCGCTCAGGCTTTTCTCCGGCTGCAGATCCGGGTTACCGACGATAATGCCTTTACGTACGCCACCGCCGGTAACCTGGCCCCAGCTGGCGGAGGATTGACGCAGATCCGGGGAGCGGTAGCCGGCGGAAACGCCGCCTTTCAGCGTAAATTGTTCGGTCAGGTGCCAGACGCCGTACATGCGCGGTGTCCAGTGGTTGCCGTAGTTTTGGTCCTGATCCATACGGATGCCGCTGGTCAGGCTGAAGTCGTTGGTCATCGCCCACTCGTCTTCAGCAAACAGCGCCCAGCTCCAGCGGGTCAGTTTGTTCAGGCCATCGGCAGAGTCAAGCTGGTTGCCGCTGTCGCTGAGTTTTTCGTAACGGTACTGGCCGCCGACGTTCAGCATGTGAGCGCCTAATTCGAACTGATTCTGGGTGTTGAAGATGGTGTTATACATCTTCATGTTGCGGCCCGGGTTATTGGTCTCTTCGCGCTGAATGTAGCTGTTGGTATGGCCGAGGTCGTAATAACCGTTATGTGTCAGGGCGTAGTTGGTGCGGGTATATTTGCTTTCGCTGACCTGGTTTGGACTACATTTCCCTCTGTTGCAGCGCTCTGCGGCCACCGACTCACCCGGCGTGCTGTTACGGTCCTGCAGTGAGCGGCCCATTTCAAAGTCGAACTCGTTTTTATCATCAGGCGTCAGGCTGAATACCGCGGTGCCGCTGCGCATGCGCTGTTCGTTGAAGCCGTTGACGATTTTGTCTTCGGCGCGACGCGACAGCAGGCCGTTGACCCGCAGGCCCAGTAGGCCATCAATCAGCGGGCCGGAAGCGTAGGCGTTGGTCTGGAAAAGATCGCCGGAATTGCTGTTTTCCTGGAAGGTGGCGTCGCCGTGCAGTGAACCTTTCCATGCCTGAGTGGTGGAGGTTTTGCGGGTGATGACGTTGATCACGCCGCCCATGGCGTCGGAACCGTACAGAGAAGACATCGGGCCACGTACCACTTCGATGCGTTCAATCGCTTCCAGCGGCGGCAACCAGCCTTGTTCAATACCCGAGTTGTCACTGTTCGGGCGCGTGCCGCGCGTGTCTACGCGTTTGCCGTCGACCAGGATCAAGGTGTATTTGGAGGACATGCCGCGGATGCTGATATCGCTGCTGCTGGCACCGCCGGTCACGACGACGCCCGGCACGTCTTTCAACGCATCGGTAATGTCGCGGTAGGCTTTGTCTTCAATTTGCTGACGTGGGATGACCGAAATGGACGCTGCGGAGTCCTGGATTTTCTGCTGGAAACCGGAAGCGGTCACCACCATGGTGTCCTGAGCGTCTGGTTGCGCAGCGACGGCGCCGGCGCTGGTCAATGTAGCAATGATCAATGCGGTTAATTTGTTATAACGTGGCTTTTCCATGAGGCAAACCTTTCCTGGTCTGATGTAAATCGACAAAGTGTCGTTTTAACAGTTTGAATAATAAGTAGAAACGGGCCCCGTCGTTGCGGAGATCGTCGTTCCGTCAGTATTTCGTCAGGCCATTGTAAGGATTTTCGACAAAATGTAAACGCAAATGATAATTCGTATCATTTGTATGTGTTTAGGCGGGGAAATCATTAACCGCATGAATACAAGGGAAAAAGGGCGCAGCGAAATCTGCGCCGAGGGAAGGGGGTTAGCGTTTCTGGATGTAGGTGATAGCCAGCGCCAGTGCCAGCACCAGGCCTTTGATAATGTCCATGGCATAGTAAGGGACGGAGAGCATCACCAGGCCGTTTTGCAACACGCCAAGGATCACTGCGCCCACCAGCGTGCCGAGCGCGTTGGGTTTGCCAGAGCCGGCCAGCGAGAAGCCAATGTAAGCGGCAGCGACCGCATCCATCAGATAGCCGCCACCGGCGTTCACCTGCGAAGAGCCGATACGTGACGCCAGCAATATGCCGCCAAGCGAGGCCAGCAGGGCAGAAATGACATAGGCGGCAACCCTGTAACGTACCGTGCGAATGCCCGACAGGCGTGCAGCCTGCGGATTACCGCCAATGGCGTACATGCGGCGGCCGTGCTTGGTCAGTGACAGGAAAAGCTGCACCACTACGGTGACCGCGAGCATGATCAACACGATCACCGGCACCTGCCCGAGTGAGGAAAAGACCTCCGGGATCAGGCCTTCCGCCATATCGCCGTTCGGCAGCAGCATATTCTGGGTGATTGATCCGCCGTAGCTGTAGGTCATCGCTACTCCCTGGATCACAAACAGGCTGGCCAGCGTCGCCAGCATATCGGGGATTTTCAACACCACGATCAGAAATGCATTGAACAGGCCGACCAACATACAAATCAGCAACGTCAGCACAATCGCACCGGTGGTGCCGAAGCCGTACCAGACGAACAGTGAAACCACCAGGGCGTTGGCCAGTGAAGCAGTGGAACCGACGGAGAGATCGAAACCGCCTACCGACAGCGATATCGAGACCCCGATGGCGATCACCGTGACGATGGCGATCGAGCGCAGAATGTTGATGATATTGTTCGGATCGAGGAAGTTGTCCGACGCTATCCCGAACAGGGCAATCAGCGCGACAACGGTGAGTAACATCCCCCACTTGTAGAGAAACTCAAACAGCTGATGGCGCCAGGGTTGCGCAGTCTGCAGGGATAATTCTTTACTCACGCTGGGGTTCCTCCGGTGGAATACAGTAATAGGGTTTCTTCATCAATGTCGGCGGCATTCAGTTCCGCGACGACCCGACCATCCCACAGCACGCAGATGCGATCGCACAGGCCGACCAGCTCCGAAAACTCGCCGGAAGCATAGATAATGCCTTTGCCGTCGCGCGCCAGGCCGTCGATCAGGGTGAACAGCTCTTGTTTGGCCTTGATGTCCACCCCTTTGGTTGGTTCATCGAAAATCAGTACGTTAGCGTCACCGCGCAGCCACTTGCCAATCGCCACCTTTTGCTGGTTGCCGCCGGAAAGCCGCGCCAGCTTCTGCTGCGGGCCGGAGGCGCGAATATTGAGGCGCTGCATGATGTCTCGCGCCCAGCGCAGTTCCTGGCGACGGCTGAACAGGCTCCAGCGGGAAAAGCTGTCGTCGGCGCTGACGCTCAGGTTCATCGGGATAGCTTCGTCGATAAAAATGCCTTCTTTGCGCCGCTCTTCCGGCACCAGCGCCAGCCCTTGTTCGACGCTAAGGTGCGGAGCACGAGGAGCCCAGGGTTTCCCCAGCAGTTCACCCCGTTCAATTCGCGCCGGCGAAGCGCCAAACAGCGCCTTGCACAGTTCTGTTTTTCCCGCGCCGGCCAGCCCGGCGATGCCGAGGATTTCCCCCTGATGCAGTTGCAGGCTGACGTTGCGCAGCTTATGGCGATCGTGCAGGCCTTCGACCCGCAACAGGGGACGAGAGCCGTGCGGCGGGCGCGGGGGCGGGAAAATATCGTCCAGCCGATGGCCGAGCATTTTCTCGACGATCTGCTCGCCGTTCAGACCCTGCATGGCATCCTCACTGACATGGCGACCATCGCGCAGCACCGTCAGGCGGTCGCAAATTTCACTCAATTCATGGATTCGGTGGGAAATAAACACCACGCCGATCCCTTCGGACCGCAGGCGGCGCACCACGCGAAACAGGCGTTCGCTTTCGGCACGGTCGAGGGGGGCGGTGGGCTCATCAAGCACCAGAAAGCGGCAGCGGTGGGAGAGCGCGCGCGCCAACAGCACCTGCTGTTTTTCCGCCAGGGTGCACTCCGCCAAACGCTGGCGCAGGTTAATGGTCAAATCCAGCTGTTTCAGTAGCTGTGCCGCCTGGCGATACAACTGTGCCCAGTTAAGCAGATGGCCCGGCTCATTCAGCCAACCGAGCATGATGTTTTCCGCCACGGACAGCGTGGGGATCAACGCCACATCCACTTCCTGCTGCACCACGTGGATGCCGTGTTGCCGGGCCTGCAGCGGGGAATGAATGTCCACTTGCTGGCCGTCGATAAAGATCTCGCCGCGATAATGGTCTTGCGCGCCGGAAAGGATCGCCATCAACGTAGATTTTCCTGCGCCGTTAGCGCCGACTAGCGCGTGTGTTGAGCCGCCCAGCAAGGTGAAGTCGACGTTTTGCAGCGCGTTGAATCCGGCAAAGGCGATCGAGATATTGCGCATCTCGAGGCGTGAGGGCGTAAGGGTTGGCATAGTGTAGTTTAAAGCCGTTTAGGTGTTTAGATGGCTAAAGTAGATCTTTTGTAACACAGATTGCGATTTTCGCAACAGCCGAAATGGCATAACTGAGATGAAAAAATTCCTGGCGGGTGACGCTAGAACCCCAGGCGGTCGCGCAACGCATAATAGGCCGCTCCCAGGGCGGTGAAAGGCACGCGGAACTGGCGGCCGCCGAAAAAGGGCAGGTGCGGTAATCGGGCGAAGGCGTCAAAGCGTTCGGCATCACCGCGCAGCACTTCGGCGATCAGCTTGCCGGCCAGATGGGTGCAGGTGACGCCGTGGCCGCTGTCACCCTGCATATAATAGACATTGTTTTCCAGGCGACCGAACTGCGGCATGCGCGATAGCGTCAGCAGGAAGTTGCCGCTCCAGCGGTAATCAATCCGTAGCTGTTTCAGCTGTGGGAAGGTTTTCAGCATTTTAGGCAGGATCAACGGATCGATATCGGCGGGATCGCGGGCGCCGTAGACCACGCCGCCGCCATACAGCAACCGGTTGTCGGCGGTCAGGCGAAAGTAGTCCAGCAGGTAATTGCAGTCTTCGACGCAGAAATTATTGGGCAGCAGCGACAGCGCCATATCTTTAGACAACGGCTCGGTGGCAAGGATTTGCGAGCCGCAGGGCATGCTCAACCGGCTGAGCCGGGGCTCAAGCCGATCGCCAAGGTAGGCGTTGCCGGCAACGATCACAAAGTTGGCGCTGACCGAGCCTTGGGCGGTGTGCACCTTTGCCGGGTCCGCGTAATCAATGCGCGTGGCAGCTGACTGTTCGAACAGCCGCCCACCGTGACGGCGCACCGCGTCGGCTTCGCCCAGCGCCAGATTGAGCGGGTGCAGGTGGCCGCCGTTGCGGTCCAACAGCCCACCGACGTAACGGTCACTGGCGATCTCGCGGCGGATAGCCTGCTGATCCAGCCATTCCAATTGGTCATTGCCATAGCGCCGCCAGCGGGCCTGCTGTCGCTGCAACGCATGGCTTTGTTTAGGGTTCAAGGCGGCGAAGATACCGCCGTGGCGGTAGTCACAGGCGATGGCGTATTGATCGATGCGCTTGCGAATAATCTCTGCGCCTTCGAACATCATGCTGCCGAGCATGGCGGCGGTGTCAGCGCCATAACGCGCTTCAATCACATCGATATCGCGGCTGTAAGAGTTGACTACCTGCCCGCCGTTACGGCCGCTGGCACCCCAGCCGATACGCGCGGCCTCCAGCAGCACCACGTCAAAACCGGCTTCGACCAGATGCAACGCCGACGACAGGCCGGTGAACCCCCCACCAATAATGCAGACGTCACAGCGGATATTCTCGTTCAGCGTTGGGTAGGGCGCGAACGGGTTGGCGGTAGCGGCATAATAACTGGCAACGTGTTCCGTCATGGGGCCTCCGCCTGAAAAGGTCAGAAGGTAGTCGGGGTATGTGCGCTGACGATACGGCAGACGCGCGCCGAGGTATTACTGAAGCTGTGCGGAATGCCGGTGTTGATGGTATAGCTTTGGCCGGCGGTCAGGCAATGGGTCTGGCCGTTGATCGTCAGCATGATCTCGCCTTCGAGCAGGGTGCCGATCTCTTCGCCCTGGTGCTTGATTTTTTCGCCGGTGGTGGTGCCGGGCTGATAGGTTTCCAGCATCATCGCCAGATTGCGCGTTGGGCTGCCGTTATGCACCAGCTTCATCGACACCCCCTGGCTGCCAATCTCGATCAGATCCTCGGCTTCTATGACCACTTTGGGCTCATTGGCGGCTTCAGGTTCGGCAAAGAAGGCAGACAGCGACAGCCCATAAACTTTCAGCAGCTTTTGCAGCGTACTGATAGCCGGACTGACTTTGTCCTGTTCAATGGTGCTGATTGCGCTGTGGGTTAACCCGGACAGTTCGGCGACCCGGCGCTGCGACAAACCCAATTGCAGACGGATCTGTGACAGGCGCTTACCCGGCGCCAAGCTGACTTCGCTCATAGCGGTACTTCCTTCTGGTAGGGACGACAGGCAAAAGTGAAGATCGGTGTCAGGTGCCTGCCTGAGTGATATCGGCACAGCATGATATCGGTAGTTGTAACGGAATTGGAAAATATATTGCCCATAACTCCCCCCGTTCTGGCGGACGAAATTCTGCACGTAAAAAGAGTGTTAACGCCTTTTCGGTCAATATTTTATCAATTTAGCAGCCGGTGGCGAATAATCAAACAGGATTGTAACATTTGCAAACCATTTGTGTTAAGGCTATGTTTCATATTATGGATGTTATTTTGAGCGCCCCTGGTGGCGCAGTCTACAGAGAAATCAGACCATGTGTTGAACCTATCGGCAGGCGCGCGCAGTGGCGCTCTCAGAGCATAATGGCGGGTGATGTATGCAAACCAATATCGCAGCAGTTGAAAATTTTGCACAGCATAATGAAGAGAGGCGAAGTAGCGCGTTCCAACGTGAAGTTGTTCACTATTTGGAACGCCATCCCTCAACGCAGTATATCGACATCCTTCTCACTGATCTGAATGGTTCCTTCCGCGGTAAACGAATTCCCGTCTCCGGACTGAAAAAATTGGAAAAAGGCTGCTACTTCCCCGCCTCGGTATTCGCTATGGATATTTTGGGCAACGTGGTGGAAGAGGCGGGCCTGGGCCAGGAACTGGGCGAACCGGACCGCGTGTGCATGCCGGTGGCCGGCACGTTGACGCCGTCAGCGGCGGATCCGGACAATATCGGTCAGGTGTTGCTGACCATGCTGGATGAAGATGGTACTCCCTTTGACGTTGAACCCCGTAATGTCCTGAATCGAGTTTGGCAGGCATTGCGCCAGCGCGGCATGTTCCCGGTGGTAGCGGTAGAGTTGGAGTTCTATCTCATTGATCGACAGCGAGACTCTGAGGGGTACTTGCAACCGCCCTGTGCGCCCGGCACCCAGGAGCGCAATATGCAGAGCCAGGTTTACTCGCTGGACAATTTGAATCATTTCGCCGAGGTGCTTAACGACATCGACACCCTGGCGCAAATGCAGGGTTTGCCGGCGGACGGTGCGGTGGCGGAGGCGTCACCCGGCCAGTTCGAGGTGAATCTGCAGCATACCGATAACGTACTGCTGGCCTGCGATCACGCGCTGTCGTTGAAACGCCTGGTACGGCTGGTGGCGGAAAATCATCACCTGCACGCCACCTTTATGGCAAAGCCCTATGAGGAATACGCCGGCAGCGGCATGCATGTGCATATCAGCATGCTGGACGGCAACGGCAATAATTTGTTCGCACAGCCCGACGGCGAAGACTCAGCGTTGTTGCACCGTGCGCTGGCAGGGATGATCACCTTGATGCCGGCCTCGATGGCGCTACTGGCTCCCAATGTGAATGCCTTTCGCCGCTTCCAGCCGGGCATGTATGTGCCCACTCAGGCGTCCTGGGGCCACAACAATCGCACCGTGGCGCTGCGCATTCCCTGCGGTGAGCCGGAGAATCATCGGGTGGAATACCGCGTGGCGGGAGCCGATGCCAATCCTTATCTGGTAGTGGCGGCGATCCTGTCAGGCATTCTTTACGGGCTGGACAACGAATTACCGCTGCCTGAGCCGGTGACCGGTAACGGGCTTGAACAAGAAGGGCTGCCGTTTCCGATCCGCCAAAGCGACGCGCTGTACGAGTTTGAGCATCAGCAAGCTTTGACGCAGTATCTGGGCGAACGTTTTGCCCACGTTTACCATGCCTGCAAGATGGATGAACTGATGCAATTTGAGCGGCTGGTGACCGAAACCGAGATTGATTGGATGTTGAAAAATGCCTGAAGGGGCGTAAAATGTGCGTCAATAACTTGATATGCGATAGAAAGATAGCGGATTAATTCACCTGTAAGGGTTGTTTTCCGAACGATCGCGAAAAGAATTTGTTTCAGAGGCCTTCCTGATCTTGTCATCAGGAGGGTTTTTGGTGCAAAATATCCCTAATGCAGATAGCCGACGTTTTAACGCGTCGGTTATTTTTTTTGCATTTTATGTTCTACAAACTGTGCGTTTCATACACCAAGCGAGGCCGGACACCGATCCGGATAGATAAATAGTTTCGTGCGCGATCAAACAAAACTTTATGGTCGTGACTCATGAGGATAAGAAAGATGGGGCAATTTTTCACTTTAGCACCGGTGCCCGCCGGTTTCCGCTGCGGTCGCAGCGATTATGGAGCAGCCAAGGCCGCCTTGACTCGTTATCCAGCTTCCAATCCCCTTCTTTTTGAATTCAGTCGCAAGTTGCGAAGTTTCCCCGCAACCTTAAGTCTTGGCGTGTCTATATTCCGCAAGGCAGAAGGTAAGGGGGGGCTGCGCAATGTCCGATAACATCATCAGCGCCGCACCGGCTCAACGCGCACAGCTGCGTAAAACCCTGACTTTAGTTCCGGTAGTGATGATGGGCCTGGCTTACCTGCAGCCAATGACCATCTTCGATACCTTTGGCATCGTTTCCGGCCTGACCGATGGTCACGTCGCGACGGCGTACGCCTTTGCTCTGCTGGCGGTTCTGTTTACCGCATTGAGCTACGGCAAACTGGTACGGAAATTCCCGTCCGCCGGTTCTGCCTACACCTATGCCCAGAAGGCCATCAGCCCGCACGTCGGCTTTATGGTGGGTTGGTCGTCACTGCTGGACTACCTGTTCATGCCGATGATCAACATTCTGTTGGCAAAAATTTACCTGGAAGCCATTTTCCCGGGCGTGCCTTCGTGGATCTTCGTGGCGGCGCTGGTCGCGCTGATGACGATTTTCAACCTGCGTGGCATCAAACTGGTGGCGAACCTGAACTCCATTATCGTGGTGGTGCAGGTGGCGATCATGATCGTGTTCCTGTTCCTGGTGGTGAATGGCATTTCGCATGGCGAGGGTGCAGGCACGCTGATCAGCAGCCGCCCGTTCTGGTCTGAGAATGCGCACGTGGTGCCGATGATTACCGGCGCGACCATTTTGTGCTTCTCGTTCCTCGGTTTTGACGGCATCAGTTCGCTGTCTGAGGAAACCAAAGATGCAGAGAATGTGATCCCGAAAGCTATCTTCCTGACGGCGTTGATCGGCGGCATCATCTTTATCGTGGTGTCTTACTTCGTGCAGCTGTACTTCCCGGATATCTCACGCTTCAAAGATCCTGATGCGTCCCAGCCGGAAATCATGCTGTACGTGGCCGGCAAGTTCTTCCAGTCGGTGATCCTGGTGTTCTCCTGCGTCACCGTACTGGCTTCAGGCATGGCGTCGCACGCCGGTGTTTCACGCCTGATGTACGTGATGGGTCGTGACGGCGTTTTCCCGGAGCGCTTCTTCGGTTATGTGCATCCGAAATGGCGTACTCCAGCGCTGAACGTGCTGTTGGTCGGCGTGATTGCGCTGTCTGCGGTATCGTTTGACCTGGTGACGGCGACGGCGTTGATTAACTTCGGTGCGCTGGTGGCGTTTACCTTCGTGAACCTGTCGGTGATCTCGCAGTTCTATATCCGCGACAAGCTGAACCGTACCGTTAAAGATACCTTCAACTACCTGATCCTGCCGATATTGGGGGCGCTAACCGTTGGCGCACTGTGGATCAATCTGGAAGCCAGCTCAATGACGCTGGGTCTGGTGTGGGCGGCGATTGGTCTGATTTACCTGGCCTTCGTGACGCGCAGCTTCCGTCTGCCGGTACCGCAGGCTAGCGAAGACGTGGCGTAAGCCTTTATCGCTAAGCATTAAAAAGGGCGCCTTGGCGCCCTTTGTCGTTTTTGTTAACCCACCAATTGTTTACCGTATTCAAACAGCGCCTTCAGCAGCGCAGTCTTTTCTTTGTCGCCTTCATGCAGGTTGTACAACGATTCCAGTTGCAGCACGTAGCTCTGTACTCGCTCGGCGCTTAAGGCTTCCTGGCGGTGCTGTAACCAGCGGCGTTGCTCGGCGTCGTCCAACGTATTGGGGTAGTTGCGGGCACGAAAACGGAACAACAGTTCCTTCATGCGCCCATCGCTGAAAGTCAGATCCAGTGCCGGCAGGTTCTGCGGCTTGGTTTGCTGGATGATTTTCATCGCAGCCTTGTCGGCATCGCTGAAGAAACCATCATACAGCCGGGCGTCGACGTCGTCAGAGCCTTTGAAAGGTTCGGCTTCGGCGAACAACGCCACCACTTTTTCACGCACCTCCGGGTGCTGGCGCAGCAGCTGCAAGTTTTGCAGGCAGGCCTGGCGGTCGATCCCCAGTCGCTCGGCGTTTTCCGGCAACAGGGTCTTGGCCGGCGCCAGCACCGGACACTTGTTGATATGCACCAGTTTGATCGGTACCGGTGATTGTTCGGGCGCCAGATCGTCCCGGCGGGTATACAGCCGCTCACGCAGCTCGTCGGCGCTCAGCGTCAGCAGGGGCGTCATGTCACCGGCCAAATCGCACATGATGACGGCGTTCTTGTTGTCCGGATGCCAGGCCAGTGGCGATACCCAACTGGTGTTGCCGCGCGCGGCACCGAACATACCGGAAACGTGCACCAATGGCGTCATCTCTGCGATGTCGATCAGGGCGTTCAGCTTATGTTTGTTGCGGTGTTGCAGCAGGAAGTCAAACAGTCGCGGTTGTGCCTGCTTGACCAGTTTGGCCATGGCGATAGTGGCGTAAACGTCCGACATGGCGTCATGGGCGTGTTCATGCTCGACGCCGTTGGCGCGAGTCAGGTGTTCCAGACGGAAGCTGGGGAAACCCTCTTCGTTTTCTGGCCAGACGATGCCGTCCGGGCGCAGCGCATAACAGGCGCGCATCACATCAAGCAGATCCCAACGCGAGTTACCGTTTTGCCAACTGTAGGCGTAGGGATCGTAGAAGCTGCGGTAGAAAATATTACGGCTGACTTCGTCATCGAAGCGGATGTTGTTGTAACCGAGAATGCAGGTGCCGGGTACGCTGAACGCCTGATGGATCTGGCGCGCAAATTCGGCCTCGTTGACGCCTTTGGCTAACGCCAGCTGCGGCGTGATACCGGTAATCATCACCGCTTCAGGATCGGGCAAGTAGTCATCGGCCGGGGTGCAGTAGATGACCAACGGCTCTTCGATAATGTTGAAGTCCATATCGGTACGCACGCCGGCAAACTGCGCCGGGCGATCCAGGGAGGGACTTTTACCGAAGGTCTCGTAGTCGTGAATATAAAATGTGGCCGGTGCCTTGCTGCTCAAATTCGCATCTCTCACGTGGCGTAGGGAATATCCCTCTATTGTAACGGCGAGATGTGTGATGCCAAGCAGTCGTTAGCGTTAATCGCCGAAATGCGTGGGATTACGCACTGCGGTAGTAGTTCAGGCGCAGCTGAAAGTAGGGGCGTAAGTGATCGGGCACCTGTTTTTCGGCGTGGGTGCCGCTGTCGGCGGAAATACCATAACGCTCGTTATAAATCACGCTGAGTGCGAGTAGGTCGGTTTCAATTTTTTCACGTTCTGCTTGCGGTAAGCTGTCCAGCTTTCGCCCCATATGATTCTCCCTGTGAGTGTAAGGGCATCATAGGATCGTTGACCTGACTTGTCCCTACCCCATTCAGGGGGGAGTCTCAAGAAGTAGGTGTCCGTGCCTGTAAGGCGTGGCCTGGTGCTGCAGTCCCCTGATAATGCTGAGAGTATTTAGCCGTGAATTCCTGCTGATTTTGTGTCTGGGCGCGATCAAACACTTTATGGGCCGATAATACACCGCCAATTACCGCCAGCCAGAAGAGGCTGCACAGAACCAGGACGCCCAACCAGACTTTTTGGTTATAGCTCATAAAAAACTCCGGATGATAAAAGGGAATAACATTTACCAGAGAATTAAATCAGAGTTTATATCAATGCTCTGTCAACGGCGGTGTTTATTATGGTTTCTTTCTTATTAATGTGTTACCAAATGCCGCAGCCATGTTTCAAAATATTCCTTAAGATAGTATTAAGAAAAGATAAGTTTGTGCCACTGAGTTTTATTTAATATCCGTTTAATTATCCCCACATACAATCAGCAGCATTCAATACCAATGTGGGTGCGCATTATGAAAACTCTGCTGTTAACCGGCGCTACCGGCTTTCTCGGTGGTGCAGTGCTTGAAAAATTACTGAAAGAAAATCAGTCGATTAACTATCTTCTGTTAGTGCGGGCTGATAATGCACAGCAGGGACTTGACCGTATTCGGATGAATATGGAGAAGTTTAATGTTGATGCCAGCTTATTCTCTAAAATCACGATGGAAAATATATTGTTGGGCGATTTAGGTGAGCCGGCTGGTTTTTTATCGGACACACGCATTAACAATGTAACGCACGTTATCAATTGTGCTGCCGTCGCGTCGTTTGGCAATAACCCGCTTATTTGGAAGGTAAACGTGGAGGGCACGTTGGCCTTCGCGAAAAGAATGGCGCAGGTGTCTGGATTAAAACGCTTCCTACATGTGGGGACGGCAATGTCCTGCACGCCGGAGCCGGGTTCACTGGTCGCGGAGAGCGGTGAGTTTGAAGAAACAGCCGAGCATTTGGTGGAATATACCCGTTCCAAATCCACCATCGAACAGTTAATGCGTCAGCAGTGCCCGCAATTGCCGCTGGTGATTGCCCGTCCTTCCATTGTGGTGGGGCACACTCGCTTGGGCTGCCAGCCTTCCAGCAGCATTTTCTGGGTATTCAGCATGGCGCTGATGCTGCGCAAGTTTATGTGCTCGCTGCAGGACAATATCGATGTGATCCCGGTTGATTACTGTGCCGATGCAATGGTGATGTTGTTGAACAGCGAGACGCTGGATAACGACGTTTACCATATCTCCGCCGGTGAAGAGAGCAGCGTCAGCTTCGCGGATATCGATCGCGCCATTGCCGCCGCACTGGAGAAACCTCCGCTCGGCGATCATTATGCGCAGGTCAGTTACGAAGCCCTGTTAAAAATGCGCAAGCAGCTCAAAGATATTTTCGGGCCGTGCAATGAACGCCTGATGCTGAAAGCGATGCGCCTGTATGGATCTTTCGCCATGCTCAACGTGCGCTTCAGTAATGATAAAATTCTTAAGCTGGGCATGCCGAAACCGCCGCGTTTTACTGACTATATCGCCTGTTGCGTACAGTCTACCCGGGGCCTGTCCATTCAGCAGCAGATGGTGGTGGATTTCAAATAACAGCACGGCGCCGATCAGCGGCGCCTGCTGCATCCTCGCACTACCAGGACGAAGACGACCAGAAAACGCGCCCCAGCACCACCAGTTGGTCTTTGCGTTGCGGGTAGCTCAGGTGTTCGTCCTGGTATTCTTCTCTGTTCAACGAGCGAATGGTGACGCCACCGTCGGGCTGTTCGATCAGCACTTTTACCCGTAGCAAATTACCGTGGCGAATTGCGTAGGTTTTCCCTTCTCGGATACGAGTGTCATCGGTATTGATCCCCACCACGTCACCGTCTTGCAGCCGGGGCTCCATGCTGGATCCTGAAATGCGGATGATCCGCGCGGCATTCACCGCCACCCCCATCTTGTGCAGGTAGTAGCGACGGAAAATCAGCGAAAACTCTTCACGATCGACGATTTCATAACAGCCATCGCCGGCAGAAAAATTGATATCCAGCAGGGGGATTTCCACAAACTCTTCCTTGTCCTGTTCGGTATCCTCCCAGACCACCGGCTTCAGGCGGGCGGGTTGAAAATCCGACTCCGCCGCCACGTTATCGAACGGGCGCACCAACTCTTTTTCATGGAACACGTCGAACCAGCCCTTGGGCAGGTTCAGTTTGGCCTCGATGCGCCTGGCGAGATTATCGCCCAGGTTACGGGAGGACTTTTCACCGCTGATTTGGCTTAGCGTGGGCGAAGAGGACTCAACCAGCACCGCAAAATCGTTCTGGTTGATACCCTGTCGGGCGTAGCTAGCCATCAGCTCGCGCAAATTATTGCGTCTTATTTCTTTGGTTTCCATTGCCGGATGATCGCATTCTTTAGCAAAAAGGTAAATATCGTTTTTGCTAAATTTAGCTTGCTTTAAATTTAGCAATTAGCTAAATATTGACGGGTGGACAAGGTCCATGAAGGAATTGTAGGGCGCTGCAAGTCGCGCCAGTATGAGCCAGGGCGAATATACTCGCCCTCTACAGTGGTTGGATTACACAGGTTTAACCCACAAGGAATCTACGATGTTCAGTATGGATTACAACAGCTACCGTTCGGTAGCTAGCTTCGGTCACCGCGTGCGCTTTTTGGTGCTGCACTATACCGCACAGAATTTTGCTGATTCGGTGCAGTCACTGACCGGCAAGTCGGTCAGCGCTCATTATCTGGTGCCGGATCCCGAAGATCCAACCTATAAGGCGGCGGGCTTTAGCGGCGTAAGGATTTTCAATCTGGTCGATGAAGTCGAGCGGGCCTGGCACGCCGGCACCAGCCAGTGGGGCAATCGTTCGAATCTCAACGATACGGCGATTGGCATTGAGATCGTCAATCTGGCGAGCGGGGATGGCGAAGACATCACCTTCCCACCGTTTAACCCGCAACAGATCGCGGCGGTGACTCAATTGACGCAAAACATTCTGCAGCGCTATCCGGATATCACGCCGGTTAACGTCGTGGCACATTCCGATATTGCCCCGGGCCGCAAAAGCGATCCCGGCCCGCAATTCCCGTGGCATCAGCTGTATCTGGCCGGTGTCGGTGCCTGGTATGACGATGCGGTGAAGCAGCGTTATCAGCATGAGTACCAATGCCAGGGTGTGCCCGCACAGCCGCATTTGCTGGCGTTACTCGCCAAATACGGTTACGACACTTCGGCGACGACCAATGCAGAAGGTTACCGCCAGCTGGTTCGCGCCTTCCAGCTGCATTTCCGTCAACGGCAGTATGATGGTGTGATGGATGCCGAAACCGCCGCCATTTTGCGTGCGCTGGTGGATAAATATGCCGCTTAAGGCCTGAGTGCGGATGAGGGACGCCTTATCCGCCTTTTCTCCCAACCCTTTACTCCGCTAAACTGATGCTCTTTCTCGCCACTGATTACGGGATGCATCGTGCGCCTCGACAGAAAAATATCCTCGTTTGAACGTCTGACTTATCGCCATTACCGCATTGTGCACGGCGTGCGCATTGGGCTGGCGTTTATCCTGACCTTTATGCTGATCCGCCTGCTCGAAGTGCCGGAAGGTACCTGGCCACTGATTACGCTGGTGGTGGTGATGGGGCCGATCTCTTTTTGGGGCAACGTGTTGCAACGTGCGCTGCAGCGAATCGCCGGTACGGTGTTTGGCGCCGCCTCGGGGCTGATTGCCCTGTATCTCGAGCTTTATTCGTTGCCGCTGATGCTGGTGTGGTGCGGGGTGGTGATGTTTTTCTGTGGCTATCTGACGCTCGGCAAACGTCCCTATATGGCGCTGCTGGTGGGGATCACGCTGGCGGTGGTTTGCGGTGCGGGGGCCGGTGATATGCATACCGCACTGTGGCGCAGCGGCGACGTAATTTTTGGCTCTCTGCTGGCGCTGTTGTTCACCAGCATTTATCCGCAGCGCGCCTATATCCTGTGGCGTATGGAGATGGCCGACTGCTTGCAAAGCGCGAGCAAAATCTACGGTGCTTACCTGTCGCCGAATATGATAGAACGGCCGCGGCTGGAGCCGCAGCTGAAAGACCTGCTCAATAAGATCGTTAAATTGCGCGGCCTGATTGTCCCCAGCAGCAAGGAGACCCACATCCCCAAAGCGGTTTTCGAGGCGGTGCAAACGCTGAGCCGCAACCTGGTCTGTACGCTGGAATTGTTGGCCGACGCTTATTGGGCCTCGCGTGAAACCCATTTCATTATGCTGAATGCCAAAACGCTGCGCAGTGCGCAACTGCTAACGCTGAATTCGCTGCAGTCGCTGGCGGAAATCCTGCGTGACGGTCCGCAGGCGCAGCCGTCGGCAGAAGCGGGGCAACTGAGCGAAATTGCCGCCGAATTGAAAACCCTGATGCAGGAGGCCAGCGTCAGTCAGCACGGCGAAGCGCCAATTTATGGCTACGTATGGTTGAGCATGGAACTGACGCAGCAGTTGGAAGAACTGGGCGATCTGCTCAAGGTGTGTACCGCCAGCGGGCGTGAATAGGGGGTCAGATCATGAAGCGGACGCTTCAGGTTTTTGTCAGGACGGCAAAGTGAGTAAGATAGGGCGATGAGTGTTGTGCCTGACCGCCACAAACCTGTATCTTGGTACCATTGTGGCCGTAAGCAAATGAATCTGTGTATTACTAAAGCAAGGGTATGAAGATGGATAATGCAAATAAGCCGAGTTTCCAGGACGTTCTGGAGTTTGTGCGTATGTTCCGACGTAAAAATAAGCTGCAGCGTGAAATTGTCGACAACGAGAAGAAAGTTCGCGATAACCAAAAACGCGTGCTGCTGCTCGATAACCTGAGTGAGTACATCAAGCCGGGCATGAGCATCGAAGACGTTCAGGGCATCATTGCCAATATGCGCAGCGACTATGAAGATCGCGTTGATGATTACATCATCAAAAATGCCGATTTGTCCAAAGAACGCCGCGAACTGTCCAAAAAGCTGAAGGCTATGGGCGAAGTGAAGTAACCGTTTTTATCGGGCCAGGCATTCGCATGGCCCTTTTACTGTTTTCCCTGCATCCCCATTTCGGCCCCTTTAGTGGCCTGCGCCATACACGTCAAAATCGAAATATTTAACTGTAGCTCCGCCGCCCATGCGCTGATTGATAATTGAGTGCGTGCCCTGCGCCCGTTCCGCACGACAGAAGAACCGACTGATTATGGTCGGGTGCGGCTGTCGATTTAGAGGGATAGGGCACAGTGTAAGGTGAATGGAGGGTTTTGCTATTCAGGGGAAGGTGAACGCATGAAAAATACGAAATTGCATGTTGTCGTGGCGTGGTAGAGTGTGGGCTGCCCGAAGAGCGACTAGAGATTTACGCCATGCAACAAATTGATTTTTACATGATAGATGCCTTTAGCAACACGACTTTTGGCGGTAATGCCGCAGCGGTATGTCCGCTAACAGAATGGTTGCCTGATGAGACATTATTGAAAATGTCCCAGCAGCATAACCAGTCAGAAACAGCATTTTTTGTCGCAAATGATACTGGCTTTGAGTTGCGATGGTTTACCTCCCTGGCTGAAATAAATCTGTGTGGGCATGCCACGCTGGCAGCTGCGCACGTTATCTTTGAGCATCTTGATTACCAAGGCACGACTATTCATTTCGATACCCGATTTGTTGGCCCACTGACGGTGGTACGCAACGGTAAATGGCTGACGCTCGATTTTCCTGCGTGGGAAACCAAGCCTGTCATGCCACCGGCATTATTGCTGGAAACGTTGGGCATCACAGAATGCAAAGAAGTACGCGTGGCGCGTGATTACCTGGTAGTAATGGAGAATCGGCAGCAGGTCGAAACTGTACGCCCGAACATCAATGACATGCTTCCCCTGGGAAAAATGGTTTGTATAACAGCCCCTGGTGACAGTGAATACGATTTTGTTAGCCGTTTCTTCTGCCCAGGTGAAGCCGTAGCGGAAGATCCTGTGACAGGTTCGGCGCATAGCATGCTCATTCCTTACTGGGCTGAAAAACTGAATAAAACGCAGATGTTGGCGCACCAGGGATTAGAGCGTGGCGGGGATTTACGCTGCCAGCTGGTGGGCGATCGCGTTTACATCGGCGGACAGGCAACAACCTATCTGATTGGCAAAGTGCTGTTGCGCTAGACCTGCTTGAATGTGGCTCAAAATATAAGGTCTGCTGTCACCTTAGCCGCCGTTCACCCCATATCCGAAAGCAAAAAGCCCGCTTAAGTTTCCTTAAGCAGGCGTCTTTAATTTACATGGCAGTAAACCCCGGAAAGTTACCGGGGCAGAGGTGTCAGACAGAAAGTTCAGAATCTTTAATATTGGCAATGGGTCCAAGAATCGCGCTGTCAAATTCGCGTAAGGCTACGCCGCTGGCCATTCGTTCAGGCAAGTCATGATTTGCCAAGGCGCCTCGGCCTAATGCAATGAGATCGGCGCCCATTTCCATGACCTGTATTGCCCGGCATTTATCATGCAGGCCACCATTAGCCATAATGGTTAGCTGTGGAGCATATTTACGTCCCAGCTCAATCAGTGATAGTGGGTTATCAGGGAATGCTGGCTGCCACGCTTCATATTCAGTCAGGTGCAGATAATCGATACCGGAACCAGCAAGCAACGTAAACACCACCCGTGCATCATCTTCGCCGTTAGCCCATTTATGGAAAAAGTCATTTACTTTCCCCTGAGATATTCGGATACCCACTGGAATATCCTGACCTACACGTTGTCTGACAGAGTGAATCACTTCAAGGCTAAATTGCAGGCGGCCTGCGATGTCACCGCCCCAGCGGTCAGTACGCAGGTTAGTGTGATCCGTGAAGAACTGATCGAGAAGATATCCATTTGCACCATGGATTTCCACGCCATCAAAGCCAGCCCCGAAAACAGCATGCGCCGCGGCATCGGCAAAGCTATTGATAATGTCCTGTATTTCGTCTTCGCTGAGTTCACGAGGAACAGGGTATTTACCTTCGCCACGATAAAACGTCATCTGCTTGCCTACCGGACGAACGGCACTTGGTGCAACAGTCCCATCCCGAAAATAGTTGCCCTGTGACAACGCACCAGAGTGCTGGATTTGGGCAAAAATACGCCCCTGTTGTTGGTGAACGGCGTCAGTGATGTTGCGCCATCCTGCAACCTGTTCCGTGCTGGTCAAGCCAGCCTGAAAGGCATAAGTCTGTGACCATTCTTTATCAATATAAATGCCTTCCGATATAACCAGACCAAATCCACCGCGTGCAAAATCTTCGTAGTATGTCTTCATACGATCGCTGGCTACACCCTCCTCGGAGGCGGTGACACGGGTCATTGGTGCGACCACTAGGCGGTTTTTCAAGGCTAGCTTCCCGATACTGGCGGGGGTGAAAAGGGATAATGTCGTCATGAGTTTTTCCAGATAAATTAAATCATGATCACACTATAATCATTGCTGAATTAGGGATAAATAGGCCAAAATGATAAGGTTGTATAACGATTGTCGTTATAATTTGTGTTTTCCATTTTGCTTAATAAATGACTTTGTAATGATTGATATTGGGGGCGACATGAATCTGCAGGACGTATCACTCTTCCTCGTCATAACCGAAACTCACAGCCTCACTCAGGCAGCGAAACGACTGGGTATTTCCGCCATGTCTGTTTCAAGACGCCTCGCATCACTTGAACACGAGCTCGGAACGCGCCTTTTACAGAGAACGACCCGATCTGTTTCATTAACTCAGGAAGGCATGGAATTCCTGCCTTATGCCAGGGCACTCATTGACGCGGAGACGGGGGCTCGGGCGCTATTTTCTTCATCAACGCAGGGGGCCGTAGGATTATTGAGAATCACTGCACCATCAGGATTCGGACGGCGTAATATCTTGCCTCTCGTTTCTGGACTGTTAGCAGACAATCCAAAGCTGAGTATCGACCTTCAGTTAAGTGAAGATGTGGTTGATATCGTCGGGAGAGGGATTGATGTGGCAATACGTATCGCGCCATTAAAGGACTCAACACTTATAGCCCGTAAAATTGCTGATAATCCTCGTGTAATCTGCGCTTCACCCGATTATCTGAAAGCGAATGGTAAACCTCAGTTCGTCGAGGATTTAATGCAACATCATTGCCTGAGACTCAGTAGCGTACCTCAATGGATTTTCGAGCGTGATGGTGAAGTTATCAGGACCAGCGTTGATGGGCGTTTTAGCTCAGATAACGTTGAAGGGGTAAGAGACCTGTGTGCTGAGGGACTGGGAATTGCACAACTTACTCGCTGGGATGTCTTAAAAGAGACCCGGGAAGGTACACTTGTTGAGATTGATTTACTTGATGCCAGGCCTCAGGCTTTATCAGTCTGGGCTGTTCTACCGACAACGCGTTACCTTCCCCTCCGGGTCAGCACTTTTATTGACAAATTAAAATCATCCCTGAATTCCATGAATTAATTCATAAAGTTCGGCTTCAGTTTGCCCCTGTTGAGCCAGCAGAACGCTTTATGAAAAATAAAGCCTGCTCTTGCTCTTAGGTCTATTATTCGCCCTTAACCGCCGTTCACTCAATCCGCAAAGCAAAAAGCCCGCTTAAGTTTCCTTAAGCGGGCTTCTCTAATTTGGCTCCTCTGACTGGACTCGAACCAGTGACATACGGATTAACAGTCCGCCGTTCTACCGACTGAACTACAGAGGAATCGTGTGAACGGGGCGAATAATAGCGGGGTGGTGCGGCTTTGTCAAAGCACTAAACTGCAAGAAAAGCGCGTTTGCTGTCGGAATGAACATGTTGCGTTGTTTTTCAGCATTTATCTTCCCTGTCAGCTCTGTTTATCAGCGTAAGACTCCTGTCGTGATGTTGCACCGGTCTTTGCACATTTACGGTGCGCAGCAGCTCGCCGGTGACTTACATGTGGCCAACGTCTCCGAGAGGTTTATTTGCTCAATTGCCGCCAGATCCCCCCACAGCGCCACCTGGCGGCAGTGATTGCCCCCTGTTTTCCCACTGATATGTAGGATGAATAAACAGAAAATATGTATTGGCCGTCACAATGGCTGGATTTTTGCTTGCTTAAATGCGGGTAATGCGACTGCGCTCTCGCGCAAATTATTTTCCCCGTCTACACATAAAGTGACTGCTCCACGCCTCTGGGCGTTTCGCTAAAACAGTGCTGAGGAATACAACAATGTCATCGAAATTGATTAAAAGTCCGCTCGCTGCTCTGCTTATCGGTTGTTTAGGTTGTGCTTTTTATGCTCAGGCCGATATCGTTATCGGCGTCGCCGGGCCGTTCTCCGGGCCGAATGCGACCTATGGCGATCAGTACTGGCGTGGTGCCTCGCAGGCGGCGGCGGATATCAACGCCGCCGGCGGGATTAAAGGGGAAAAAATTAAGCTGGTGCAGGGGGATGACGCCTGCGAACCCAAACAGGCGGTCTCGGTCGCCAACCGCCTGGTCGATCAGGACAAGGTCTCAGCGGTGGTGGGGCACTTCTGCTCGTCCTCCACCATGCCGGCCTCCGAGGTGTATGACGAAGCCGGCATAATCGCCATCACCCCCGGCTCCACCAACCCGCAGATCACCGAGCGCGGTATGACCAACATGTTCCGCATGTGCGGCCGTGACGATCAGCAAGGGGTGATCGCCACCAACTACATGCTGGATACCCTGAAAGCCAAGCGCATCGCAGTGATCCACGACAAAGACACCTACGGCCAGGGGTTGGCGGATGCCGCCAAGGCAGAAATGAACAAGCGCGGCGTGAAAGAGGTGCTGTATGAAGGGCTGTCTCGCGGCGAAAAAGACTTTAACGCGCTGGTGACCAAAATTGCCTCGGTCAAACCCGACGTGGTCTATTTTGGCGGCTGCCATCCGGAGGCCGGGCCATTGGTGCGTCAGATGCGCGAGCAGGGCGTCACCGCCAAGTTCTTCTCCGGTGACTGCATCGTGACCGAAGAGCTGGTGACCGCTGCCGGTGGGCCGCAGTACACCAACGGCGTGCTGATGACCTTCGGTAACGATCCGCGCCAAATCCCGGAAGGCAAGGCGGTGATCGCCAAATTCCGCGCCAGCGGTTTCGAGCCGGAAGGTTACACCCTCTACTCCTACGCCTCTATTCAGGCGATCGCCGCGGCCTTCAGTGCCACCGGCGGCAAAGACAGCGCCAAGGCCAGCGAATGGCTGAAATCTCATGATGTGGATACCGTAATGGGCAAAAAGGCCTGGGATAAGAAAGGCGACCTGAAGGTATCGGATTACGTGGTTTATCAGTGGGACGACAAAGGCAAATATCACCAACTCTAATCAGCCCGACGGCTCAGGTTTATCCCTCCCGTATGGGGGTGGATAGGCGTGACTGATAAGCGGATCCGCGTGTGCTGCGGATCCGCGCCGATTCTTCCCTTGGGCCGCGCCTGCTTTTGCTTGCGGTCCCACCAGGCGAGACTGCTCATTATGGACGTTTTCTTTCTGCAACAGTTAATCAACGGCCTGACGCTCGGCGCGGTTTATGGTCTGATCGCCATCGGCTACACTATGGTTTACGGCATTATCGGCATGATCAACTTCGCCCACGGCGAGGTGTATATGATCTCCGCCTACCTGTGCGCCATCGGGCTGGCGCTGCTGTCGTTCTTCGGCCTGCAGTCGTTCCCGTTGCTGATCCTCGGTACTCTGGTGTTTACCATCGTTATCACTGGCGTGTATGGCTGGGTGATCGAACGTATCGCCTACAAACCCTTGCGCAACTCGACCCGCCTGGCCCCCCTGATCTCCGCAATCGGCATGTCACTGATCTTGCAAAACTACGCGCAAATCAGCCAAGGGCCACGTCAGCAAGGGATCCCAACGCTGCTGGATGGCGTGTTCCGCCTCAACTTCGACGGCGGGGTGATCCAAATCACCTACACCAAGGTGTTTATCCTGGTCGCTTCGCTGCTGGGCATGGCCATCCTCACTTACATCATTCAGCACACCCGGCTGGGGCGCATTTGTCGCGCTACTCAGCAAGACCGCAAAATGGCGTCAATTCTCGGCATCAACACCGATAGGGTCATTTCCCTGGTGTTCGTGATCGGTGCTGCCATGGCCGGGCTGGCGGGGGTGTTGATCACCATGAACTACGGCACCTTCGATTTCTACGTCGGGTTTATCATCGGCATCAAAGCCTTCACCGCCGCGGTATTGGGCGGGATAGGGTCGTTGCCCGGCGCGATGCTGGGTGGGTTGCTGCTGGGCGTGGCGGAGGCGCAGTTCGCCGGCATGGTGAACTCGGATTACAAGGACGTATTCTCCTTCGGTTTGCTGGTGGTGATCCTGATTTTCCGCCCTCAGGGCCTGCTCGGACGGCCAATGGTCGCTAAGGTTTGAGGGGAAAACTTATGTCGCACTCTGAGGTTCACCCGGGGCTGAACATTAAGCGCAGCCTGCTGGACGCCGTATTGGCCGGGCTGATTGCCCTGATCGTGTTCGGGCCGATCGTCGGCATCGTTCTGAACGGCTACAGCTTTAACTTCGAGCCGCACCGGCTGGTGTGGATTATCGCGGTGGTGATGGCCGGGCGTCTGTTACTGAGCCTGTTTCTGCAAACCGCACCGGGCCGTAAATTGTTGACGCGCTTTGACGGCGGTAACGACGGGGTGTATGTCCGGCCGATCGGCGCCAGGACCAGCCTGCGCTGGATTATTCCGTTAATGGCGGTCATCGCGATGCTGTTTCCGTTTGTCGCCACCAAATACCTGCTGACGGTGGCGATACTGGGGCTGATTTACGTGCTGCTCGGGCTGGGTTTGAACATCGTTGTCGGGCTGGCCGGGCTGCTCGATCTGGGCTATGTGGCGTTCTACGCCATTGGTGCCTATGGATTGGCGCTGGGCTACCAGTATCTCGGCCTCGGGTTCTGGGCGATGCTGCCCTTGGGGGCGCTGATGGCGGCGCTGGCCGGCGCGCTGCTGGGGTTCCCGGTGTTGCGCATGCACGGCGACTATCTGGCGATCGTCACGCTGGGGTTTGGCGAGATCATCCGGCTGGTGCTCAACAACTGGATGTCGCTGACCGGCGGGCCGAACGGCGTCTCGGTACCGGCGCCGACGATCTTTGGCCTGGAGTTTGGCCGACGAGCGAAGGACGGCGGCGTGCCGATCCACGAGTTCCTCGGCATCACTTACAACCCTAACCTGAAATTTATCTTTATCTATGCGGTACTGTTTTTGGTGGTGCTGTTGGTGCTGTACATCAAACACCGGCTGACGCGCATGCCGATCGGCCGCGCCTGGGAGGCCCTGCGTGAGGATGAAATCGCCTGTCGTTCGCTCGGGCTAAACCACGTGTTGGTCAAGCTGTCGGCCTTTATGATGGGCGCGTCCACCGCCGGGCTGGCCGGGGTATTTTTCGCCACCTATCAGGGGTTCGTCAACCCCACCTCGTTTACCTTCTTCGAATCGGCGTTGATCCTGGCGATTGTGGTGCTGGGCGGGATGGGATCGACCATAGGCGTGGTGCTGGCGGCGTTCGTGCTCACGGTGGCGCCGGAACTGTTGCGCAGCTTCGCCGAGTACCGCGTGCTGTTGTTTGGCGTGCTGATGGTGGCGATGATGATTTGGCGACCGCGCGGGCTGGTGCGGATCAGCCGAACCAGCTTTGCGCCGCGCAAGGGGGTGGCGCCATGAGCGACGCAATCTTGCAGGTTGAGCATCTGATGATGCATTTTGGCGGCATCAAGGCGCTCAACGACGTGAACCTGGCGGTAGAGCGCGGCTCGATCACCGCGTTGATCGGCCCCAACGGCGCCGGCAAAACCACGGTGTTCAACTGCCTGACCGGTTTTTACCGCGCCACCGGCGGCGCCATCTTGCTTAACACTCACAAACGGCCAACCGACGTGATCCAGGTGCTGGGGCAGAAATTTCGCGCCGGCGACTGGGTTAACCCAAAACGGCTGGGATCGCGTCTGTACTACAAAATGTTCGGCGGTACCCATCTGGTCAATCGCGCCGGGCTGGCCCGCACCTTCCAGAACATCCGTTTGTTCCGCGAAATGTCGGTGGTGGAGAACCTGCTGGTGGCGCAGCACATGCTGAGCAATCGCAATCTGGTCGCCGGGGTGCTCAACACGCCGGGCTATCGCCGGGCGGAAAGCCAGGCGCTGGATCGCGCTTTTTACTGGCTGGAAGTGGTGGAGCTGGTGGACTGCGCCAACCGGCTGGCGGGGGAGATGTCGTACGGCCAGCAGCGGCGGCTGGAGATCGCCCGGGCGATGTGCACCACGCCGGAGATGATCTGCCTCGACGAACCCGCCGCCGGGCTGAACCCGGTAGAGACGGCGACATTGAGCCGTATTATCCGTTTCCTGCGTCAGCACCACGGCATCACGGTGCTGCTGATCGAGCACGATATGGGCATGGTGATGGAGATTTCCGATAGGGTGATCGTGCTCGACCATGGCGATGTGATCGCCGAAGGCACGCCGAAAGAAATACAGCATAACGACACGGTGATCGCCGCTTACCTTGGCGCGGATGAAGAGGAGCTGGCGGGATGAGCAATCTGATGTTGGAATTTCGCAATGTGGACGTGTTTTACGGCCCGATCCAGGCGTTGCAGCAGGTTTCGTTGCAGGTGAATGAAGGGGAAACGGTGGCGCTGATTGGCGCCAACGGCGCGGGCAAGTCGACGCTGCTGATGTCGATCTTCGGCCAACCGCGCATCAGCGGCGGGCAGATTTTGTTTCGCGGAGAGGACATCAGCCAGCGTTCTACCCATTACGTTGCCAGCAGCGGCATCGCTCAGGCACCGGAAGGACGGCGGATCTTTCCGGACATGAGCGTGGAGGAAAACCTGCTGATGGGCACCATCATCGTCGGTAATCGCTATGTGGATGAGGATTTGCTGCGCATGTTCGAACTGTTTCCACGCCTGAAGGAGCGGCGCAACCAGCGGGCGATGACCATGTCCGGCGGCGAACAGCAGATGTTGGCGATTGCCCGTGCCTTGATGAGCCGGCCGAAACTGCTGTTGCTGGATGAGCCGAGCCTGGGGCTGGCGCCGATTATCGTCAAACAGATCTTCAGCATTCTGCGCGAATTGACCCATGGCGGCATGACGCTGTTCCTGGTGGAGCAGAACGCCAACCACGCGCTCAAGCTGTCCGACCGCGGCTATGTGATGGTCAACGGCCAAATTCGCCTGACCGGCAGCGGCGCGGAGCTGCTAAGCAATCAGGAGGTAAGGAAGGCTTATCTGGGCGGCGCCTAGAACTGGCGCTGGATCAGTCGCACGTTCAGCCGAACCAGGGCGATAATGCCGCTGGATAAAATCTGCAGGCCGCGGGGTAAATCACGGCGGCGGATGTCCAGCAACAGCACGGTGCGCACCTGGTCGCTGTCGTTCCACACTTCGTGTTCGAAGGTGTCGTCCCACAGCA
Organism: Serratia sp. OS31; assembly: GCF_014164835.1. NCBI lineage: Bacteria > Pseudomonadati > Pseudomonadota > Gammaproteobacteria > Enterobacterales > Yersiniaceae > Serratia > Serratia sp. OS31. Next base: position 20,966 of record NZ_JACJFQ010000027.1, on the reverse strand, counting down.
TAAATTCCCCGTCGTTCAGCCGGTATTCCTGCCCGTCTACCTTCAACACGGCGGCAGGCGCGCCGTCGGCACGTTTGGGCATCGACAGCACCAGATAGCCGCGCAGAATGCCGCGGAACGGGCCACGGTGCGCGGGCACCTGTTTGCCGGGCGCCAGAAACGACAATGAGGCTGAAAGCACATCCGGGGAAGAGGCGATCAGCTCCGCAAGCTGCGGGCAGCGGGCGAGATTACGCGCTATCGGTTGGCCGTAGGCCTGCATGATAAACATGCGCCAGTCGCGAGCGTCATTGGCGGAGATCGACGCCTGTTCGCTCATGATCTCGTGAAATCGTGGAATATTACGCAGATCTTGCCCAACGGTCAGCGCCTCCTCGCGTATCTGCCGCCAGTGAGCGGTAAAACGTTGAGCATCGGGAAACAGCCGGGTGCTGTCGAGGACCGGCGCGCCGCTGATGCGGCGATCGTAAATACGGCGAAGTGCCAGTACGGACCAATCGTAGATAGCTGACATAGTGACCTCATAGCAGTGACCCGATTTCTCGCCGTCTTTAGGTAGTATCAGGCTTTTTTTATGTGTGATTGCCGGACGATCAATTCGCCGGTATACAGCTTTTGTCCACCGGGTTCGAAGGCCTGCGTCAGGCAGTGAATGCCATCGGCGATCAGCTGCTGCATCGGCTGGCGATAGGTGGTCAACTGGTAGCTGGGCGAGGACGCCAGCTCGATGTCGTCAAACCCCACCACGGCAATCGGCGTACAATCCGGCGTGGCGCGTATGGCATCGATGACGCCGACCGCCAGAATGTCATTCTCGCAAAAAATAGCGTCTATCCGCTGCGCCGCCGGGGTGGCGGCCAGATAGGCGGAAAAAGCTTCCATACCGCAAAGGCGCTGATAGTGCGGGGCCTGTAGCACCACGCTGACGTCACGCTGCCGTTCTGCCAGCGCGGCGCGGAAACCGTCAAGGCGGCGCAATTGAGTGGACTCGCTTATCGGCCCAGCCAGATATCCCATACGTTGATAGTCTTGCGCGAGCAGCAGCTCGCCGATTTCGCGCCCGGCCTGATGACCATGGGTCGCCAGCACCTGGATGTAAGGGCTTTCGCTGTAGCGGTACAGCACCACCAGCGGAATACGGTGAATGTCCTGCGCCAGCGCAATCAGCCGGTCATTAAGCAGCGTGCCGAGGAACAGCAGGCCGTCCACCTGCATTTGGTCCGCCAGCGTCAGCACCGATTCATAATCGCGTTCAGAGGTGATATTGAGCAGCAAAGCCATATAACCACGGCTTTGCAACTGCCGGGTCACTTCATCGAGCAGCGTAAAGATATGCGGATTTTTCAACTCGTCCGCCACCAGCCCGATGATGCGGGTGCTCTTTTTCGACAGGCTGCGCGCCAGCAGGTTAGGGCGGTAACCCAATTCACGCGCTGCGGTCTGTACGCGCAGCAGCGTCTGCGGTGAAATCGAAGCGCCGTCGGTAAAGGCGCGCGATACCGTCCATTTAGACACGCCGGCACGGGCGGCCACATCGCTGGCCGTCGCCTTGCGTGCTGCGGGCGCCGGGGTAGAGCCGGGTTTCTTCGTCATCATCTTTCGCTCGTGATGAAAAAACGGTATGGGTTCAACAGATTAGCACAGCGTTACGGAATGCGGGAGTTGCCGACATCGGCGCGAGGATCCTGCAAACCATCGGCACAACGCGGCGGATCTTTTTAGCGGTAATTTGTGATCCTGATCGGCAGATTTGTCGTGGCGCATTTGACTTATTTTTGACCCTCTCCAATAGTCCATCGCAGGGGGCATTTGTTTTGCGGTCAAGTTGCCACCTTATTTTGCACCCGGGTGCATTTAAAATTTGCACCCGGGTGCACGGCGACGGAAACGGTCAAATCTAAAGCTTCGGGAGCAACTATGTTAAATGGCGAAAGAAAAACGGCGCACCCTCTGCGCTGGGCAATGGTCGGCGGCGGGCGGTTGGGGCAGGTGGGATACAAGCATCGCTGCGGGGCGCTACGGGATAATACCGCTTTTGAGCTGGTGGCCGGCGCGTTTGATATCGTGCCGGAACGCGGCCGTGAGTTCGGCGTGAATCTGGGGGTAGCGGCCGAACGCTGCTATGAGGATTACCGCACGTTGTTCGCCCAAGAGGCACGGCGGGAGGACGGTATTGAAGTGGTGTCGGTGGCGACGCCGAACGGCACGCATTATGAAATTACCCGCGCGGCGCTGCAGGCCGGGTTGCACGTGATCTGCGAGAAACCGCTGTTTTTCACCAGCCAGGAAGCCTATGAGATTAAAGCGCTGGCGGCGGAAAAAAACCTGATCGTCGGCGTGACTTACGGTTTCTCCGGCCACCCGCTGCTGCTGCAAATGCGCGCGATGATCGCCAACGGCCAGATCGGCGAAGTTCGGATGGTGGATCTGCAATATACCCACGGTTTTAATGCCACGGACGAAGTGGATCGCCTAAGCGAAGCGCAGAAATGGCGTATTGACCCCAAGATCTCCGGCCCGAGCTTTGTGCTGGGGGATATTTCCACCCACACCTATTACCTCTCCCAATTGGTGATGCCGCAGATGCAGATCCGCGAATTGCTTTGCGATCGGCAAAGTTTTATTCCCTCGCGTGCACCGCTGGAAGACAACGCGCTGGTGATGATGCGCTATGAAAGCGGCGCGGTAGGGCGGATGTGGGCCTCCTCGGTGAATGCCGGTGCCATGAGCAGCCAGCGCATTCGCATCGTAGGGTCGAAGGCCAGCCTGGAGTGGAGCGACATCAACCCCAGCGAGCTGCGCTACGAGGTGCAGGGGCAGCCGAACCAGACGCTGTATCGCGGCATGGCGTATCTGGACGATGCCTGCAACGCCTGGGAACGGCTGGGGGCTTTGCATACCGAAGGCCTGACCGAATCCTGGGCCAACATTTACCTGAAATTTGCCCTGGCCATTGACGCCACCCGCCGCGGCGATCGGCAGGCGCTGGCGCAACTGGTGTATCCGGATATCGACGCCGGGATCGAGGGCGTGCGCTGGATTGAAAACTGCGTGCGTTCCGCCAACGAGGGCGCCCGTTGGGTGACCTTTGAATAAACTATTCAACCCGGAGCAAGAGCATGAAACTTTCTTTCTGTACCGATAGCCTGGGCCACCTGCCGTTTGAAGCCATGCTGGATCGCCTGGGCGAACTGGGGGTGTTTGGCGTGGAAATGACCACCGGCGGCTGGTCTTCGGCACCGCATCTGGACACCGTGGCGCTGTTGCAGGACGCGGGCAAGCGGCGGCGGCTGATGGCGGCGCTGGAAAGCCGCGGCATGAAAATTGCGGCGCTGAACGTTTCCGGCAATCCACTGGAACCGTGCGTTCTGGGCGAAAAACACCGCCATGAGACCGACAACACGCTGGCGCTGGCCGCCAGCCTGGGGGTGAAAAAAATCGTTATGATGAGCGGATTGCCACCTGCGGCACCCGGCGACAGTATCCCCAACTGGATCACCTATACCGTCAGCTGGCCACCGACGCTGAAAAACTGCCTGGACTACCAGTGGAACGAGGTGGCGATCCCCTATTGGCAGAAGCTGGTGGATAAAGCCCAGGCGTTCGGCATCGAGAAGTTCGCGCTGGAAAATTTCAGCTCGATGCTGGTGTGGAACCCGGACACCCTGTTCAGGCTGCGCGACGCGGTGGGGCCCATGGTGGGTTTGAACCTCGATCCGAGCCACCTGATCTGGATGGGGGCCGATCCCATCGCCGTCGCACGGCGCCTGGGGGACGCGATCCACCACGTACACGGCAAAGATGTTCGGCTGGAAAGGGGGATAGTGGCGGTCAACGGGCTGCTGGAAACCCGGCCGGTGGAACAGGTGGCGCAGCGTGCCTGGAACTATGTGGCCGTCGGGTGCGGGCAGGATTTGCAGTGGTGGAAGGAGTTCTTCTCGGTGGTGCGCATGATGGGTTACAACGACTGGGTTTCGCTGGAGATGGAAGATCTGACCATGTCGGTCGATGCCGGTATTAATACCTCGGTTGAGGCGTTACAACGCTGCATCAGCCAATAAAGCCTGCTTATTTTCGCTAATGGCCTGCTGCTTTGCAGGCCTTTGCGCGGCAAAGGCCTGTCGAAAAAAACAGGCGAATAAAAGTGTGACCTATATCGCATTTACCCCGGCGATTGGTTAAAATATCGCTACTTCCCGCACCTGTCCGGATCCCGATTAACATGGAACAAACCCAGGTATCTCGCTCAACCGCCTGGTTGCGCGTGGTCATCCTTGCCGTCTCGGCCTTTATCTTCAATACCACCGAGTTTATTCCGGTGGGGTTGCTGAGCGACATCGCCAAAAGTTTCTCAATGCAGACCGAGCAAGTGGGTTTGATCATCACCATTTACGCCTGGATTGTCGCCTCCGCCTCCCTGGTGTGCATGCTGCTCACCAGCAAGATTGAACGGCGCAAGCTGCTGATCGGGGTGTTCATCCTGTTTATCGCCAGCCATGTGCTGACCGCCGTGGCCTGGAACTTCACCACGCTGGTGATTTCCCGTGCCGGCGTGGCGCTGGCCCACGCGGTCTTCTGGTCGATCACCGCCTCGCTGGCGATCCGCGTCGCCCCGGCGGGCAAAAAGGCGCAGGCGCTAAGCCTGCTGGCGGGCGGTACCGCGCTGGCGATGGTGCTCGGCTTGCCGCTGGGCCGCGTGATTGGTCAGATCCTCGGCTGGCGCATGACCTTCATCGGCATCGCGGTTTGCGCCACCCTGGCGCTGGTGCTGCTGTGGCGTCTGCTGCCGGTGCTGAAAAGCGAGCATTCCGGTTCGCTGTCCAGCGTGCCGATGCTGTTTAAGCGTCCGGCGCTGGTCAGCCTGTATATGCTGACCATCATCGTGGTGACGGCGAATTTCACCGCCTACAGCTATATCGAACCCTTTATTCAGACCGTGGCCGGGCTGTCGGAAAACTTCACCACGCTGATGCTGTTGCTGTTCGGTGCCGCCGGTATCATTGGCAGCCTGCTGTTTAGCCGTTTCAGCGAACGTTTTCCGTCGGGCTTTTTCATCGGCGCCATCGCGCTGTTGATGCTGAGCCTGCTGCTGCTGTTGCCGGCCTCCGGCAATGAAAATCACCTGACGCTGCTGTTTGCGGTGTGGGGTATGGCCATCATGGCGATTGGCCTGTCGATGCAGGCCAAGGTGTTGAACCTGGCGCCGGACGCCACCGACGTGGCGATGTCGATCTACTCCGGGTTGTACAATTTCGGTATCGGCGGCGGCGCGCTGCTGGGTAACCAGGTCAGCCGGCATCTGGGCATGGGCAACATCGGCTTTGTCGCTGCGCCGCTGGCGCTGATCGCCCTCGGCTGGTGTGTGCTGAACTTTTACCGCAGCGAACGCCTGCAACACCACCACATTCGCTAAACCCCTGCACACCGACAGTGGGCCAACGACTCGCTGTCGGGCATTGCCACCCCGGTTAAATTTTCTCTCAGCAAAACAGATTGCTGCAGATTTTTATGCTTATATTTTTTTCATAGTCTGCTAATTAAATATTTAACTCCGACGCCGAGCCGATAGCATAGAAAATTATCGATTATGTTATGGCGAGGTTAATGGTGAGTGAGTCTTTGGTTGCGGAAAGCGTGGGGGCGGCCCAGTCGCCGATCCATGAACGGGATCTGTCGGCAAGAATTGATGCATTGCCCACCTCCGCCGGTCTTTGGCGGTTCATTGCCTTGCTGGCGTTGGGCGGTTTTTTTGAACTCTACGACCTGTTCCAGACCGGGTACATCAGCACCGGCTTAATCGCCGAAGGCATCTTCCACACCGGTGCGCAGGGCGTGTTCGGCCTCTCCGACCAGGCGGCATTCGCCTCCGCCACATTCCTTGGCCTGTTTATCGGCGCCAGCCTGCTCAGCCCCTATGCCGACCGCTTTGGCCGCCGCACCACCTTTATGTTTGCACTGGCCTGGTATGGCATCTTTTCGCTGTGTCTGGCTTTTCAACATCAGGCCGAATGGGTGATCTTCCTGCGCTTTTTGGTCGGCGTCGGCTTGGGCATCGAGCTGGTGACGATCGATACTTACCTGACCGAATGGGTGCCCGCACATCTGCGCACCCGGGCGTTTGCCTTCTCTTTCTTCATCCAGTTTCTTTCCGTGCCGACGGTGGCGTTAATGTCGTGGTGGCTGGTGCCGCAAACCATTCTGGGCCTGAGCGGCTGGCGTTACGTGGTGATCGCCGGTGCGGTGGCTTCGCTGGTGATCTGGCTGGTGCGTAAAGGCCTGCCGGAATCGCCGCGCTGGCTGGCGCAGCAGCGGCGCTACCCGGAAGTCCGGCAGGTGATGCTGGCGATGGAACGGCGCTGCGGCGTCACCCATACGGCGGATTTTCCTGCGCATGATCCACAAGCGCAGAGCGAAATGCCGGCGCAGGGGAGCTTTAAGGATATCTGGTCGCCGCGTTACCGCAGTCGCACCCTGATGCTGGTGGTGATGAACTTCTTCCAGGCCATCGGATTCTTTGGCTTTGGCAACTGGCTGCCCGCTCTGCTGGCCGGAAAGGGGGCCTCCATCACCCACAGCCTGCTGTATGCTTTCTTTATTACCCTGGCTTACCCGTTGGGATCGCTGTTGTGCAGCCGCTATGCCGACAAGATGGAAAACAAGTGGCAGATTGTACTTTCCTGCCTGGTGACGGTGATCTTCGGCTCGCTGTTTGCCCTGCAAAACAACCCCGTCTGGCTGATCCTTTGTGGGTTCTTCATCACCTGGTCCAATGCCTGGCTGACCTACAGCTACCATTCTTATCAATCGGAAGTGTTCCCGACCTACATACGCGCCCGCGCCGTCGGCTTCTGCTATTCGTTCAGCCGGCTGTCGACGGTATTCAGCAGCCTGATTATCGGCATCATTCTGCAATACGGCGGCTCGGTGGGGGTTATCGCCTTTATCGTGGCCAGCATGCTGATTGTGATGGTGGTCATTGGCGTGTTTGGCCCGAAAACGCGCGGAATCGATCTGGAAAATATCTGAGGCCAATCCCGGCGCCGCCTCTCCGCGCAGCGCCGGGATCTTCAGCAAAAAAACTTGCGATCATCCGAAAATAATTCCGTTATCACCGCTTTCCCTCCTGCCTTAATGTTAAGCCGGAAGATGTACCACATCACCTCCGGGAGAAACCCCATGAGCATCCTGACCACCCAAGACGGCACTGGTATCTTTTATAAAGACTGGGGCCGCGGGCAACCGATACTGTTTTCTCACGGCTGGCCGTTAACCGCCGATGCCTGGGACAACTCAATGCTGTTCTTCGGCCAATGCGGTTATCGCGTTATCGCGCACGATCGCCGCAGCCACGGCCGTTCGGATCAAACCTGGAACGGCAATACCATGGATCGCTATGCGGACGATCTGGCGGAGCTGATCGAAGCGCTGGATCTGCGCGATCTGATCCTGGTGGGGCATTCCACCGGCGGCGGGGAAGTGGCGCACTACATCGGCCGCCACGGCAGCGCGCGAGTGGCGAAAGTGGTGCTGGTGGGGGCGGTGCCGCCGCTGATGCTGCAAAGCGCGGCCAACCCGCAGGGCCTGCCGATGTCGGCATTCGACGGCATTCGCAGCGGAACGGCGGAAAATCGTTCGCAGTTCTTCAAGGATCTGGCGCTGCCTTTTTACGGTTTCAACCGCAAGGGGGTCAAGGCCAACGCCGGGCTAAAGGACAGCTTTTGGCTGATGGGGATGCAGGGCGGAATCAAAGGGTTATATGACTGCGTTCGCGAGTTTTCGGAGGTCGACTATACCGCCGATCTGCTGGCTATCGACAAGCCGACGCTGATTGTGCACGGCGATGACGACCAGATTGTGCCGATCGCTGCATCCGCAATGAAAGCCGCTAAGCTTATCAGGCAGGCTGAATTGAAGGTCTATCCGGGTGGGTCTCACGGCCTGGCGCAGACCGATTCCGAACAGTTTAATGCCGATTTGCTGGCGTTTATTCAGTCTTGAATTCACCCCGCAGGGGAGATAAAGCCTGTGAACCGGAGAAGACCATGAGCGCAAGCGCTTTTCTCTCTCAGATAAGACATGCCGTTGATACGCCCTTTAGCCGCTGGCTGATGCTGCTGGCGATTTGCGCCGCCTATATTCAGGGGGGCCTGGTCAAGGCGCTGGGTTTTACTGGCGCCATGGCGGAAATGACCCATTTTGGCCTGCAGCCGGCGGCGCTGTTCGCCGGCCTGGTGATCCTGCTGGAACTGGGGGCCTCGCTGCTGATCCTGACCGGTTTCTACCGCTGGTTGGGGGCGTTGGCGCTGGCCGGGTTTACCCTGGCCGCCACGCTGATGGCTAACCGCTTCTGGGAATTGAGTCCGCCGGAGTGCTTTACCGGCATGAACGGTTTTTTTGAACATATTGGGCTGGCAGGCGCGTTGCTGCTGGTGGCGCTATACGATCTAAAGGAGCACAAAGATGGCCGAACCGGCTGAGAGCAAGGCAGCACCCGGCGGTTTCGCACCGTTGAAGATCCCGGTATTCGCGGTGCTGTGGGGGGCCACGGTGTTGGGCAACGTCGGTAGCTTTATGCGTGACGTCGCCAGTTCCTGGTTGGTGACGGATCTCTCCTCGAACCCTTCGGCGGTGGCACTGATGCAGACCGCCGCCACGCTGCCGGTATTCCTGTTGGCGATCCCGGCCGGGGTGCTGTCGGATATTCTCGACCGTCGCCGCTTCCTTATTTTTGTGCAAATTTTGCTGGCCTGCGTCAGCGGCACCTTGTTGTTGCTGTCGCAAAGCGGGGCATTAACCGTAGAGTACTTACTGGCGCTGACCTTTATCGGCGGTATTGGCGGGGCGCTGATGGGGCCGACCTGGCAATCCATCGTCCCGGAGCTGGTGCCACGTGCCGATCTCAGAAATGCGGTGGCGTTGAACTCGTTGGGGATCAACATCGCCCGAGCCATCGGGCCGGCGGCGGGGGGCCTGCTGTTGGCGAGTTTTGGCGCCGGTGCAGCCTACGGTGCCGATATCCTGAGCTACGTGTTCGTGGTTGCTGCGTTGCTGTGGTGGCGTAGGCCAAAGACAGAAGACAGCGGCCTTTCCGAGCATTTCTTTGGCGCTTTTCGCGCCGGCATTCGCTATGCCCGCGCCAGCCATGAGCTGCACGTGGTGCTGCTGCGCGCGGCGGTATTCTTTGTGTTTTCCAGCTCGGTATGGGCGCTGCTGCCGCTGGTGGCACGGCAGATGCTGGGGGGCACCGCCGGTTTCTATGGCATCTTGCTGGGGGCGGTCGGCGCTGGCGCGATCGGCGGTGCGATCCTGCTGCCACGGCTGCGTCAACGCCTGAACTCTGATGGCCTGGTGCTGTTGGCGGCGACGATCACCGCGCTGGTGATGGGTCTGCTGTCGTTGGCCCCGCCGCAGTGGCTGGCCGTGGTGTTGCTGCTGGCGCTGGGGGCGGGCTGGATTATCGCACTGACCTCGCTGAACGGCGCGGCACAGGGCGTTTTGCCAAACTGGGTGCGCGGACGCGGCCTGGCGATTTATTTGATGGTGTTCAATGGCGCGATGGCCGCAGGCAGCCTGCTGTGGGGGCTGATTGCGCAGGAAATTGGCGTGGCCGCGACGCTGCTGACGGGCGCTATCGGGCTGTTGATCATCTCGCTGATATTCCACCGCATTCGCCTGCCGGAAGGCGAGGCCGATCTGCAGCCTTCCAACCATTGGCCTGAGCCTTTGCTCAATACCCCGATGGAGAACGACCGTGGGCCGGTTATGATCCAGGTGGAGTATCGCGTGCGGTTGGAAGATCGTCCGCAGTTTTTGCACATGCTGCAACAGCTTTCGCGGGTACGTCGCCGCGATGGTGCCTATGCCTGGGGGCTGACTGAACATACCGCCGATCCGCAATGCGTGATGGAGTGGTTTATGGTGGAGTCGTGGGCCGAGCATTTGCGCCAGCATCAGCGGGTTTCGCATGCCGATGCCGATCTACAGCAAGAGGCGCTTAAGTTTCATATTGGCCCGGAAAAACCGCAGGTGCATCACTTCCTGACGCTCGATTTACGGCACCTGGGACGGCAGCCGAAGGGCGAATAAAACAGGCTGTCTCCAATGAAATAAAAAGCCCGCTTAGGTTAGCTTAAGCGGGCTTTCAGGCTACTGACAAAACCTTCACTGGTATTTGGCGTACGGGCGCGGCATGCCGCGCCCGTTATATCTCTTAAGCAAGATCAAAACGATCGAGGTTCATCACCTTAGTCCAGGCGGCGACAAAGTCGCGCACGAAGCTGCCCTGGGCGTCTGAGCTGCCGTAGACTTCCGACAAAGCCCGCAGCTGAGAGTGCGAACCGAAAATCAGATCGGCACGCGTCGCCGTCCACTTGAGCGCGCCGGTTTGGCTGTCGCGCCCTTCAAACACGCCGTCTTCGTTTGCCGCTTTCCAGGTGGTGCCCATATCCAGCAAATTGACGAAGAAGTCGTTGGTCAGCGCCTGCGGGCGTTGGGTCAACACGCCATGCTGGCTTTGACCGACGTTGGCGTTCAGCACCCGCAACCCGCCCACTAATACCGCCATTTCCGGCGCGGTCAGCGTCAACAGCTGGGCTTTATCAACCAACAGCGCCTCGGCCGGCACGCTGAATTGCTGCTTCAGGTAGTTGCGGAAGCCATCGGCCACCGGTTCCATCGCTTCGAAGGATTCGACGTCGGTCTGCTCCTGCGTTGCGTCCATGCGGCCCGGCGTGAAGGGAACGCTCACCGGGTGCCCGGCGCTGATCGCCGCCTTCTCAATGCCTGCCGCACCGGCCAGCACGATCACGTCTGCCAGTGAGACGCGTTTGTTACCTGACTGCGCCTGGTTAAAGGCCTGCTGAATACCTTCCAGCGTGGCCAGGGTTTGTGCCAGCTGAGCAGGCTCGTTCACCGCCCAATCTTTTTGTGGCGCCAGACGAATGCGCGCCCCATTGGCCCCGCCGCGTTTGTCGGAACCGCGGAAGCTGGAGGCGGATGCCCAGGCGGTGGAAACCAGCACCGACACCGGCAGGCCGGAGGCCAGGATCCGGGTTTTGAGATCGGCGATATCCTGATCGTTAATCAACTCATGATCGACCGCCGGGATCGGATCCTGCCAAATCAGCTCTTCGGCCGGCACTTCCGGGCCGAGATAGCGAGCGCGCGGTCCCATATCGCGGTGGGTCAGCTTGTACCAGGCGCGGGCGAAGGCATCGGCAAGCTGGTCAGGATGTTCATAGAAACGACGTGAGATCTTTTCATAGGCCGGATCGAAACGCAGCGACAGGTCAGTCGTCAGCATGGTCGGGCGCTGCTTTTTGTTGGGATCGAAGGCGTCGGGAATGGTTTCGCCGACGTCTTTGGCTACCCACTGGTGCGCCCCGGCCGGGCTTTGCGTCAGCTCCCACTCGTATTCGAACAGGTGCCGGAAGAAGTCGTGGTTCCACTGGGTCGGGGTGGTGGTCCAGGTGACTTCCAAACCGCTGGTGATGGCGTCTTTACCCTTGCCGGTACCGAAGCTGCTATGCCAGCCGAGGCCCTGCAGTTCAAGGCCTGCGCTTTCAGGATCGTCACCAACGTGCGACGCCGGGCCCGCGCCGTGGGTCTTGCCGAAGGTGTGGCCGCCGGCAATCAGCGCGACGGTTTCTTCGTCGTTCATCGCCATGCGGGCGAAGGTTTCGCGGATGTCGCGCGCCGCAGCGACCGGATCGGGGTTACCGTCCGGCCCTTCCGGGTTCACGTAGATCAGGCCCATTTGCACTGCGGCCAATGGGTCTTCAAGGTCGCGATCGCCCGAGTAGCGGCTGTTCTGACCGCCGCTCAGTTCCAGCCAGATCTTTTCCGAGCCCCAGTAAACATCATCCGGTTCCCAGGTGTCGGCGCGGCCGCCCGCGTAGCCAAAGGTTTTAAAGCCCATGGATTCAAGCGCCACGTTGCCGGTCAGGATAATCAGGTCGGCCCAGGAAATTTTACGGCCGTATTTTTGCTTAATCGGCCACAGCAGGCGACGGGCCTTATCAAGGCTTACGTTGTCGGGCCAACTGTTGAGCGGCGCAAAACGCTGCTGGCCTTCACCCGCACCGCCGCGACCGTCGCCGATGCGGTAGGTCCCGGCGCTGTGCCAGGCCATGCGGATAAACAGGCCGCCATAGTGGCCAAAGTCTGCCGGCCACCACTCCTGCGAGTCGGTCATCAGGGCGTGCAGGTCTTGTTTCACCGCCGCCAGATCAAGGCTGTTGAAGGCTTTGGCGTAGTCGAAGTCCGGGTCCATCGGGTTGGAGAGGGGGGAGTGTTGGTGCAGCGGCTTCAGGCTAAGTTGGTTGGGCCACCAGTCTTGATTCGAAGGGCCGCGGCGCGGGGCATTCAGTTTACCGCCGCCCGAAAAGGGGCATTTGCTTTCAGTTGTCATGTTGCGCTCTCTGCTTCGTAGGTTGCTCGCCAGGCCCGAAATGTCTGATGCCTGAGGGAGCCGTTAGCTTGCTGTCGCGGGCGAAAGCCCACATCGGGTGTTGCGCTAAGGGTTTATCTAATCAACTGATTTACAATAATAAAAAATGATCTCTCTTCGTCAGGCTCGCAGCGGGGAGCCTATCGACACTCAGCATTAAGCGTAGTCAGTAGATGCAGATAGATAAAATAGGAATAGTTGACTGTTGTGATAGTTTTTGGCTATTGAGTTTTATTTTATTGATAGAGGTGTTAAAAGGAAGGGAAAGAGGGCGGCGTTGCGTTAATTGCGTTAATAAAGCGGATTTCTTGATTAATGCTTCTTTGGTGGTTTTTTTGTAAAATGATTTATATGAGGGAAAATAACTTGTCCGATAATAAGCTAATTAATTGTTGGCGTGCTGATAAATGGATTTCTAGTCAAACTATGGGGGGTTGATAGCGTTTTGGTAAGATGATAGGTCTGCTTTGTACTAGAAGCGGACTAAGGTAGTACCGCATTTACATAAATAGTATTTTTTAAAATCAATCGGTTTGATGAGTTAACTTCCCATAATTAAAATAATGCTGTATCTATCCCCAGTATTGGATCTGTATAACCGATAGATCGTTGCTTGGAATATGGATAAAATTCCTGGGGTAAACCTCGTTCGCAAGATGCTTGATGTGGCATTGCAGAAACTTGGTGAGAACGACAACCCGGTGCTGCATTCGGATCAGGGATGGAAGTATCAAATGGCAAGTTATCAGGCGAAACTTACCTCGCATGGTGTCAAACAGAGCATGTCACGAAAAGGGAACTGCCTCGATAATGCAGTGATAGAAAACTTCTTTGGTCTCCTGAAAAGTGAGTGTTTGTACAACGAAGAGTACAAAGACACTGAACAGTAGAAAGAAGCCGTAGCTCACTACATCGACTACTACAACAACGAGCGAATCAAAGTAAAACTAAACGGCCTAAGCCCGGTACAGTACCGAACTCAGGCCATATTAGCCGCGAGAAAAAGTGTCCAATAAATGGGGTTCACTTCATTTTTAGGCGGTTTTTTTATTTCAATTTAGCTTATTCTTTTTGAACCTTATGAGTTAACGACTATAACTGAAGTAAACTCTATTTTTTCAACTCAATAGAACCCACTTTCACAGGTAAAGCATCAAGCAAATACCTCATGGCCTCCAAATCATTCTTAGGTTCCTTCCACACATATGGGGTTAGTAAATCAGGCACAACACCTTTTCTACCCACCTCTTCATAGACCAAGGCTATAATTGAGAAATCAGGTCTTTTTCTTTTTTCAGATATAGCGTAGTTAATTTCGGCGGATAAGTAACTATCATCTTTATAACTCGGTGTAATAAAGAAAACAGCAGCGCAAGAATCTTTCATCCCTTTGATTAAAGCGCGTTCCAACTCAACTCCAGCATTCATTTTGTCCTCGTCAAGCCAAGGATCGAAACCTAGAGTCTTTAATACTTTATGAAACTCCCTGACTTTGGGCTTGTCGATAGTTTTGTGACTGAGGAATATTTGCAATGGTATCATATTTAATGCCATCTCATGTTTTTTTAAAATAATATTAATCTGTTCGTCAATATACGAACCACTTTTAACAAAGGTTCCATCGCCATTTGTTATGGTCTCTACAATAAAAACAGCATCTTTTTCTTTAACATCAAACATTTTCTCAACTACTAATGTGGCATTTTTAAAGTCAAGACTCCCATCTGGATAAAAACATCCATTAAAGATATCTTTCGATAACTCACCAATACCATTGGATGTCTTGAATCCGCTATTCCCAGTGTTCTTATAAATAAGAATTTGGTACTTTCCTAAAAGAGAGCCTACTTTTATGTTAAAACCATTAATTAAAGGCCATGTCAATATTTTTTCTGGGTAATTTCTTTGAACAACTCCTTTGTAAATTTCATCAATAATGATGTCACTAAAAACCTTTTCCATACACACCTCTGTTTATTTTTAATATGATTATACACCGAGGTGACACCTCATATACATAATCAATATCGTGCTATTTACCATAACGTCGCCTTACGCGCACTGCTCAGACGGGCGGTGCGCGATTTTCCAGTCTGAGCCTCAAAACATACATCTTCTCCCCTTAAAGCGCTCCACAATCGCGTCAGTGCGTTTTAATAGCATGGATCGTTATGCACGCGGATATGGCACCGAGTTACGGACGAAAAAGACAGTCTGACGGACATTTTTCTCGATAAACTGCCGGATTATGCCTGGTACAGCCTGTTTTTTTGTATAAAGCTGCCAAACGGTAAGCGTAACGAAAAGCCAGGGCAAGAACGCCGCGGCCCGTAGGGGCGTTTTTCCATAGGCCTCGCCCTCCTGATGAGTTTCTCAGAAATCAGGTGATTCCCGGTACTCAAATCAGAAGTGGCGAGACCTGACTGGACTTAAAGATCCCCACCGTTTCCGATGGATCGCTCCCTCGTACGTTCTCCTATTCCCGTCTTATGGTGTATCGGTGTCATTCCGCTGTTATACTGTTTATAAAATAGCCACCAGTCAAACACGTGCTCAGTCATATTTTATCACAATGACGATTAAGAGCCGATGTCCGCTTCTCGCTCATAGCGGACGTTTAAGACGCTATACCAACAACTCAGATTCAGTGAGCGAGATCTGGTAGCGTTTGACTGCCTCGGCAAAGGCTTGAGCGGCATCGGCATTCGATACCATATATTCTTCAGTTATCCCGGTTTGAGACTGGAAAGTAATATTCCCATAAACACAAATGGGGATTTGATAGTTATCTTTAAATCGACGGTCTGGTGAGCCATTCTTGTTTGTTTTCGCCCACGTATACCCAGCTACACTGGCATCACTCGGAACACCATCCTCCTCCTGGAATCCTCGATGTTCTGCACTGATTTGTAGTTCGCGTAAGTCAATCAGAGCGAATGCCCCATCGGCGCGTGGCATGACAGCAACACCTGGATAAAGCAAGATATCGTCACCGTTGATATTTTCAAACCGCATCGCTCGTCCTGTGAACTGAATGAGATCAGTTGAACTGAAATCGAAGGTAACCGGATGGCGATTAACAGACCTAGTTGCTAGCGTCCTTTCGGCAAACTGGTCTGTAGCCTTATCCGCGGTAATATCCCATTTTTTGATACTCGATTTTAATACGTCGAATGCACGAACCATTGCAGCATAAGCTCGCTGTGAGCAATCACTACTTTCGAAAGTCATAGCAATGTTAGTGCTATCTTCCCAAGATATGAGACGAGATATTTCTGCTTGAGTTTGGGGAAGATCTGTCTCAAGTTCTGCAATACGGCGTTTGTAAAACCAACGGAATATGCTTGATTTACGTCGAATCAATTCGCTCTTTTGTTTTGATTCTTCAGCAAGAGCCTCTTGTAAATCAGCTTTTATCTCAGCCTTTTGCTCTCGTGCTTTAGCCATCAAATCTCGTAAAGGTAAAAGGGATGTACTTGTCAGAACTTCAATCGAAGCGCTGGAAATTTCATTCATGCCAGCCTGGGGCATATAAATTTTGGCGTTTAATGGAGTATTACTTGGCGCGGCCTCGGGTATCTCAAAATGAGAGTCTGTAGACGACGGAGTTGGTGGATGGGTAACTGAATGCTTATCTTCGAAGGGGAAGGTAGGTGTTGTATACGATACACCTGAACCTGGTAATCCGACTGTTGCTCTGATTCCTTTTTGCCCAACATTGACTGTTGCGCCATGTACGCCAATGCTCGCGCTTATTCCACGCTTACCGATGTTAAGACGAACGCCAGGGAAAAGAGTGAATGTTTGTCTGAAGCGAAGTGGCATAAGGTAATCCCTGTGTAGTAATACGTGTCAAACTTCGAAGTTTTCTTTATATGAACATCAAAATATGAACATCAAATCGATACAGAAGCCCAACTCTTAGCGCATCCCCGAACTAATTTATTGCCATTGATTATTGTTCCAGAGAAATACAGCGGTGCTCTTGCTTCTTCGTGAGTTATTTTTACACTCCGCAGACTAAATTTCTATAGAAAATATGTCGATGATAACCAGAAATAACTTGCGGAACGTATTGTTACTACCGCTAATAATTATGAGTGTTCACTAAAAGCATCAGTCCACTTACCATGAAACATGCTCCTTGCCTACATTCACCATACGCCACTTAAGGTAGCCTCTATGGGGAGTCGATCTCGCCCGCTCCTCGCTCATAGCCGCCGGTCAGAAAAAACAAAAGCAAAAAGCCCGCTCAGGTTTCCCTGAGCGGGCTTCTCTAATATGGCTCCTCTGACTGGACTCGAACCAGTGACATACGGATTAACAGTCCGCCGTTCTACCGACTGAACTACAGAGGAATCGTGTGAACGGCCGGAATCATAACGGGGTGTTGGCAGCATGTCAAAGGCGGATTACGCATTCTGTGACTGTTTGCTTACAGAATGCGCAACCCGTTGAGGTTTTGGCAGATTTAGCCCTGTTCCGCGCGTTTTAACCGCAACTGATAGTGGTAATGGCTGCGGCTGAGCAGGTAGTCCGCATTGACGCTCGGGCTCCAGGAATCGTCGCCGCCGACGCCCATATGGAAGCCGTCCAGATTGAGCCAGGTACCGGCTTCCGGTTGCAACAGATGCTGGTGGCTACAGTCCATCAGCTGACGCAGGCCGTAGCGGCTGAGCGAAAAGTGGAACTGTCCGTCGATGTGCCAGTCGCCGTACTGCAACTGGCGGGTGTCGCAGCGCAGGCCGTTTTCGCCGGGGAAGATGTATGGCGTGTGCAGCTCTTCCAGCGACCGCTGCCAGCGCCCGAATTGCGCGGCGAGGCGACGGTCCGGATAGTTTTCATGCGGCCCCAGGCCCAGCCATTGTGCCTGCGAATGGGTGTCCGCCAATTGGCAGGTCAGGCCGATACGCGCCGGTGGCGGCAGGCTGGCGGCGATCGCGACGTCAACGCTGACGCTGACCGCGCCCTGGCTGTCGAACAACCACTGTTTGCGGCTGCATAACAGCGTTTCCCCATCTACCCCGAACCGGTGCTCGCTCACCACCCGCACGCTGTCGCTCAGCAGATCGGCCTGCAGCAGCGTGCAGTGCTCTTCCAGCCGGTACATGCCGGCCAGCTTCCAGCGTTCGACCCAGGCATTGGGATCGATGCGTTCCACTTCGCTGATGCCGATGTCGTTATCCAACGGCGCACGAATAAAGTTATCTTGCAGCGGCGTCAGCAGCAGCGCTTCGCCATCTTGCCACCACTGGCTCAGGAGGCCATTTTCGCGGGTAAACTGCCAGCGTTGCTTGCCGTGGCCGATCTCAATCGTCCGGTCATTTTGGCTCAGCTGCGGAGCAATGCCTTTCGGTGCCGGCGGCGCCAAATGCAGGGTGCGCGGTACCGGCCATTGATCCCAGGCGCAGCGATGGTTGGCTTCGGACCAGTCGGTGGCCAGGGGCTGTACCACCGCCACATTCAGCCACAGCTCGCCGGGCTGATGAAGTATCGGCAAGCGGTCGAGCAGGTGGAAGCTGGCGCTGCCCTGCGGCGGTAGCGCAAGGTCAAAGCTGCCGCTGGCGCGTTCAACGCCGTCCAGTTCCAGCCGCCAGTCCAGCCGTTCGTTATCGCTATGGCGGAACAGGTACTCGCTGCTGACGGTCAACGTCAGCGTCGTGGCATCGAAGGCAAACTGGAAAAACTGCTGGGCGCGTTGCGCCTCGAACAGCGCCGGGTGTGGCGTACGATCGGGGAATACCAGACCGTTAAGGCAGAATTGCCGATCGTTAGGCGTGTCGCCGAAGTCGCCGCCGTAGGCCCAGTATTCATCCCCGTTATCATCGCGGCGGGTCAGTGCCTGATCGACCCAGTCCCAGACGAAGCCACCTTGCAGGCGCGGATACTGGCGGAAGGCCTGCCAGTAGCGGTCAAAACCGCCGAAGCTGTTGCCCATCGCGTGTGCGTATTCGCACAGGATCAGCGGTCGCTGTTCATCCGGCAGGCCGATCCACTTCTTGATCGACCACTTGGGCACGGCAGGGAACGGCTGATCCTGATCCACCCGGGCATACATCGGGCAGATAATGTCGGTTGCGGCGCTGTTGGCGCCGCCGCCTTCATACTGCACCGGGCGAGTAGGGTCCTGGCTTTTCACCCAGCGATAAAGCGCGTCGTGGTTGCAGCCGTGGCCGGATTCGTTGCCCAGCGACCAGATAATAATGCAGGGATGGTTGCGATCCCGCTGCACCATGCGCGTCACGCGCTCGCTCATCGCCGGTAGCCACAGCGGATCGTCGGAAAGCCGGTTCATCGGCTGCATGCCGTGGGTTTCAATATTGGCTTCGTCGACCACGTACAGCCCGTAGCGGTCGCACAGCCGGTACCACAGCGGGTGATTCGGGTAGTGCGAGCAGCGCACCGCATTGAAGTTGTGCTGTTTCATCAACAGAATGTCGTGGCGCATCGTGGCTTCATCCATCACCTGACCGTGCTGTGGGTGATGTTCATGCCGGTTGGTGCCGCGGATCAGCAGCGGCTGGCCGTTCAGCTTCAGCAACCCGTTGCTGATGTCGACCTGGCGGAAGCCAACGTCATAGGCTTCCACCTCGATGATTTGTCCGTCTGGTGCCAACAGTGCCAGCGTGGCCCGGTACAGCGTTGGGGTTTCAGCGCTCCATAGCGCAGGCTGTTCCACCGGCAGGCGCAGCGTTGTGCGGTCATCATAGGCACCGCGCTCGTCGATAATTTCGCTGCCGAGCGCCTGGGTTTTTTCGCCAATCAATTGGCCATCGCGCCACAGCTGCAGATGCACCCGGTGCTGCGTCGGTCGATTGACGTGCGCTTCCACCACCAGTTCGCCACGGCGGAAGCCTTCGTAAAGCGGGGTTGTGATGCGGATATCGCTCAGGTGGGTGGCGGGTTTATGCAGCAGGCTGACGTCGCGGAAAATCCCGCTCATGCGCCACATATCCTGATCTTCCAGATAGCTGCCATCGCACCACCGCAGCACCATCACCGCCAGTCGGTTTTCACCGGCCTGCAGCCAGGGGCTGAGGTCAAACTCGGCGGGCAGACGGCTGTCTTGCGAATAGCCGACCCAATGGCCGTTGCACCACAGGTAAAATGCCGAGTTGACGCCGTCAAAGATAATGCGCGTCTGCCCCTCGGCCAGCCAGGCGGGATCGACGGTGAACTGGCGGGAATAGCAACCGGTCGGGTTTTCTTCCGGCACCAGTGGCGGGTTGACCGGGATCGGGTAGCGGACGTTGGTGTAGATCGGCGCGTCATAACCGGCAAGTTGCCAGTTGGACGGCACCGCCAGCCGGTCGGCATCGGGCAGGTCTTGCCGCAGCCAGGCTTCGGGCACCGCCTGCGGGCTGCGGTAATAGCTGAACTGCCAGTCACCGTTTAACGTTTTCTGGCTGCTGCTGGGGCTGTCGTCACGCGCCGCGTTCAGATCGCGCCAGCTCGCAAAAGGCGGATGCGCAGCCAGCCGCTGATAATGGGTGCAGGCCGGATTTTGCCAGTCCCGACGGGCAATAAGGTCTTTCAGGGAAGGTGAGGGCAGTGTACTCATCGGCGATCGTCCTGTCGGCAGAGTAGAGGGGCATCATGCCGAATAAGATGCTGACGAGAACCCAAAAAGTAAAGCGGTTACATTCAAGCTTGCAGGGGCGATCAAATAACCGCTTATTCTGGCTGAGCAGGGCGGTAAATCCGCTGCGGACGGCCTACCTTACCGTAAATGATTTCGGCGCGCAGCTGCTGGGCAGCGGTACAAAACTCCAGATAACGGCGTGCCGTGGTGCGGCTTAACCCCATCTGTTGCGCAACGCTTTCAGCGGTGTGGCTGGCCGAGGGCTGTTCGAACAGGCCGCGTATTTTAACCAGCGTCAGCTCATCGATGCCTGCCGGCAATGTCGCCATAGGCTCGCCGCGGGCGTAGGTATTGAACATCTGGTCAATGCGGCGCTGGTTAAGGCGTGCCTTATCCTTCAGCGCCTGGTGCCGCTGGCTGAAACGCAATAGCGTGTGGGCCAGCCGATCATAGGCCAGCGGTTTGATCAGGTAATCGAACACCCCGTAGCGCAGGGCTTCGGCCACGGTGTCCATGTCGCTGGCGGCGGTGATAAAGACGATACCGCCGGCATAACCGCTTAGCGTCAGTTCGCGCAGCAGCTCAATGCCCTGGCCGTCGGGCAGGAAGTTGTCCAGCAGGATCAGATCCGGCTTGAAGCGCTCGACCATGGTACGGGCCTGCGCCAGGGTACCCGCCAACCAGATTTGCCGGCAGCCGCCGTTTTGCCGGATAAATTCCGCGTGCATCTCTGCCAGCGGCGTTTCGTCTTCGACGATCAGTATATTCAGCCATTCCATAGTGAATCCCGTCTCCCCGTCGTCTTGCAGATTGCGATCAATATGCTACGAAAATGTAAGTTAATTGCCGCGTAAAATAAAGATTATCTCAATAATAAATACCATAAAAATAATTAAGTAAATAAAGAACATTAAATAACTTATTAACCGAAAGGGG
>NZ_JACJFQ010000026.1:0-80378 GCF_014164835.1 Serratia sp. OS31 | reverse complement strand
GATTAAGCTGCGCAGAGAACAAGGCAGAAAACATGCCAACTTTTAATTCATTGATTTTATTTAATTAAAATAAATCGGTGCATTATAGTGCACCGTTGTAGGTCGGGTTACTGCACCATAATGCCCTTTGGGTTATGCCACCGGGCGCCGCCATAACCCAGCAAACCGGCCCGGTTTGGCAAACATCACCAGATTGCCAAGCAGGATCAGGCATAGGCCAATCACCGCATTGGTGTGCCACTGATAGCCTTCATACAGGGTTGAAATGGTCAGTGCCACCAGGGGAAACAGCAGGGTGCTGTAGGCTGCCGCCCCGGCGCCGATGCGGCCCAGCAGGCTGAAATAGGCCGCAAAGGCAATCACCGACCCGAAGATCGCCAGGTACAGCAACGAGCCGATATAGCGGCTGCTGAACTCAATCTGGAATGACGCACCCTGGGCCAAAGCAATCAGCGCCATCAGGATTGCGCCGTAGCTCATGGCGTAGGTATTGGTGGAAAGAATGTCCAGCCCGCGCCGCTGGTGGCGGGAGCTGATCATATTCCCCAAAGAGAAGCCGTAGGTGCCAAGGGCGCTTAATCCGATGCCTTTCAACAGGTCCGGCGCCATTTGCGTCGCCATCAAATCTTGCCAGAACAGGGCGACAATTCCGGTCAGGCCCAGCACCGCCGCCGGCAGCAGGTTGGGGCTGGGGCGCTGACGAAAGAAAATGATGCCGTTAACGGCATTGAACAGCACCGCCATCGAGAAAATCACCGACTCCAGTCCGCTGCTGATATAGGCCGCCGCATGGTAAAAACAGTAAAAGTTAAAGCCGAAAACGCAGCAGCCTTGCATGACGCAAAACAGATGGTCGCGGGGGGCGATACGACGCAGGCGCCGTGCCAACAGGAGAATGACCAACATCAACGCGGCGGAAACCACGAAACGGTAACTGATGGAAACGGGAATGGCCACCGGGCCTTCCTGCTGCAGGGTAATGGCAATCCAGGTGGTGCCCCAAATCAGCACCACGGCAAGGTACAACAGCGCGTTCATAATTAACTCCGGCAAAATGGATAGGCTCAGTATCCGCCGCTGTACGCCACCGCGCTTTCAGCGCTTTGCGAGCAATTGCATATTCTTGCGCTTTTTTTGGCAAAAGCGCGTGCTGATGACTGGTGTGGCAGTGCGCCACTCTCTACACTGGAAAGATTGAGCAAAGCGGGGTCGGTAATGTCCAGATACAAGGCGTTTGAAACGCTGCGGGAACATAAAGCGCAGTTGCACGACAGTGTGCGATTAAGCTGCGGGGTGGAACTGGCCGCCTGGTCCAACCGTGACGACCGCATTACTCAGGAAAGCGCGGAGCACCATACTCTGAGCCTGTATGTCGCTGACGGTTACGAGTGCTATCAAAAAGTGCCCGGAGGGTGGAGAAACGGCGGCGGCCCTGATCGTTTCTGCATTATGCCGCGCCAGTATGAATCGACCTGGGACGTACGCAGCGATCTGTCTTTCGTCCACCTTTACTGCACCGACAAGCACCTGCGCCAGGTGGCGGAACAAATCTGGGACCGCAGCCCGGCGTCGATAAATCTGGTGCCTAACGCGTTTGCCGAAGACCCGCAAATCACCTTGCTGTATCGCCAGTTTCTACTCAGTTGCAACTGGCAGGAACGGGCCAATCAGCTGTCCATCAGCAGCGCCACCACGTTGCTGATGACCTGTCTGGTTCAGCGCTATAGCGAACTGCAATGGACGTTGCCGCAGGTACGCGGCGGCCTGGCGCCCGCCGTTGCCAAACGGGTGAAAGAGTATATCGAGCAGCATCTGGATCTGCCGCTGGTATTGGCCGATTTGGCCGCGCAGGCGGGGCTGAGCGAGTTTCACTTCGCCCGCATGTTCAAACATGACACCGGCCTGGCACCGCATCAGTTTGTGATGCGCGCACGGCTACAGCAGGCGGAGCAATTGCTGCGCCACAGCCAACTGCCGCTGACGCAGATAGCGCTGGAGTGCGGTTTCAGCTCCGCCAGTCATTTCAGCAATCGCTTCAAAGTGGCCTATGGATGTTCCCCAACGCAGCGGCGTCAGGGACGTTAACTTCAACAGGAGAGAACATGGAACAGCAGTTCGCAGGACTTGGCGTGTTGTTTGTCGCCGGATTTGGGCCCATTACCCAACAAACAGAGCACAGCAAGGCATTTTACGTCGATGCCCTGGGGTTGCCGTTGAAGCCGATGGAAGGCAATGCCGATTATCTGCTGAGCGAGCACGGCGCGCTGGAAGGCGTGAAGCACTTTGCTCTCTGGCCGCTGGCGCAGGCCGCGCAGTCCTGCTTCGGCAGCGATAGATGGCCGGCGGACCTGCCGGTGCCGCAGGCTTGGATGGAGTTTGACGTTGCCGACATGGCCGTGGCTACCCAGGGGCTTATTGACCGCGGCTATCGACTGCTGGTGGCCAATCGCCAAGAGCCGTGGGGCCAGAGCGTGACCCGGTTGCTCAGCCCAGAAGGGCTGTTGATTGGCGTCACCTTTACCCCCTGGTTGCGCGATTAATTGCCGCTTGCTGAATACCCTCTCCGCAGGAGGGGGTAAATATTTTTAGAAGACTTTATTATTAGCTTATTCAAATTTTCAATTAATAAGCTCATTGTTCTCGAACTGTTCTTAGATTAACTATGGTTATTCCTTTCATTAAGATAAAAGTGATGTCTATCACTCGTTATTTCCTTTCTTTATTAACTTAGCAAACTCATGGTTGCTGAAACTCTATAATTAAATAGAGACAATTCTTATATTCCGCTCTTCACGGTAAAATAATAATCATTCTCGTTTTCAACCAAGGAAAGGGAGAAGGAACTATGGGTAAATTAACAAGGGTGGGGATGGCGGCGTTAATATCCCTGGGAATGACGATGATATTGCCTACGGCAATGGCGGAGAATATCGATATGCCAAATAAGGAGACAGCGGCTCAGCGAATTCATTCGCAGTTTATTGCCGTCGGAAAAACCGTGCAGGTCACTTTCGGCGACTTTGCTTTCAAGCTGGATTTTACCGACGACAAAACCATGACCTTTACGGGGATTGGCGCGGCCTCACAGGGCGTGACCGACACCGTGCAGTATACCGCGATTGAGATCCGCACCGGGGTTTATATGGTCTACTGGAGCGAACCCAAATCCGGCGACAATGTCACCCATGTCGAGGATTTCCAGCGGGGTGAGGTCTATACCAATATCGCCAGTAAGGATGGGACCTTCACCCATCTGAAAGGGCAATTGAAAATCATAGGTCATTCAGGAAAATAAAGGAGCTACAATGAAAAAGGTATTTATCCCTTTGGTTATCGTCGGCAGCATACTGGCCAATTACCCCGCATTGGCGGTTAAAAACAGCGAGCCACATAAAGTCGCTGGAAATAAAAACATTCATGATCAAAAGAAATTAAAGGTGGTGGAAGATCTGTACGCCGGCTTCTTTAATAAGCATGATATCAGCGTGGCGCAGCGGCTGATTGTGGAAAACTACAAACAGCATAATCCGTTTGTTGGCGATGGCATCAAACCCTTCCTGGATTTCTTCAGCCAGAATTTTAAAGATAACCCGCAGTTCAGCGCGAAAATATACCGCAGTGCCGTGAGCGGCGACCTGGTGTATGTCCACGTGTTGTATAAAAACAATCCGCAAGACCGCGGTACCGCCAGCGTGGATATTTATCGAGTGAACAATCAGGGCAAGATCACCGAGCACTGGGACGTCAATCAGGAAGTGCCGGAGACATCGGCCAACGACAACACCATGTTCTAACGCTACAGGGCCGCTCTGGCGGCCCTGTCACTCATCGGCGTCTGTTCTCGACCTGTTTGAACTGGCTGCGCACCTGCAGGCAGTTGATCAGCACCAACACTGCCGTGACGGCAAACACCCAGCGGAACCCCATCAAAGCCGAAACCCCAGAGCCAATCAACGGACCGACCACATTACCAAGGTACATAAACGACTGGTTATAGCCGAAGATGCGGCCGGTGACCTGATCGGAAGAGTACTTCAACAACAGCGTTTGTACCGCAGGCATCAGGGCACCGTCGGCAAAACCCAGCAGAAAACGCAGGATCCCCAACTGGAGCGGTGTTTCCACCCAGGCCATGATGGCGAACAGCAGGGTTGTCAGCACTAGCGCCGCCAGCAGAATGCGTGCGGTGCCAATACGATCGCCCAGCCGGCCCAGGCGTGGTGCGGAAATCAACGCAGCCACCCCAGGCACGGCGGCAATCATGCCGCTAATAAAGGCGATATTGCCACTGTTACCGGACAATTCTTTGATAAACAGCGTCAGTATCGGGCTGATAGAGGAGTTGGCCAATTGGATCATCAGGGTGCTGATAAACAGCGTCACAATCAGGGCGGGATAGGGCAGCGACTGAAAAACGGCCTTACCGCTCAATCGGTCGGCTTTTTTCACCTCGATACGCCGTTCTTTTATCAGGAACAGGGTGATCAGGAAGCTGACGAACATCAGCCCAGCGGTAACGAAAAACACCACGCGCAACCCCAAGTGGTCCGCCATCAGTCCGCCGAGCAGCGGGCCGGCGATCACTCCGGATATCTGACCGGTAGACAGGGTACCCAGCGCCCAGCCACTTTTATCGCGCGGTACCTGTGAAGCAACCAGCGCCATCGCATTGGGAATATAGCCGGAGGTCAGGCCCATCAATGCACGCAGCGCAAACAGCTGATAAACGTCAGTGACCATGCCCTGCAGTGCAATGACCACCGCCATGCCCAGCGAGGCACGCAACAGCATCAGCTTGCGGCCTTTGCGGTCCGCCAGGCTGCCCCACAGCGGCGACACCAGCGCAGACACCAAAAAAGTGCCGCTGAACACCAGACCCGACCAAATGCTGAGCGACTGGTGACCGCTGACGCCGAGCTGTTCGACGTACAGCGGCAGAAAAGGGAGGATTTGGCTCATTGCCAGCCCAGTGAAGAAACAGCCGAGCCAGACCGAAATCAGATTGAGTTTCCACGCTTCCATCAGCTTGTCGTACCACTTTGAATTAGGAGGGAATTATTGAGCAAGATAATAATAACACCGGTTATCAAGGCTTGCCGGATGAAATAAGTGAACAAAAGTAAAACCCGCCGGGTGGAGAATGCATTTTCTACAAGTTTGCCGATTGCCATCGGCCAGGTCGACATGGTGCTATAGCAGCCAATCAGACTTGTTCAGGAGAAGTGGCTAATGACGTTTACGCTGCGAGAGATGGGGGCGGCCGATGTAGCGCCCGCGCATGTGCTGTCGCAAAAAATACGCTGGCCTCATCGGCTGGAAGATTGGCAGCAGGCGTGGTCATTGGGGGACGGAGTGATCGCTGAATCCGCCGGAGAGGTGGTTGGCTGTGCGTTGCGCTGGCGTTGGGGCGAGCAGCGCGCCACCTTGGGGTTGGTGATTGTCGCCGAGCAACATCGTGGGCAAGGCATCGCCAGAGCCATGCTGAAGCGGTTGATAGCCCCTTTGGCCGACTATCAGCTTCATCTGGTGGCGACCGATCAGGGCAAGCCGCTGTATCGGCAATTGGGGTTTATCGAGCAGGGATTGCTGGCGCAGCACCAATGCCGGGAGATGCCGGCACGCCGTAGCGCGCCTTTGCCTCCGGGGTTAACTTTGCGTCCGGCATTGCCGCAGGATCTTGCCACCCTGGTTGCGCTGGATTTGGCCGCCAGCGGCCTCAGCCGCCAACCCCTGTTGGCCGCAATGTTGGCAAGCGCCGAACAGGCTTTGGTGCTGGAGCAGCAGGGGATTGTCGTCGGATTTGCCTTCCGCCGTCGTTTTGGTCACGGCAACATGATTGGCCCAGTGGTGGCGCCTGAGCTAACGGGGGCCATTGCCATGGTTGATGCCTTATGCCTGTCTTGCCAGGGGGAGTTCGTGCGAGTGGATACTCCTCAGGCCAGCGGCCTCAGCCCTTGGCTGACCGGGCGCGGTTTGCCCTGCGTCGATACGCCGACCATCATGGTGCGTGGTGTGCCCCATAGACCGGATTGCGATGTTGCACAGACATTTTCATTGGTTTCGCAAGCCTGGTCATAAAATTGAAATTAAGGGTTCAGGGTGGTGCATCGTGCGATGCATTGCCCAAATGTTGTGCAATAGTTATCAACTGATGACTATGTTGTAACCGCAGGTTTTTGTCGTTCCTGCGTCGCCGTACGCCGCCGCGCGTGAAATTTCCCTCAGCAATCCGCAATTGGCACAGGCCATGCATTGTCATCATCTCGCTTTGTTATCTGAGTAACAAAGTGGGGTTTGGTGACAACTCAACAACAGCGGGCGAACTATGGCTGAGCATCCAGATGTGATTGCACAAATAGAAGCGTCATTTGCGGTGCAAACCCCCACCGGGAAACGCATTGCCGGATATCTGCTGGCCAATTTGGCGCAGGTGCCGTTTGAGACCGCTGACAGCATAGCTCGCAGTGCTGCTACCAGCGGCATTTCGGTCGGGCGCTACCTGCGCAGTCTAGGTTACCGCAACCTTGATGACTTAAAGCGCACCTTGCGCGAGCAGGGTACGGCTTTGCATCAACCCTGGGGCGTGACCGACCGTCTGGGGGCTTACCGCCGTCGGCGCGAACAGCCGCAACCACAAAAATTTCGTCAGTCATTAACGCTGGAACTGGAAGCGATCGAACACGTTTACCAATTGGCCGGCGGCGAAGCCTTTGCGCAAGTCAGCCGCCAGCTGGCGCAGGCGGAAGCGGTGTTTGTCATGGGCATTCAGTCGACGCGCGGCATCGCCAATGCCTTTTACAGCCATCTGGAATATCTGCGGCCCAAGGTCTATTACGCGGACGGGTTATCCGGCACCTATGTGGAGTCGCTAAATTCGGAATTCAGTGCGCCGTACCTGGTGCTGACGGACACGCGCGCTTATTCGACCATCGCACAAAAATACTGTCAGGCGGCCTGTGCGCGTGGGCTGCGGCTGGCGCTGATTACCGATATTTACTGTCCCTGGGCTCGGGATTACCCGATCGACCTGCTGCAGGTAAAAACCGACACCGGTCAGTTTTGGGACTCGTTGGCACCGCTCAGTTGCCTGTTCAACCTGCTGCTGTCTTCGGTGCTGGAACAGGGCGGCGCAGCGGTCGAGCAACGGCTGGCCAGCAACCGAATTCTGCAAAAAGAGCTGGGGCAATTTGAATCTTAACCGCATGGGAAAATGCAATGAGTGACAACGTAACATTAATCGATCTGGCCGAAGCCTTCCCAGGTCTGCCTATTGAGTTGAAATATGCCGGCGCCGACAACCTGACGGGCCGGCCGATTTACCGCGAAAGCCGCTGCCTGCTCCATCCCGATGCGGTGCAGGGGCTGACGCGTTGCCTGGTGGCGGCACGGCTGGCCGGTTTTTCCCTGCTGGTGTTCGATGCTTACCGGCCGCAGCAGGCGCAGGCGCTGCTGTGGCAAGCCTGTCCGGATCCGCAGTATGTCACCAGCACCCAGACCGGTTCGCACCACAGCCGGGGTGTCGCGATCGACGTGACGCTGCTGGACGCCGCGGGGGCCGCGCTGGATATGGGCACCGGCTTTGATGAAATGAGCGAAAAATCACACCCGTTTTACCCCGATTTCCCTCCGGAGGTGCAGCGCAACCGGCTACTGCTGAATGCGGTGATGGCTGCCGGAGGTTTTCGCGGGATCGCCAGCGAATGGTGGCACTTCGAGCTGCCCAACGCCGGGGATTATCCGCTGCTGGCCGATCGCTTCGGCTGTTTTTCATACGATTAAAACAACACACATTCAACGCATCAGGAGCTTTGTTTATGAATCAGATCAAATACGCCGCTCTGGCGGCTGCAGTGACGTTGGGCCTGACGGCAGTCGGGTCGGTACAGGCGGCGGTGCCCAAGGACATGCTGGTGATTGGCAAAGCGGCGGACCCGCAAACGCTGGATCCGGCGGTGACTATCGATAACAACGACTGGACGGTGACTTACCCGGCCTACCAGCGACTGGTGCAGTACAAGACCGAAGGCGGAAAAGGGTCGACCCAGGTAGAGGGGGAACTGGCCGACAGCTGGACAAGTTCAGACGACCAACTGGTCTGGACCTTTAAGCTAAAACCCGGCAACAAGTTTGATGACGGTTCGGACGTGAACGCCGAGGCAGTCAAATGGTCGTTTGAACGTCTGATGAAGATTGGTCAGGGGCCGTCAGAGGCCTTCCCCAAAGACCTGCAGGTCACGGTGGTGGATCCGTTGACGGTGCGTTTCACGTTGAAAACGCCGTTTGCGCCGTTCCTGTACACCCTGGCCAATGACGGCGCCGGTATCGTTAACCCGGCGATTGCCAAGGCGAATCCGGCGGACGAGGGCAAGGCCTGGTTGGCGAACCATAGCGCCGGCTCTGGGGCGTACAAACTGGATCGCTGGCAGAAGGGCCAGCAGTTGGTGCTGGTGCCGAACCCGCATTACAGCGGCGCCAAACCGGCGTTTAAACGCGTCACGGTGAAAATCATCGGCGAAAGTGCCACCCGCCGTCTGCAACTGACCCGAGGCGACCTGGATATTGCCGAATCGCTGCCGATTGACCAGCTCACGGCGCTGAAAAGTGAAAACAAGGTTGCGGTCAACGAGTATCCGTCGCTGCGGGTGACCTACTTGTACCTCAACAACGGCAAAGCGCCGCTTAACCAGGTGGATCTGCGTCGCGCCATTTCTTACGCCGTGGATTATCAGGGCATGGTGAAGGGCATTCTCGGGGGGAACGGCAAACAGATGCGCGGCCCGATCCCGGAGGGCATGTGGGGCTATGACGCCAATGCCCAGCAGTACAGCCAGGATGCGGACAAGGCCAAGGCGGCGTTGGCGGCGGTAAAAGACAAACCGGCCTCACTGAGCTTCCTGTATTCGATCAGCGATCCTAACTGGGAGGCGATTGCGCTGTCGGTGCAGGCCAGCCTGGCGACGGTCGGCCTCAACGTCAAACTGGAGAAGCTGGCCAACGCCACCATGCGGGATCGCATCGGTCAGGGCAATTACGATATCGCCATTGGCAACTGGAGCCCGGATTTCGCCGACCCCTATATGTTCATGAACTACTGGTTTGAATCCGACAAGAAAGGGCTGCCGGGCAACCGGTCGTTCTACAGCGATCCGCAGGTGGATGCCCTGTTGAAGAAAGCGGTATCGGTGTCCGATCAGCAGGTTCGCACCGCCGATTATCAGGCGGCGCAGAAAATCGTCATTGACCAGGCGGCCTACGTCTACCTGTTCCAGAAAAACTATCAGGTGGCGATGAACAAAGAGGTGAAGGGCTTTGTGTATAACCCGATGCTGGAGCAGGTGTTCAACGTTGGGCAGATGAGCAAGTAATTTTTTCGGGCAGCCGTTTGGCTGCCCCTGCACCATGGGAAACCGCTATGAACGTTTGGAGCCTTATCCGTCAGCGCTGCTGGGGGTTGGTGCTGGTGATGTTCGGGGTGTGCGTGATCACCTTTATCATCTCGCACCTGATCCCCGGCGATCCGGCGCGCTTGCTGGCCGGCGACCGCGCCAGCGAGGAAATCGTCCAGCATATTCGCCAACAGCTGGGGCTGGACCAGCCGCTGTATGTGCAATTTGGTCGCTATGTGCTGGATTTGCTGCATGGCGATTTGGGGACTTCCATTCGCACCGGACGGCCGGTACTGGAAGATCTGCGCGCCTTCTTCCCCGCCACGCTGGAGCTGGCTTTTTGCGCATTGCTGCTGGCGATCGCGTTTGGCGTCCCGCTTGGGGTGGTGTCGGCGGTTTATCGCAATAAATGGCCCGATCATCTGGTGCGGCTGTTGTCGGTGACCGGCATTTCCACCCCGGCGTTCTGGCTGGGGTTGGGGGTGATTATCCTGTTCTACGGTCAACTGAATCTGTTGCCCGGCGGCGGCAGGTTGGACGACTGGCTGGATCCACCCACCCACATCACCGGGTTTTACCTGCTGGACTCCTTGCTGACCGGTAACGGCGAGGCATTCTGGAACAGCCTGCAGCACCTGATCCTACCGGCGCTGACGTTAGCCTTTGTTCATCTAGGGGTAGTGGCGCGCCAAATCCGCTCGGCGATGCTCGAACAGTTGGGGGAAGACTATATCCGCACCGCCCGCGCCAATGGCCTGTCGCACTGGCGAGTGGTGCTTGGACACGCCTTGCCCAATGCGCTGATCCCCTCGGTAACGGTATTGGGACTGGCGCTGGGGGACTTGCTCTATGGTGCGGTGCTGACCGAAACGGTCTTCGCCTGGCCGGGCATGGGCGCTTACGTGGTGGATTCCATTCAGGCGCTGGATTTTCCGGCGGTGATGGGGTTTGCCGTGGTGGTCTCTTTTGCCTATGTGATGGTTAATTTGATCGTCGATCTGCTCTACCTGTGGATCGACCCAAGAATGGGGCGCGAGGGATAATGACCATGACTCAAACCGAACAACCGCCGCTGGCGGAGCCCGTATTGCGCTATGTCAGCCTGCGCCGCGCCTGGTACCGGGTCCGACGGAGTCCGCTGACGCTGCTGGGGGCCGCCATCATGATCGCCGTGCTGTTCCTGATGCTGTTCTCGCCGTGGCTGGTGCCGCATAACCCGGATGCCATTGACCTTACCGCGCGTCTGTTACCGCCTTCTGCCGAACACTGGTTCGGCACGGACGAGGTGGGCCGCGATCTCTTTAGCCGGGTCCTGGTCGGCAGCCGTCAATCGGTGGCCGCCGGGCTGGCGGTGGTGGTATTGGCAGGGGGCATTGGCTCGCTGCTCGGCTGTTTCTCCGGCGTGATGGGAGGAACGATCGATGCGTTAATCATGCGCTGCATGGATATCATGCTGTCCGTGCCGTCACTGGTGCTTACCATGGCGCTGGCGGCGGCGTTGGGCCCCAGTTTGTTCAACGCCATGTTGGCGATTGCCGTGGTACGCATTCCTTTCTACGTGCGGCTGGCGCGCGGACAGACGTTAACGCTGCGTCATCAGGCTTATATGCAGGCGGCGCGCACCTTTGGCGCTTCACGCTGGCATATGATTGGCTGGCACGTGCTGCGCAATGTGATGCCGCCGTTGGTGGTGCAGGCGTCGCTGGATATCGGTACCGCGATCCTGATGGCGGCGACGCTGGGCTTCATCGGGCTGGGTGCCCAGCAACCGACCGCCGAATGGGGCGCTATGGTGGCCAATGGCCGTAACTATGTGCTCGACCAATGGTGGTATTCGGCCTTCCCCGGTACGGCGATCCTGATCACCGCCACCGGTTTCAACCTGTTCGGCGACGGTCTGCGCGACCTGCTGGATCCTAAAACCCGGGGGCGCTGATGAGTGAAACTACCGTTTTATCAATCGATGAATTGCAATTGGAGTTCCCGGTTTACGGCGGCAGCGTCAAGGCGCTCAATCGCGTCTCGCTGCAGGTTAAGGCGGGCGAAATTGTCGGCGTGGTGGGCGAGTCCGGCTCCGGCAAGTCGGTCACTGCGATGATGACGTTACGGCTGCTGGCGGAAGAGGGTTACAGCGTGACCGGCGGTTCGCTGGAGATGCTCGGCACCGACGTGCTCAACGCCAGCGAGCGGCAAATGCGCCAGCTGCGTGGTGCACGGGTGTCGATGATTTTTCAGGAACCCATGAGCGCGCTCAATCCGACGCGCAAGATCGGCCGCCAGATGTGTGAGGTGATCCGCCTGCACCAGCGACTTTCCGCCTCGGCGGCTCGTGACAAGGCGATTCAGCTGTTACAGGAAATGCAGATTGCCGATGCACAGCGGGTGATGGAGCGCTATCCGTTTGAGCTGTCCGGCGGCATGCGTCAACGGGTGCTGATTGCCATGGCATTTTCCTGCGAACCGGAACTGATCATTGCCGACGAACCCACCACTGCGCTGGACGTCACGGTCCAGCGCCAGGTGTTGCGGTTGCTGCAGCAGAAGGCGCGAGCCAGCGGCACGGCGGTGCTGTTTATCACTCATGATATGGCGGTGGTGTCGCAACTTTGCGACCGGGTGTATGTGATGTATGCAGGGCACGTGATTGAGAGTGGCACCACCGCCAATGTGATTGAGCATCCCAGTCATCCGTACTCCATTGGGCTATTGCTGGCGGCGCCGGAGCGTGCAGAACCGCGCAGTCTGCTGCAGGCGATCCCCGGTACGGTGCCCAACCTGAGCGCGTTACCGCCAGGCTGCGCTTTCAGTAACCGTTGCCGCCATGCTGATGCTCAGTGTCGGCATACGCCGAAGCTTACGCCATTGGTGACGGAGCCGACCCAAAGGGTCGCCTGTTGGCATCCGCAGTCTGTCGATTTGGAGGTGCAAAATGAACGTTGAGGCACTGCTGGAACTGCGCGACGTGCGATTACGTTTCCCCGCCAGCTATAACTGGCGCGGCAAGCCGCGAGAGTATGTTCATGCGCT
Source organism: Serratia sp. OS31 (assembly GCF_014164835.1). Classification (NCBI taxonomy): domain Bacteria; kingdom Pseudomonadati; phylum Pseudomonadota; class Gammaproteobacteria; order Enterobacterales; family Yersiniaceae; genus Serratia; species Serratia sp. OS31. The sequence goes on along the minus strand of NZ_JACJFQ010000026.1, from coordinate 67,965 downwards.
CAATGGGTTGGATCTGAACATTATGCGCGGCGAAACCTTGGGCATCGTCGGTGAATCAGGGTGCGGCAAAAGTACCCTGGCGCAGTTGCTGATGGGGTTGTTGAAACCCAGCAGTGGCGAACTGCTGCGGGCGCGCAATGCCGGTTCCTGGTTTGGCAGCGGCATGCAAATGGTGTTTCAGGATCCGCAGTCATCGCTCGATCCACGCCTGCCGGTGTGGCGGATTATCACCGAGCCGGTGTACGTGCAACAACACAACAGCGTGGCGGAAAGACGGGCGCAGGCGGCGGAGCTGGCTCAACAGGTGGGGCTGCGGCCGGAGGCGATTGACCGGTTGCCGCATGAGTTTTCCGGCGGGCAGCGACAGCGTATATCCATCGCCCGCGCACTGTCGTCGCAGCCGGACATCATCGTGCTGGACGAACCCACCTCGGCGCTGGATATCTCGGTGCAGGCGCAGATCCTCAATCTTTTGGTGGAGCTGCAACGCCAGCGCAACCTGACTTATGTGCTGATCTCGCATAACGTCTCGGTGATCCAGCACATGAGCGATCGGGTTGCGGTGATGTATCTGGGGCAGATTGTCGAACTGGGGCCGACCGCGCAGGTGTTGCGTCAGCCGCAGCATCCTTACACTCGCTTGCTGCTGGATTCGGTGCCCCGTACCGGCCGCTCACTGGGCGACAGCGCGATTGAAGACCGCAAAGGCGAATTACCGGGCAACCGTCAGTTGCCGCAGGGCTGCTTTTTTCGCGAACGTTGCCCTTACGCCGGCGAGGGGTGCCAGCGACCGCAAAGTTTGAGAGTCAATTTGGGTGGTACGGCGGTGCGTTGCCATAAGGTGGCATGACGGCGATACGTTCAGCGGATAATACCGCGCGTCGATCGTGTGAAGAAGTCGAGGAACAGGCTGAGTAACGGATACTCCACGCTCAGGTGGAGTACCTCCTGCCGGACATCCTCCAGCGCCATTGACCGGTGATACAGCATGTCGTAGAGAGCGTGAATAACGCGCTGTTGTTGTGGATCGGCGGCCAGAAAAGCCGGCGCTACCAGATGCAGGCCGTCAGGTTTGGCACGATGGCCGCTTGCCTGAACAAAAGGCGGAAGATCCTGTACCACCAGGGCACCGTCGGCGACTTTTGCATGGGCACCGATAATGCAAAACTGGTGTACCGCACACCGGGCACCCACCCAAGCGGCATCGCCCATCTCAACATGTCCGGCCAGGCCGCTGTGCTCGCCGATGTAAGCACCGTTCCCGATGATGCAGTCGTGGGCAACATGCACATTATCCTGCAGGTGATTGTCATTACCTATGACGGTGCGCTGGCAACCTTGTACCGTGCCGCGATGCAGAGTGGCGTACTGGCCTATACGGTTACGATCGCCAATGATTAACGAGGTCGGTTCATCGGCATACTTCAAATCCTGGCCGGCTTCGCCGATCGAAGAAAACGAGCCGAAAACGTTGTCGCGGCCGATGCGGGTCAGGCCGTTAATTACCGTGTGCGAGGCGACAGTGGTACCTTCACCTATCTCAACCCCGGCGGAGATGACGCAAAAAGGCCCGATACGCACGTGCGCACCGATCATCGCGCCGGGCGCGATCAGGCTGTTGTCTGCAATAAGGGCAGAGGGAGATATCATCACGTTTCCTGATGGCGGCGCGTGGCTATCCATCAGCCAGGCCAGTCATCGGTTAATTATTAAGCCGGATTCTGGATTAATTGGGGGAAACAGGAACGCGTGGGCAGGAAGTTTGCCTTCCGGTCGGTGTGACAAGGTTTGTCTGCGGCCAGCATAAGCCGGTATTTGCCTCAGGCCGCTACCTTATATTTTATTTATTTTGTGAACCTTTGGGTAATAACGGGATGCTACCACCGGCGATTTCAACCCTTTGCTCTGCAGGGCGGAAAATGGTCAGGCTGACAACGGTCAATTCCGTCGTCAGCGGATGCCATAGCTCAGGGCAGTGGCCAATCGGTAGGGGTATTGCTGACGACCTCGACATACATGTCCCAGGCGTGGGACCAGAATTGCGTAAAGCCTTCCTGACTGAAGCTAATGCCCATCAGGCCCATCACAAACCAGCAGGTGGTGAACAATCCGAGGCTACTGAACATAAATGCCATGCCGTTGCGGCTGGTCTTACGGCAAACGACGTTTAGCTGGCTGGCCATAAACATCATAACGGCGCTAAGCAACTCCCAGCGCATCATAATAAAACCTGTGGCAATGGCACTCATCGAACGGGATCCTTGGTGATAAAGCTGCTCCCGGCGAGCGGCCGGAAGGTCAGGGCAATGGGTGAAAATAGTGTGATCTGCGTCACATTGTAGCACTGGGGTAAATCGCTGCTCAATCCCTGAGCGGGAGAAAAATCGCCATTTGGTAACATTCCAACATGCTGAAACATTTATGCCATTTCATTAGCAACCTTTTAATGGGGAGCGCAAACCAATAACGCTATGCTTGCCGACTTTTCACTGCCCTGATTTATCTTGGGAAAATGTGACGTCTGACAGGTAACTCGCCACGTATGGCCCTATTAAAAGATAAAATTCGCGACCATTCCGCCGAAGAAATGTTGTTTATACGCCGCGCCGGCGTGGCAATGGTGTTGGTCGTCGCCTGTTTCGGCGTGCTGATCTTCAACCTGTACCGCCTGCAGGTAAAACAGCATGCGTTCTACCAGACGCGTTCCAACCAGAACGACATCAAGATGGTGCCGATTGCCCCCAGTCGCGGGCTGATTTTCGACCGCAATGGCATCCCGCTGGTGCGTAACATTACGCTGTACCAGATCCAGATTATCCCCAGCAAAATCGACAATATGACCGCGCTGCTGCAGGCGCTGACGCCGATTGTCGATCTGACGCCCGAAGATATCGCCGCTTTTCGCGATGATATGCACCACAATGGCCGCTACAAGCCGGTCACCTTGAAAAGCGGGCTGACGGAAACCGAGGTGGCGCGCTTTGCAGTCAATCAATACCGCTTCGACGGGGTGACGATTGACACCTATCAGCAACGGGAATATCCCTACGGTGCCGAACTGGCCCACGTGGTAGGTTACGTGTCGAAGATCAACGATAGCGATTTGAAGCGGCTGGACAAGGCGGGCCTCAGTGAGAACTATGCCGCCGACCACAATATCGGCAAACAGGGCATCGAGGCCTACTACGAGTCAGCGCTGCACGGCACCACCGGCTATCAGGAAGTGGAGGTGGATAACCACGGCCGCGTGATACGCCTGCTGAAAGAACAACCGCCACAGGCGGGCAAAAACATTTACCTGACGCTCGATCTGCCGCTGCAGCAATATATCGAATCGGTGCTCAAAGGGCAGCGTGCGGCAGTGGTGGTTGAAGACCCGCGCGACGGCGGTATTCTGGCCATGGTTTCCAGCCCCAGTTACGATCCCAACCCTTTCGTCAAGGGCATCAGCTATCCCGCTTATAAAGCGCTGCTGAGCAACCCCGACCTGCCGCTGCTCAACCGCGTCACGCAGGGGCTCTACCCACCGGCATCTACGGTGAAGCCTTACATGGCCACTTCCGCGCTGTTTGCCGGGGTGATCACCCCCAACACCACCTTCTTTGGCGCCCCGACCTGGACCTTACCGGGTACCCAACGCCGTTATCGTGACTGGCTTAAAACCGGTCACGGCATGCTGAACGTGACCAAGGCAATCGAAGAGTCCGCCGATACCTTCTTTTATCAGGTGGCGTTTGAAATGGGCATTGACCGTATTCACAGCTGGCTGAGCCAGTTTGGTTACGGTCAGGCAACCGGGATTGACCTGAACGAAGAGTATCGCGGCGTGCTGCCAAGCCGCGAATGGAAACAGCGGGTGCATAAAAAAACCTGGTATCAGGGGGACACCATCTCGGTAGGCATCGGGCAGGGATATTGGGTGGCTACGCCGATCCAGATGGTGAAGGCGCTAACAACGCTTATCAACAACGGCAAGGTGAAAATGCCCCATTTGTTGTACTCCATGCGGCAGGGCAACCTGGTGAGCCGCTACCAGCCACCGGCAGAGAGTGCGCAGATTGGCGATGCCAAATCGCCGTACTGGGGCATTGTCCGCAATGGCATGTACGGCATGGCCAATCTGCCAAACGGCACCGGTTATAAGCTGTTCCATACTGCGCCGTATCAGATTGCCGCCAAGTCCGGGACTTCACAGGTGTTTGGTCTGAAGGAGAATCAGACTTATAACGCCAAAATGATCCCGGTGCGGCTGCGCGACCATATTTTCTATACATTATTCGCGCCGTATAAAAATCCGCGGGTGGCGATGGCGCTAATTCTGGAAAACGGCGGCGGTGACGGCGTGGTAGCCGGGCCGACGGCCCGGGCGATCCTCGACCATATATTTGACCCGGCCAACGCTCCGCAGCCCGAGGATAACCAGAAAGTTAAACCGGAGTTAAACGACAGCGCGGATGTGCAACAGTAAACGCGTTTGTTTTTACTTTCTTACAAACTGCAATCTTCTCACTATTTCTGTCAGGGTAGACTGAAATAATCGCATAACGTTAATAAAAACGCAGGGTTAACAGTGGCGCCATCAACAAAAAAAAGCGGTAAAAATTATTCAACCCTTCGCTTTGGCTGGATTTGCGGTGGGATACTGGTCTGCTTTTTCCTGCTGGCCTTTCGGGTCGGCTATTTGCAACTGCTGGAACATCAGCAGTTGGCGGACCAGGCGGATCAGCGTTCGATCCGCACTCAGGTGTTGCCCACCAACCGGGGGATGATCACCGACCGCAACGGCGAGGCCTTGGCCGTCAGCGTATCTTCGAAAGATATCGTGCTGGATCCCAAGCACATTCTCGACACCCATACCGATATTGGCAATGAACGCTGGCAGAGCCTGGCTAACGTGCTGAAAATGCCGCTAACCGAGGTGCAAAGGCTGATCCAGGCTAACGCCCACAAGCGTTTTGTCTATCTGGCCCGCAAGGTCGAGGGTGATAATGCCAATTACATCAGCAAGCTGCATTTGACTGGGGTCAGTACCGAACAGGACTTCAGCCGCTTTTACCCGATGAGCCAGGATGCCGCCGGGCTGATCGGCATAGTCGGGCAGGACAATCAGGGGCTCGAAGGGATCGAATTGGGCTTTAACCACCTGCTGCAAGGCAAGAACGGCCTGCGGGTTTACCAGAAGGACGGCAGCGGGGCGGTGATTGGCGTGATCAAGAATGTCGATCCCGTACCGCCGCCGAACGTCACGCTGAGCATCGATAAATTCATCCAGTACGTGCTGTATGCGCAAATCCGCGACGGCGTGGTGGCTAACCAGGCCGATTCCGGCTGTGCGGTGCTGGTAAAAGTGAATACCGGTGAAGTGCTGGGGATGGCCAGCTATCCGTCATTCAACCCGAACAACTACGCCAATACGCCGGCCAAAGATATCCGCAACGTGTGCAGCAGCGACAGTTTCGAACCGGGGTCTACCGTGAAGCCGGTGGTGGTGATGGTTGGGCTGGAACACCGGCTGATTAAGCCGGATACCGTACTGGACACCACGCCTTACCGGGTCAATGGCCATTTGATCAAAGACGTTGGCCACTGGTCGAAATTGACCATTACCGGCGTGCTGCAAAAATCGAGCGACATCGCCGTTTCACATATTGCGCTGGCGCTGCCCGCCACCGTACTGCCTGCGGTTTACAAGAGCTTTGGATTGGGCCGGCCGACCGACCTGGGCATCGGCAACGAAAGCAGCGGTTATTTGCCGCAGCACCGTGAACGCTGGGCTGACATCGAACGCGCAACCTTCTCCTTTGGTTATGGTTTGCGTGTGACCCCGTTACAGATGGCGCGTGAATACGCGGCCATCGGTTCCTATGGCGTTTATCGGCCATTGTCGATCACCCGAGTGACGCCACCGGTGATGGGGCAGCGCATTTTGCCGGAAGAAACGGTAAAAACCGTAGTGCATATGATGGAAAGCGATGCCTTGCCGGGGGGCAGTGGGGTCAGCGCGGCGGTGCCGGGTTACCGTTTGGCGATTAAAACCGGTACCGCAGAGAAAATGGGCACCAACGGCAAATACGACGGCGGTTACATTAACTATACCGCCGGCGTGGCACCGGCCAGCGATCCGCAGGTGGCGCTGGTGGTGATGGTCAACAACCCGAAAGCCGGCAAGCACTTCGGTGGTTCGGTGGCTGGCCCGGTGTTCGGCAAGATCATGGCGCAGGTATTGGAACATATGAATATCTTGCCGGATGCCCAGCCGTTGAACGTCGTTTCTCAGGTTAAAGGCTAACCCGACGCTCCCCCTCTGCGGAGGGGGGGCCCAGTCACTTTTCAAAGTTACAAGATGGGCCGTGCCTCTTCGACCTCACGAGTGAAGTTAAGATAAATCTGGCGATTTTATTAAAACAGGGAATATTTTAAGCGTCGATGCTTTGTCAGGTGGGGAATATTTATAGATAAGACAATCTGATTAATTCGATAAAATAAAAATAATCTTATGCGCCAATAGGTGGCGAATAAAATAAATTCGGCCGGGTGTTTTCTATTGAGAACCACCCGGCCTGAAAATATTAACGGCTGGTTTGGTGGCCGATGATGCCGCCCAGCGCTGCGCCGCCCAAGGTACCCAGCGTACTGCCGTCGGTCAATACTGCACCACCCAGAGCGCCGACGCCGGCACCGATAGCGGTGTTGCGATCGCGGTGCGACATATTCCCACATGCGGTGACAGAAAGCGTTGCCATGATGATAACCATCACGCCTGCGGCACGTTTAAGGTTCATAAGAGTTTCCTGATAAATTGCCTAATTAACAGACAAAGAAAGCACTGATTAATCGGCCGGTAGAAGTTGAGATGAATGTATTCTGCCGAAAGAAAATAGAACAGGTAAATATTCTTAATTTTACGCCATCGGATTTTATTTAATCGCCATTTTACTTTGGGATGATGATTAAATCGCCAGCCTGTTATCTCTTAGGGCAGGTTGGATAATCCTTAAAACCCGTTAAAAATCCTAAGGCCCAGGGGGATTGGCTAATACGTGTTCTGGCCTGAATTGGCGTACGGGTACTTCAGGGTATGGTCGCCATCGTGTTGTCCCTGACAGAGAGCATTTTTTTGCATTGCGGTAATGCAACTGTGTAAGTTACATTAGCGACATTGAGTTGTGATCTGCATCACAGATTGAAAACAAGCAAAAATAACCTTAAGAAATTCCAGGGAAATTTTCCTTTCTGGGCAGGCTTTTTGCTGCTAAAAAACCAGGAGACAACGATGTTAGAAATGCTAGAGAGTTTGGCCACCGTGGTGATCATGGTACCGGTAATGATAGCCCTGTTGCTTGGCTCGATTTATGGCTTGGGCGAGCTGTTTAACCTGTTTTCTGCCGTTGGCGGGAAAAAAAGCTGACGCGGAAATAATGTTCGAGGGGCGCAATGCCCCCCGATGCAGGTTTAAAGTACCGTTGCCAGGAAATCACGCGTTCTTTGATGTACCGGTTCATCCAGCACCTGTTTTGCCGTCCCCGTTTCTACCACTTTCCCTTGATCCATAAAGATGATTTGGTCCGCCACTTCGCGGGCAAAACCGATTTCATGCGTCACCACCACCATGGTCATACCAGAGTGCGCCAGGCCTTTCATCACCTGCAGCACTTCGCCAACCAATTCGGGATCGAGCGCAGAAGTGGGCTCATCGAACAGTAGCACCTCTGGCGTCATCGCCAGGGCGCGGGCGATCGCCACTCGCTGTTGCTGTCCACCAGAAAGCTCGCGTGGCCAGGCGTGAATGCGATGTTCCAGCCCGACGCGGGCCAGCAGCGCTTTTGCCCGTTCCACCACCTGACTTTTCTTTTCCTTTTTGACCAGCAGCGGGGCTTCAGTGACGTTCTCCAGCACGGTGCGGTGCGGGAATAAATTGAACTGTTGGAACACCATACCGATGCTTTTGCGCTGTTCGGCTACTTCGCGTTCCTTCAGTTCATACAGCTGGTTGCCTTTTTGGCGGTACCCGATGAGTTGCTCGCCCACCCGAATGGTTCCGCCGTCGAGTTTTTCCAGGTGGTTGATGCAGCGCAGCAAGGTCGACTTCCCCGAACCGGAAGGGCCGAGGATCACCGTTACCGAGCCTGCCGGGATCTGCAGGCTGATATTTTTCAACACTTCGGTGCCGGAAAATGACTTGCGCACCTGGTTGATCTGAATGGCGGCGCTCATGATTGTGCCTCCTGTGACGGACTGGATGCGGCTTTGCGGGGACGGAACAGCCAGTTGCTGCGCACCGCCTGGCTACCACGGCCAAAATAGCGCTCAACATAGTACTGGCCGATCGACAAAATCGAGGTCATCACCAGATACCACAACGTGGCGACCAACAGCAGCGGGATCACCTCGTAGGTGCGCTGATAGATGATCTGCGCCGAATAGAGCACGTCCTGCAGGGCGATCACTGAGACCACCGCGGTGGTTTTAAGCTGCCCGATCACCTCATTGCCGGCAGGGGGCAAAATGGTGCGCATGGCCTGCGGCAAAACTACGCGCCACAGGATTTGTCCACGGCGATACCCCAAGGCCTTGGCGGCCTCCAACTGGCCACTGCCGACGCTTTGGATACCGGCGCGCACAATCTCCGCCGCATAAGCCGACTGATGCATCACCAGGGCGATCACCGCCGCGCTGAAGGTACTGATGATGGTGTTGGTCGGGGCGCTGGCCACTTCACCCAGGAAGGGGATCCACAGGCTGATGCGCGGGTAGAGTGCCGCGATGTTGTACCACAGGAAAAGCTGTACCAGCATCGGCACCGCACGGAAAAACCAGGTATAGAACCAGCTCACCGCCACCAGCACCGGGTTGGCCGACAGACGCATCAACGCCAGCAGCACGCCCCCGGCGAAGCCGAAGATCACCGAAATCACGGTGAGCTTCAGCGTCATGATCACGCCATTGATAATCGACGCTTCGGTAAAGTTTTCAGCCACTACCGCCCATTCGAAGCGCGGGTTATGCAGCATCGAATTGGCAATAATGCCGACGATCAGCAGCACCAACAGGGCGCTGAACCAGCGCCCATAATGCCGATGACTGACGATGCGCAGTTCGGCATCACCGGTCGCTTGTGGCCCATTCATTTTGCAATCTCTTCATTGATGCCAGCGGTTTTCACCGCGCCGAAGCCGATATCCCAACCGTCGAGGATTTTCTGGTAACTGCCGTCGGCAATCAGCGAGTTAAGCGCCGCCTGCACCGGTTTCACCAGGTCGGAACCTTTAGGTAAGGCGATGGCGACCGTGGTGCCTTCAATGTTGATGTCACCGGCCAGCACCAGCGGTTTAACGTGGGTTGCCTGATAACGCAGGCCTTCATACGGACCAAAGAACATCGGTACTCGTCCGCTGATCACCGCCTGAACACCGGCTGGACGGTCGGGGAAAATCGGAATGGTGATCGCCGGTTTTCCGCCGCTGACGCAGCTGTCGCTGGCCTGCTGCAAGCGGGTAATTTGTGAAGTGCCCGCCCCGGCGCCGACGGTTTGTCCACAAAGCTGCGCCAGCTCGGTGTAAGGGCCGAGGGCGGCATCTTTACGGGCGATCAGCGCCAGCTTGGATGCGTTGTAATAGCCGACAAAATCGACCTGTTGGAAGCGCTTCTTGTTTGCGTCGATATTGGCCAGGGCAACGTCATAACGGCCGGATTTAAGGCCGGGGATGATATTGTCGAAGCCGCCGGTATCCTTCCAGTGGATTGCCACGCCGAGGCGATCGGCGATGGCGCTCATCACGTCGATTTCACGCCCAGCCAGCGTTTTGTTGTCGGCTTCATAGAAGGTGGTCGGGGGCGTATTGGGGTTGGTGCCCGCCACGATGTAACCGGCTTTTTTTATTGCTTCCGGCAGGCTGTCGTGCAGTGCGGGATCGGCGCTGGTTTTTACCGCGGCGCGGAAGGGTACATCGCCTTCGGCGGCATAACCCACGGCCAGCGGAGCCAGGGTAGCGCTGGCCAGCAGCAGGGACAGTACGGTGCGTTTGAGGTTGGTTTTCATCATGTTTCCCTGCGAATTAAGCCGATTTTACGTTAGCGAAGTTGATTGCCGGTTGCGGCAGGCCCAGGTTTTCACGCAGGGTTGAATACTGATATTCCTCGCGGAACAGGCCGCGACGGCGCAGTTCCGGGATCACCAGTTCGACGAACAGTTCCAACTGATTCGGCAATACCGCAGGCATGATGTTAAAGCCATCGGCACCTTGCTGTTCCAGCCACAGCTGGAAGTCATCGGCGATCTCTTCGGCGGTTCCCACCACCACGCGATGCCCGCGCGACCCGGCAGCCACCGCAGCCAGTTCACGTAACGTCAGGTTTTCGCGTGCTGCCAGATCGGTCAACAGCTTCACGCGGCTTTGGCCGCCTTCGGTCGTGCCGACGTCCGGTACCGGGCCATCAAGCGGGAATCCGCTAAGATCGAAACCGAAGCGTGCCGAAAGCTGCTCGATACCGTTGTCGATGTCCACCAATTGGTTGAGTTGATACCAGGTCTCTTGCGCCTCGGCCTTGGTGCGCCCAATGATCGGCATCACGCCAGGCAGGATCAGCAGGTGATCCGGGTTGCGGCCGGCATCGGCGACAAATTTCTTCTGGCTGCGATAGAAGGCCTGGCCTTCTTCCAGCGTGGCGGCGGCGGTAAACACCACCTCGGCGGTTTCTGCGGCCAGCTGTTGTCCGGCAGGCGAAGAACCGGCTTCGATGATCACCGGGCGGCCCTGCGGCGAACGGGAAATATTCAGCGGACCCTGCACCGAGAAGTGCTTGCCTTTGTGGTTGGCGGCGTGAATTTTCTCATCGATGGCATACTTGCCGCTTTGCTTGTCGCGCACGATGGCGTCTTCTTCCCAGCCGTCCCACAGTTTGTAGCTGGCTTCGAGAAACTCGCGCGCCACTTCATAGCGCTCGGCGTGCGAAGGCAGATCGTCACGGCTGAAGTTGCGTGCTGCGTCGCTTGAGAACGACGTCACCACGTTCCAGGCCGCGCGGCCGTGGCTGATGTGATCGATAGAGGCCATGGCGCGTGCCAGGTGGAAAGGCTGATCGAAAGTGGTGGAAGCGGTGGCCGCCAGACCGATGTGCCGAGTTCTGACCGCCAGCGCCGCCAGCAGCGTCAGCGGCTCCAGGCGGGACAGGGTGGAAGGCAAACGGTGCACGCTGGTCGCCAGCGCATCGCCGACGAAGAACATATCAAAGGTGCCTTCTTCGGCCTTTTGGGCAATCCAGGTGAACCAGTCAATGTCCGTAGGTGACCCGCTGGCCCCTTCGGCACGCCAGCCGCCGACGTGATGGCCCAACGCCTGAACAAACAGGCCGAGACGTAATTGACGCGATGGTGTTGAAGGTGAAGTACTCATAATTATTCCTATATTTATTATTGGTTTAATAATTCAATTAAGCGGCTCAGCGCGGCGGGCTGCGTTAGCGCGCAGTCCTCAATCACGCGCTCACCGTTCAAATGCGGCAGCAATAGCAGGATGCTGCGCAGTTTCGCGCCGACGTCGGTCTGTCGGGCTGCGGTTTGCTTTCTTGTGACGATGTCACTTAATTGGCGGCCGTCGTGCAGCGTTAGCGTGACGCGGTGGAAGCGTAATTCCGCATCCAGCTCGTCTGGCGGTGCCGTCAGGTCTGCATGGCGTTCAACCCGTGCCGCCAGGGCTGAAATGTTTGGGTCAACGAGGGCCTCACCGTAGTGCATCAAGGGTACGGTGCCGCTATACAACGCATCGGCGATGACATATTCCAGGCTGAAACGCGCTTCAACTCCGTTTGACGGGCGGCGAATATAGGGCGCGGTATCAGCACCGGGGGGGAAACTGACCTGGATCTTGGCGATGGCAGCGGAAATATCCTCGACGGCAATGCCTTGTTCGAGCAGGCGTTCGCGCAGGATAAATGCGGCCTCCGCAGCACTGTGGGTACCGCCGCAGGTGGGATAGCGTTTAAATTCCAGCCCCGGTTGCAGGATACGCCACGGCGCTCCCCAATCGGCGGTCAACAATTCAGGCCGCTGCCGTCCGTCGCCATGCGAGCTCAACAGGCTGTCTATCACGCCTTCCGGCTGACCGGTAAAACCCAGTTGCGCCAGCAGCACGGCATTGACTGCCGCCCGAGCGGCGATCCCTGCGTGCAACGGCTTGGCGGCCGATCCGAACTGACTGCGCAGCCCGGCAGCCTGGGTGGCAGCCAGCCCAAGGGCGACCTGCGTTTGCGGCAAGGTGAGTTGTAAATAGCGTGCCGCCGCCGCAGTGGCGGCAACGGCACCCAGAGTGGCCGTGCTGTGAAATCCCAACTGATAGTGTTGGGTACCGGCAGCCAGCCCCAGTCGTCCGGCTGCCTCTACGCCAACGACATAGGCGGTCAGTAGCGCGTCAACGTCCGGGTTATCGCCGGTCAACGCCAGCAGTGCAGAGAGCACCACCGTGGTGGGGTGGCCACGCAGCGCGGGGTGATAATCGTCAAAATCCAACGAATGGCTGATGTAGCCGAAATAGAGCGCACGGTTTTCGGCACCGACCGGCGGGAACACTGTTTTTACCGCTGTCAGGCCGCTGTCGGTGAGTGCGCCCTGGGCGATCGGTAATGCGCAGGCGAAATAATCTATCAGCCCAAGGCGGGCGGCCGACAGGGCTGATGCTTCGGGCCGGCTGTCCAGCACCCGACGGGCAAATTGAGCGGTTATGAGCGATGACAAGATAGAAAACCTGATTTTTTATGCGGTTATGTGCCGGCCTGCGATTCAGATTTCATTGTGTGGCGATTTCATTGACCCCGAAAGAACGAACGGAAATTTCATATTTCAAAATGGAATATCACGAACGCCGTTCCCGGCAATAAAGCTGGCCCAATGCCGCATGGCATCTGGCTTAGTCATTTTAAGGCAAAGCAAAGTCGCAATTTGGCGTAAGAAAAAAGGGCGCTAAAGCGGGAACAGTTGTTCACTCAGCAGATCGATAAACACCCGCAGTCGGGGCGTCAGGTGCTTGCTGGATGGCCAGAGAATTTTAAAGCTGCCAATCTATGTTTGGCAGCAGGGCATCATGCTCTGGTGGGGTGATCGCGGCGCTGGCGACGATCGCGCTTAAAATCAGGCTCTACCCTCGAATGGGCGCCGCAGTGACTCACGGCGTCACTTAATCATTGCCATAACCTGTTGGAACAGGGTGCTGTGGGGATTGGCCAACTCGTTAACCAGCGTGAAATGGTTGTTGTGCCGATCTTCCAACAGCGCCACATTCAACCCTTTTTCCCGACAGGCGGCGAAGTAAGCCAGCGTCTGGTTTCTGAACCCCTGAGTTTCTTTGGCGCCGACGTCGAGCAGGATCTGCGGCGCATTCACCTTTTCCGGCAGTATAAACAGCGGGCTGAGGGTTGCCGCCTGTTCCGGCGTCAGGCGCATCCAGTCATTGATGTAGATATCACACAGCGGTCGGATGTCGTACAGGCCGCTCAGCGCCAGCGCCCCTTTGATCACGTTGACGGGCACCTGATACCGGTGCTGCCAGTCATCGGCAATCAGCATGCCGCACAGGTGGCCGCCGGCCGAGCTGCCGCTGACAAAGATGCGTTCTGGGTCGATGCCGTACTGGCCGGCGTGGTGGTAAAGCCAGGCTATTGCGCTGCGAACCTCGCGGACGATTTCTGCCAGCGTGGCTTCAGGTTGCAAGGTGTATTCCAGCGTGGCGACCGCTACGCCATGCTGGGTGAAGTTTGCCGCCATCGAACAGGCTTCTTCCTTACGCTGAGAGTGCCAATAACCGCCGTGAATAAACACCAATAGAGGGGAAGGCTGGCGGGCTGCAGGGAATAAATCCAGGCGCTCGGCGACGCCCATCCCGTAGTGGATATCGTAAATCCCCGGCGTCTGCGCTTTGGCCTGCGCGGCCAGTTGTTCATATTGCGCCATGCAGGCGTCAAAATCTTCTACCGAGGCGCGGGCGTTGTACTGCACGGCGCGCATGGACAGATCATCAAACAGCAGGTCGATTTTCATATCTATCTCTCCTTGAGGTGACCCCTCATCATCTACCTGAAGCCGTTTTGGCGTTTGCTTGTTAATGCGGGTACGGGTTCGCGGTGATGAGGCGTCTGATGCACTGATAAACTGCATTTGCTGCGCCTTCCGCCTTCTCTGCGGACGGCATAGGCTACTGACAGGTTCTTTCAGGAGTCAGCAACATGAAGTCAATAACCCAACATGCCAGCCCGCCGGCCAATTTGCGTGGGATCCTTGCCAGCCTTTGTTTGTCGATGCTGGTTTCCTCGCTGGGTGCCAGCATTGCCAACGTGGGCTTGCCGACGCTGGCGCAGACGCTCAACAGCTCTTTTCAGGCGGTGCAATGGGTAGTTATCGTCTACCTGCTGGCCGTTACCACCTCGATTATTGCCATGGGCCGTTTGGGAGACAGGATGGGGCGCCGCCGTCTGTTGCTGACAGGGATTGCCCTGTTCACCCTGGCGTCCGGATTCTGTGCTGTTGCACCCGCCATCTGGCTATTGCTGGCGGCGCGCGTTGCGCAAGGCTTGGGTGCGGCAATCATGATGGCGATGACCATGGCGCTGGTCGGTGAGACGGTGGGTAAAGACAATACCGGCCGTGCCATGGGGTTGCTGGGCAGCATGTCGGCCATCGGCACGGCGCTTGGCCCCTCGCTGGGGGGCGCACTGATAGTGGGTTTCGGCTGGCGGGCGATGTTTCTGGTCAACATACCGGTGGGCATAGTGGCCTTTCTGCTGGTTTATTGCTCCCTGCCGCAGGGAGAACGGCAACGGCAAAAAGAACGCGGTCGGTTTGACTGGCCGGGGACCTTACTGCTTGGGGGGACGCTGGCCTGTTATGCGCTGTCGATGACGTTGGGGCGCGGTGACTTTGGCGTCGTCAACCTGGCGTTGTTGCTGGGCGCGGCGCTGGGGATGGGGTTATTTGTCCGGTGGCAAAAGCGTACGGCGCTCCCGTTGATCCAATTGGCGCTGTTCAGCCAACCGGGGCTGAGCGTCGGGTTGGCGATGAGTGCGCTGGTAATGACCATCATGATGACGACGCTGGTGGTAGGGCCATTTTATCTGACGCATGGGCTGGGTTTGGCGGTTGGACAAGCGGGGCTGGCGATGTCGGCGGGGCCGATAGTCGCCGCGTTGCTCGGGGTACCGGCCGGTCGGTGGGTAGATCGCTTCGGGGCGCAAAGGATCACTCTGGTGGGGCTGACGACCATGGCTGCTGGGGCAGGCATCATGGCTATGATGCCGCTGAATCAGGGCGTGTTCGGCTATGTGGCTCCCCTGTGCCTGATGACGCTGGGCTATGCGCTCTTTCAGGTCGCCAACAATACGGCCTTGATGAAGCATGCCGCCCCTGAGCAGCGTGGGGTGATCTCCGGCATGATCAACCTCTCGCGCAACCTTGGCTTGATCACCGGCGCTTCGGCCATGGGGGCGTTGTTTCTGATGGCAACCCACACCGGCGATATCAAGTTGGCTTCGTCACATGCCGTTGCGAATGGCATGCAGATCACCTACCTGGTTGCCTGTGCGCTGGCGGCGTTTGCGCTGGTGATGGCGGCCAGAAACGGTGGCGTCCGCCCGCCCGAGGATGATTACAGCAGGTCCCCCCGGTAGGTGATATGAATTTTGTTGCCGTCCGGATCGCGTAGATAAGCTCCAAAATATCCCTTGCCGTAATGAGCCCGCTCGCCGGCTTCACCTTCCGAAGTGCCGCCCGCAGCCAGCCCGGCGGCATAAGCTTCCCGAACCTGTTGTTCATTCTGGGCGGTGAACGCCACCATACTGCCGTTGCCGGCACTGGCCGGCAGTCGGTCATAAGGTTGGTAGGCGTAAAAACGCGGCAATGTCCGGTCAGGCAATACCCAGCAACGAGCACCGGGGCCGCCATCGGGCGTGACCGGGCGTTGCTTTAGCCCCAATGGCAGCAAAATCGCATCGTAAAATACGGCGGCTTTGTCCAGATCGCTGACGCCTACGGTGATATGGCTAAACATAGTTTCCCTCATTTGACCCTGGTTACACGTTCGGCCATCTTAGACCCAACGCGCGCAAAATGATCGGCGCACGGCAGAATTTTCAGCCCAGATATTCAATGATCGACAAACCGCCGTTGTAATCCGTGCTGTAAATGATCCCCTGAGCGTCGACAAAGACGTCGCATGACTGAATAACCTGCGGACGGTCAGGGCGCGTATCCATCATTCTCTCCGGCGCAGCGGGAACCAAAGCGCCGGTTTCCTTCGGTTGATAAGGGTTGCTGATGTCGTAGGCGCGAACGCCGGCATTTTGGTAAGTGGCGAAAATCAGCGTCGAACTGATAAAGCTGCCAGGACGGTTCTCATGCAGATTATGGGGCCCGAAGTGCGCGCCTTTGCTGACGTAATCGCGTTCATCCGGCTGCGGAAAGGTCGCGATACTCACCGGGTTGGTCGGTTGGCGGATATCAAACAGCCAGATCAACTTTTCGCCGTCCTGCTGGTTGTCGAGCACCGCCTCGTCCAACACCACCAGCAGATCCCGATCCGGTAGCGGCAGTGCGGTGTGGGTGCCGCCGCCAAACGGCGGGCTCCAGTTGCGATGGGCAATTAACTGCGGTTGACTGCGATCCTTGATGTCCAACAGGGTCAGCCCCCCGTCGCGCCAGCTGGCATAGGCGGTATCGCCGCTGATGATCGCATGGTGCAGAGCGTAGCGCTTGCCCTCCGGCCAGTTGGGCGTTTCACCCCCGGCGCTGTGCATACCCGGCAGCCACCAACGCCCGGCAATTTGCGGATGGCGAGGGTCGGCCAGATCGACGGTCAAAAAAATGTAGTCGCTGTAGCCGTCGATCAGAGCCGAGACGTAAGCCCAGCGACCGCCTACGTACCAGATGCGGTGCACGCCGATGCCCTCCAGCGCCAGAAAACCAATCTCCCGTGGCCGGTCCGGGGTGGAAATGTCGAAAATACGCATCCCGGCGCTCCAGCCCCGGAGATCGCTGTTAGATACGGTCTGGCTGATGGCGCGGGTGTAATAGACTTTTTCATCGGCGAAGCGGACGTCGGCAAATAAATCCCGGGCGTTAATCACCAGCAACAAATCGTCATGCGCCTGTAAATGTACATTCCAGGTGCCGGCAGGCGCAGGGATAAAGCCGGCGGGCCGTGGGTGCTTCACATCGCGCACGTCGACGATGGAAAACCCCTGCGAAACCATATGGCCGATATAGGCATAGCCCCGATGAACCATCACTTGCACGCCGTCCGGCCTGCCGCCCTGATCGCTGTGGCCGACCAGCCGCATATTGCGGCTGTACTCGGGCTGCACAAGGGGTTGCGTTGCCATCTCCGCTCCTTATTTTTTAGCCTGTTGCGCTTCAAGCGTGGCGAACCAGGGGGCGATGAAATCGTCCGATTTACCCCAGTCCGGGATCACTTTCGCCAGAGAAGCGACGTTGGTGGCCTGCGGATGGCTGAGCAACAGGGCTTGCGGGATCGCCGCAGCTTTAAATTCATAGGTCGCCGGGGTTTTTTCGCCGCCAATTTTATTGGCCACCAGGCGCAGGTTAACGGCGCCGATCAGCTTGGGATCAACCGCCACGCTGAGCTTCCAGGCGCTGTCTTTAGCGCGCATCAGCGCCAGATCCTGGTTGGAGATATCGATACTGTAGAGTTTGATTTCGGTGCGGCCATTCTCCTGCAGGGCCTTATAGGCACCCTGGCTAAACGCATCCCAGGTGCCCCAGATGGCATCGATTTTGCCCTTCGGGTATTTGGCGAGGATCGCGCCAATTTTGTTGGCTGTATCGCCCTGAACGTCGGAGGACACCGCACCGATGGATTCAAGCTCTTTAATGCCGGGCTGTTGTTTGAGCAGTTTCTGGTACTGCGCCTGACGCCGCTCCATGGGTGGGAACCCCGCGACCCATAACTTGACGATATTCGCCTGGCCATTGAAGTCTTTCACCAGTTGGCCAAATGAAAGATCGGTTAATGAAGCGTCGTCCTGCTGGCTGAGGGTCACGCCCGGAATTTCGCCCTGAACGGCGGTATCAAAGGCGGCCACCGCAATGCCGCTGTCGGCGATGCGTTTGAGCAGGGAGGTTGAGTAGGGATCGCGCCCCTGTGACAGAATAATGCCGTCGTATTTCTGGCTGATGGCCTGGTTGACGAAGTCCTGGAATTTGGCGTCGTCACCGTTGGTCAGGAAGGTATTGACCTGAAAGCCCAGCTTGCGGCCTTCCTGCACTGCTCCGGATACGAACTGCGTAGTATTGTCGTCCGAGCCCAGATTGCGGATCACCGCAATGCGGATCGGCCCCTGATGATTCGCTATCGCTGCCGGGATCGGGGCGGCTGTGGAGGCGGACAATGCGGGGAACACGGCGAACAGGCTTAGCGCCAGAAGTGAGGTGTTGAACAATTTCATTGAGTTTTACCCTGCATGGTTAAGCATCATTAAAAAGCGAGAGGACAATTCATCGTTACCATTGGGATGGCTTTTTATTGAAAGGATGAATTGTGGCAGCCAGTTTCCATGGCGGGCCGGCGGATGACAATGAACGAAAAAACATAAGCTAATGCAAAAGAGTATTAGTGATTGGCGTCCTCGCCCCTATGATGGCAATAGCTGATAAAATAAGGACTTGAGCATGAGTGATAACTCCATTCGCGTGGTCGCCGGCCCCGCCAACTATTTTGCTTTCCCCGGAGCCATTGACCAACTGGCGCAATTTTATTCCCCGCAGCAGCTGAGAAATGCGCTCTGGGTGTATGGCGAGCGCGCATTGGCGGCGGCAAAACCCTGGTTACCGGCGATATTCGACGATGCCGAGGCTCGTCGGGTGCTGTTTAACAGCCACTGCAGTGAGAGTAACGTGCAGGATATCGTGCGCCAGGCCGGCGCGGATCGGCAGGTGGTGATCGGCGTTGGCGGCGGTGCCGTGTTGGACACCGCCAAAGTGGTGGCCCGTCGCTTAGGGCTGCCGCTGGTGGCGATCCCGACCATTGCCGCCACCTGTGCCGCCTGGACGCCGCTCTCGGTATGGTACAACGATCAGGGGCAGGCATTGCGCTATGAGATTTTCAATGACGCCAACCATCTGGTGTTGGTAGAACCGGAAATTATCCTGCGTGCCCCGCGGGAATACTTGCTGGCCGGTATCGGCGACACCCTGGCAAAATGGTATGAAGCGGTGGTGCTTAGCCCGCAGCCGGAACGTTTGCCGTTAACCGTGCAACTGGGTCTCAACACCGCACTGACGCTGCGCGACGTATTGCTCAACCAAAGCGAAGCGGCGCTACAGGCTCAGGCAGAAGGGCAATTGCGTCAGGACTTCCTTAATGTGTTGGAGGCGATTATCGCCGGCGGTGGTTTGGTGGGTGGACTGGGCGAACGCTATACCCGCATTGCCGCCGCACATTCGGTGCATAACGGCCTGACCGCGCTACCGCAAACCGATGCCTTCTTGCATGGCACCAAGGTGGCGTACGGTATTCTGGTGCAGAGCGCACTGTTGGGGCAGCCGGAAACCGTGGCGCAGCTGATAGCGCTTTACCGGCGGTTGGATTTGCCGGTCAGTCTGGCAGCGTTGCAGGTGGATATTCACGATGACACGCAAATCAAACGGCTGATCGAACGCACCCTGCAACAGGGCGAGTCGATTCACCTGCTGCCGATTGCGATCAACGATTCCAGCTTGCGCGCTGCGCTTAACTTTGTGGAGTCTCAGAGCGCGTAACTGACAGGCCTGGGGGAAGCGGAATTTCCCCCGACCTGGGTTGCTCTGCATAGCCTGCCGCCGCCGCTACCGGCAGAGCTGTCGTTTACGGTACGTAAATGATCTCGAAGCTGGAGGTTTTATCGTAGTAGGGCGTCATGCCGCCATCGACGTAGAAAACCTGCAGATCATAATGATAAACCAGCTTTTTATCTGGATTAAGGATCAGATCCAGGGCCGAAACCTTGATAGTGACGTCATGATTGGGGTGGTCTTTGTTCAGCTCCAGGGTCTGGTTGTCGATATTGACCAAAATGCGTTTAATCGGACGCGGTCCCGACGGGTCATAAGCCGCACTGTCGCTTCTGAATTCAAGGGTTTTGTCGATATCCACCGGGGCGGACTGTTTGATAAAGTCGCGCACCTTGTCCTGATATTTGGCCTCCAGCGCCAACATCACCGGCAGATGGTCCGGATTGAAACCGATGAATTGCACCGCCAGATACCCTTTAAGCAGCAGGTTTTGCGGTGAGCGATCGAATAACGCGTCCCAGATCAGCGCAAATTGCTGGGCGGGTAGCGTGAAGGAATCGACAATGCCGCTTTGCAGATTGATCAGCGCATTTTTCTCCTCGGTTTTACCCTCGGGCAACGCCAGCTGCAACGTCAGCGTGTCGGCATTGGCGAACGGCACCAGCCTGGCGTCCGCTTGCATTAGCGAAAACTGTTCTGTGGCGTTGGCAATTCGCCCCTGATTGACCTTGGGTAACAGGAAGTAGTCGAAGGTCACCTGGACCTCCCCCAGCGAAGTGGCGTGTTCAGGGGCGGAGAAAGAAATCGACAGCATGGGTTTGCCGTCGCCATCGGTGGCCAGCAGGAAGGTATCGGGCAGGTAGTAAAGGTAATTCTTGCGCACATAATCCTGATAGTAGTTGTACCACAGCTGTTGATACTCCAGCGGCGTCAGGATCAGTTGCAGGCGCGGCGGTGGCGGCAGGATGCCCTGATAGATATACGGGTAGTAGTTTTCGGCAAAGTAGAAAATCTTGGGATCGGTGACGGTATTGGTAATGCCGTGCTCGGTTTTAATCGCGACCACCAGCGTGGTTTGCGCATCGTAGTCGGACAAGGCCCGCAGCAGGGCGTCACGCTGCTCCAGCCGCTGCAGATCAAGCTGCGCCTGGTAGCGGTTTTCCTGTGACGTCAGCAGCACCTGATCGAAGATCATCTCTTCGGCGCTGCCGAAGCTGGTAAAACTCAGCACCACATAGGGTATTTGCGGCACCTGACGGCTGAGCGCGAAGTCCAGTTTCATGCTCCAACTGGTGCCGTCGGTGCTGGTGGCAATCTGGTAGCGGGTTTCGCCTGAAACAACCTCGGTGCAGACCTCGGCGGTCAGATCCTCCGCCGCCATGGGCGCAGCCCGTCGATAACGCAGCTGTTTGGCGGTGACGTCAGGAAACTGTTCGCGCGCATTCTGCAGAATAATTTGGTTCAGTGCCACCAGGTCATTGAGAAAGGTATTCATGGTTATCCTCAGTAGATTCGGTTTGGGCCAGCGTTCTGAATTGGTTCAGGCAGGAAGAGGTCCAGAGGAAGCGCCCGTCGTGCCGACGGTATAGCGGGCTTTCCAAGGGTTCCGCGGGCCATTGCCAGCGGGCCAATGCGTCAATCACGGGCGAGAGTTGCGGGATCCCCGCCTGTTTGGCGTACTCCAGGGTGGTGCGCCATTCGCCGGGGTGGGCGTAATAGGGGGTTAGCGTACTGAGCCGATCGTAACGGCCGTCGCTCCATTGCACCGCCTGATTCAGCATCTGAATAATGCGTCGGTAGGCCGGCAATACGGCACCGTTTTCGCTCGTCAGCGTATGGAGCAGGATCAGCGCGTTGGTATTCACACAGCAATCCAGTTGGCGGATGTCGTTGTCGTCCTTCATCCAGGTATAAAAACTTTGGCATTGTGCCCATTGGTGCTGTTCGGCGACCAGCCGGGGATCGACCCGGCGTACCTGATAGCCGTTCATATGTGAAATCGTCTGGCTGACCCGTGACAATGAAATGCGGCCAAACTTGTACAGCAGCTCGGTGATGATGGCGGTGTCGTCAATATCTGCGCAGATGCTCTGGTTCTCCATCCATCGCGGATGGGCGGCGCTGGGCCAAAACCTGAAGTGGAACGGGCGGGCCTCGCAAGCCAACAAAAAATCGAGCGCTTTCTCAATAAACGGCGCGGTCTGCGGGGTGTAATCCAGGGTGCGCAACACCTGCGCAGTGACAAAAGCGTTTTCATCCTGATGCCAGCGTCCGTCCGGCGTTCTGACATGGGCGGCAAAGGCGCCGCTGGCACACTGTTGCGCCAGCAGTGTCGCCAGTCCCGGTCTTCCTGCCTTGATCGCCACAGGGGCTGTTTCCAGCGGCAACGCCTCAAAGCGGGTATTTTGCGGACTGAAGGTGCAACTGGTGGCGTGATGCCCTTGCAGATCAACCGAAAAGCCGACCACGTTGTACTGCAGGTCGATCTGCTTATCCACCAGCTGTTGCAACAAGGGCAATGCCTGACCGCTTTGCGTCAACAAGGCTTGCAGCGCCGGGAATACGCGCTGGTTATCACCAAAGAAACTGGCCGCCATGGTGAACAGGGTAAAACTTTCCAGCTTACCGTCTGGAGCGTAGACCAGGCTAAAACCGTAGGTGGTGGGTGGAAAACCCTCGTGACTCAAGGTTTGCTGCAGGGCTTGGTCCAGCAAGGGTTCCAGCGCAGAGAACAGCGCCTCGCAGCCAAAAAAGGCCATTACCGTCGCAATATCTGCGTGGGTGATGAGCGCGCTGTGCCACTGAAAGTAGTATTCGCGCGGCGAGGCCGGCCGCTCGGGATAATAGCCGGCCATCAGTAAAGATAAACCGGCTTGCCGGCAGTCTTTCGTCGGGAAATCTTCCGCGTCGCCAGGCCAGGCGCAATCTTCAGGCACCTCCGAGTACACCTTGGTTTTAACCGCCTCCGGGGTATATTTTCGACCTAACCAGGAGCCGAACCTCAGAGGGTGAGCGCTTTGGCGCTGCATATGGCCTATCTCGGCAAAGCAACGTTCAGTATCAGGTTCAACAGGCGAGGCAGTGATCTTTTGGCTGTGTCGATAAAAAGCCTCGATATCGCGGTTTTCAGCGTAGCGAGGTAAAAAAGGATCCAGCGTACAGGCAAGCGCCAGCGGCTTTGATGACGAAACGGTGAACTCTAGCGGGCAACCGTTATAACCCAGCAGGCTGGTGTTAAAGGCGGCGGACAGGCAACCGGAAGCCAGGCGAGCCTGGCTGAAACGGGCGATCTCGGGCGCCAGCGTGGTCCGTAAATAGGGTGCTTTTTGGCACAGGGCGCTTACCAGGGCGTTCCATGCCGCTGGTAATACTGCATTGCGTTCGACCATCGTCAGTCACCTATGCCACGGCCGGGATAACGATGGCCGGTGGATTTTCGGTGCCGTCTCGCGTGACGCTGTCACCACCGACCAGCAGATAGGTGATTTTGTAATTCACCGTCCAGGGTTTCTCGGTCAGGCAGCGATACTTGAAGGTTTGCTCTTCCGTCTTATCCGGATTAAACAGGTATTTCTTGGTTTTACGGCTCTGCTTGTCGTCCAGATAGGTCAGTTCGACAATCACCTGATTGCAATTTTCCCAGGAGAATTTTCGGTCGAGGAAAATCGAGATCTCGTTGAAGGTCAACACCGAACCGGGATCCAGGTTCAGCAGGGTCGAGGCCGAAATCGACCGTGGCTGATAGCTGCTGCTGCCTTCCCAACCGGTGGTAGCGGCAGACTTGAAGGCATATTCGCTGTCGATCACAAAGCGTTCATTCGGGTCTCTGCTGCGGGACATGACCTTGCTCCATTTACCGTCATCGGCAGTAAAAGGCTCGGAAGTATAAACCTGCTGGTTGTAACTGATTTTGAAGGTGGCGGCTTTAATGCCGTACTCGGCAAAGCCGTCTGGCCCCAGCACGGTGAAGTCGATTTTTTGGTAGAAAGGGTCGTTGACGTTAACTTCAATAAAGTAAGGCGGCTCCTTTTTGGCGCGCAGGATATCGCTGCCGATAAAGTTTTGCGGCACGGCAGATTGGCTGAGGGCTTTCGAAGAAACGTAGTTGAAGTTGAGGCTCTTGGTTTCTTCGATCCGCACCAGTTTTATCTCCAGAGAGGCACTGGGGAACAGCCCGCCCTTACCGCCTTCTTCTCCCTCTTTATTGCTCGAAATCAGCGAGTCCAAAATGGAGTCGCTGGCCGATTTGGCCTGGGTATTGCTGTCGTCATTAGGTTTGAGCGAGGCGGTAAAGAAGCTTTTCAGGATCTCTTCCTTGACGAATTGCAGCGCCCATTCTTTTTCTTTGGCTGCCTCTTCACTCGGCATGCTTTCGGTCACTTTGATGATCAATTTCTGATCCTGCTGCAACTTCTTGATCACGCTGTCAAAGCCCAGCCAGAAACTGGCGGGGGTTTCTACCGGGATTGGGATGTTGGCGCCGAATTTAAGGTCAAACTCCTTGTAGAGGCTTTCAAACTTGGCCTCGACTTCGACTTTTAACGCCGGGGTGATACCGGTAAAACCGAGGTTATAGGCCACGGCGGCCGGGGCCTGTGCCTTATTAAACGCGGTCTCGAGGATCACCGCCTGTTGCGGCGTCAGTTTGGCGCTGAAAATGGCGCTGTTATTGCCAAACAGGCTGGGGCACTGCGCGCTGATCAACTCACCGTTGGTGCTGCCTACATCAAGCACAAAAAAGTTTACCGTACCTTTGTCATAGGGGACCTGCGCCTTACGGGCGGTTTTCGGATCCACTTTCAGTTTCCGCAGGTATTCGTTGAAGGCACTGTCCAGTTCGGCGGGATCGATGGCGGTATTCACCTCGAAGTTAAGGTAACCCCCTTGCTGACCGGTGCCGTCGCCGGTGTACTTAATCAATGAAAAAATCGGTTTACCGTCTTTCTCTGCGATATGGATATCACCGGGTAAATACCAGAACTGATTGTCATCAGAGTCATCGGCAAAGAAGGTGATATTTTTGATGGTGGCGGTTTTTGCTCTGAGTAATAACATGGCGGTTCCTTAATTGAGGTTGGCGATATCGATATCGTCTTGAACGGTTGAGGTTTGGACGTACTCGGGTTTATCCCCTTGCCGGCCCGGTTGGTAGGTGAACCAGATCTCCAGGTCGACGCTAAGGCGTTGCGGATCGATTTGGTCGGCGCTGAACCGCTGTGGGGCGGCATCGGATTCGGTAAACTGAAAGACCTGCTGCAAGATGTCGTCATCCCCGGGCAGGTAGGCATAGCTGGCTGAAACCAGCACCATTTCGACCTGTTGCCAATCCATGTCGGCGGACAGCGTCAATACCCGTTGGTGGTACAGGCTGGAGAACAGATACACATCCTGGCTGGTGGGTTCGCTCAGTACCGCAGGGATATGGGGCGAATTGGCGGCGCAGCTGTACTCTTTGGTGACTTCAAACAGATAGAGGTCGGGGTTGGGCAGCATGACCGGATAGTTATGCTGCTGCGATGTCTCGCTAATCTGAAAACTTTTCGACAGGCTGGATGCCGGCAGCTTCATATGACGGCAGCGCAGGGTGACCAACACCGACTGGTACCAGCGCCAGTCAAATTGGCTGGCTGCCTTGATGACGAAATCATAGCGGCCATACAGCGACTCAATGTCCAGATAAACGTCATTCAATTCGGTTGGCAGAGGGCCGGAATTGACCGATCTCACGCCGCCCACCGCCTGGTTGAGATAGACGGTGAAGTCGTATTCGACCGGCCACAGCATTTTTCCGGTTTTCGGATCGGTAATGCTGGGTGACCTGAAGGTTTTAGGGCCGGTATCGTCCTTACGGAAGGTGAACTGCTTGTTGTCCTTGCCGTAACGCAAACGCACCGTGACCAGTTGGACGTTCGCATCCCACTCATCCGACAGCAGATGGACCCGAACTTCGCGGTGGGCGAAGAAGTCATCCTGCAGATCGCTCTGACCGATCACCCGATCGGCCTGATAGTCGGTACCGGCGACCAACTCGGCAAACAGTGCCTGCGGATAGAGCGAGCGTTTCACTACGGTGGTTTCGCTCAGCTTGCCGCTTAAACGTCGTTGATCAATATCCTCTACCGACAGCCGCTGCAGATAAAAACCGGGCTTTGGCTTGGCTTGTTGCGGCACATCGGCAAACACCGGGGTAAAAAACTCGCTGATCAAAATCTGCGTCAGTTCAGCCGCCGCCTGCGCAAAGTGGCCGTCGGGATCGGTATCTCTGACTTTAATGGTCACGACTTTTTCGCTGATTAACCGCGACGAGGTTTCTTCTATATCGACGGAGAATATCAACAGGTTGAAACCGAATGACTCCTGCAGAAACTGATAAACCTGGTCCCAGCGGGCCTCCAGTTCGAAAGTGGCCGGTGGCAGCTGCTGCAGGTAGTCAATTTTATAGCTGATGGCGATGGGCGCGGTCGCGGGGGTTGCCATCAGGCTCGCCAGCAGGGCGATATCCGCCTCCGGGGGGAGTTTGGCCAGCAGGTAGCAGTTCTGTTGGTCGCTCAATGAGGTTTTGTTGGTTTGGCCGGCGACAAAGCCGGGGATGTCCAGGGTGGCGCTACAGGCTATG
Organism: Serratia sp. OS31; assembly: GCF_014164835.1. Classification (NCBI taxonomy): domain Bacteria; kingdom Pseudomonadati; phylum Pseudomonadota; class Gammaproteobacteria; order Enterobacterales; family Yersiniaceae; genus Serratia; species Serratia sp. OS31. Next base: position 41,581 of record NZ_JACJFQ010000026.1, on the reverse strand, counting down.
GCCTGTAATGGCATTAATATCGCATCGCGAGGCATCTCTGGGCTGGCCGCTGCTGCTGCCTGCGCAGCCTCGTAGCTGCTGGCCAACTGGGTTTGCAGCGACAGCATGGCATAGTAAACCGTCGCCGGCTGGCTGCTGTTACGGAAAATCTGCAGCTGGACGGCGGGCTGGTTTCCATCGATAACGCTAATGCTCGGTGCAGCCGCGCAATAGTAATAAATGGGTCTGTCCGGATCGGCTCGGATAAAACAGATGTTTTGCACTACGATTTGGCTGTTCATAGCGACAATCCCATTTGATAAAGGTGAAGGCAGGGCAAAGTTGTTTCGCCCTGCGTTTTGTACCGATTAGAACGTCACCACTACGATGGTGCTGGTGCCCGTCACGGGTTTTTCAACGGTTTTCTCCTGGTTGTCCTCGCCGTAATACACCGTGGCGATGTATTTGATCTGCGGCACGTTGTCAGCTTCGACCTGCATCAGATCAAAGGTCAGATACTGGGTGAGGGATTTAGTATCGAACTCGGTCAGCGCCAGGGATTGGGACTGCGTGAAGTTCCATTTCTGATAAAACACCACCATTTCAAAGGTGATCAGCGTGATGTCTTTCTGGCTTGGCTTAAAGATAATGGTGTACTTCTGCGCCTTCGGCAGGGCGTTGGCGACCAGGATCTGATGACCGCGGATCAGCCCATATCCCGGCAGTTGCGGGTTGGTTTCAACCCCGCTGGGAATGTAGGTCAGGCTGTCGCCGTCCAGGGCATAGTAGTCGGTGGAGAAATAAATCGGTTTATCCACGTCGACGCCAATCGGATAGATAAAGGGCCTTGGCGGCGTAGATTCATTCACCACCTGATTATCCGTCTTGAGTTTGACCCCCTTGTCCGGATCGGAGTATTGCGTTTTGATCACCACCTGGCTAAAAACTTTCCAGCCCATAGGGTCGAGCAAGGTAGAGATATCGGCATAGACGATGCCGCATTCGGCCACGTTAATGGAGATAATCAAATCCTGATCGCTCTGAATTTCGCCGGAATGGTAGGGTTTGGCCTGCAGGCCGGTAAAGTTGACGGTGTAGGAATACTTAAATGCACGGCCCAGCTCGGGTTTGATAAACCACTTGCCGGTTTTTTTCGGGGTGCTGTCGCTCGGGGAAAACTGCAGGGTGCTCTGGTTGTCTTTATCGTAGATGGCGGTCACCACGATATTGGCGACGTTGTATTGCGCCAAATCGTCGGTAACGAAAAATTCAGGCTGTATGTACTGGTAGAAAGGATCGTTGAGGTCGTACTCTTTAAAGTACTCTTTCAGATTGGCTTCGCCGACGATGGATCGGATAGACGGCAACTGGGTCTGTGGGGCGATAGCGAAGGAAACCACCGAGTTTTCATCATAGACGCGGGTAAAACTTTTGGTTTCTTTGAGGCTGGATTGAAATTTATCAAAGCCGTCGGCGTCATTGAGCAATTCGAGGCTCATATCCAGCCCGGTTTGGCTGCTTAAAATCTGCTCTACCTGTTTCTGCCCCCAGGCGGTCAGACCCTCTTTCCACTTGATGTACTGGGCATCATCCATTCCCATTTCCTTGGCGGTCAACCCGACCTGAACGTCGATTTTGATGGCGCCTTTCTCGATATATTCACGCTCGATCTTTTTCTCATCGGCCGACCAGGTGTGGTAACTGATGCTTTGCGTCACCGACTTGGTGATCTCGCTGTCGTAGCTGACGGTGACCTTGGCCGCCGGCAAAGAGGCGTCCAGGTTAAAGTCGAAGCGAATGCCCACGCTGGAGTTCTTGTCGGTGCCTTGCAGCACCTGTTCGAACAAAGTAGCGCCTTCGCCGGTCAGCGACAGGCTGAAAACGGTATTGTTATCTCCCAGGCCGGAGGGTGACAGCGTGGTCGGGATCTGGCGGTAGAATTTGTCGTTGCTGTCGAGAATCAAAGCCGCCTGTGCCGAGGTGTATCGCGGTTGCATCAGCTTGATTTTTTCGGCATTTTCCGGCAGTAGCTGAGCAAGAAACTGGTCAGGGCCCTTGTTGGGATCGTACAGGGCGACAAACTTGCTGGCCTGTTCATCGTTCAGACCGCAGTTGCGCAGCGCGGTGTCCATAGTCGCTTTTTTGGTCGCGTTCTCGGGATCTGCCGCGTAGTCCTGTTCCGCTTTGACATACTTGACGATCAGGGCAGATTTCGCCTCCAGCTGGCTTTGGATATTGCCAAACAGCTGGGCGCGAATTTTGGCCTGCAGGTCTACCGTTGGGAACGGCAGCATCACGGTAAACTGCGCGTAGCCGCCCTGGGTGTCTTCGCTGCGATACTTGTAGAACATAAAGCTTGGACTGTTCGTATCCCTGGCGACAAACACCGGCGTTTCAGGCACCACGTAAAAAATGTCCTTGTCGAGGCTGTCTCCGTAACAGGTATAGGCGCACTCTTTAATGCCCAGGTATTTATCCGTGGGGATTTTGACCGATTGCTGCAAAGCGGTGGTTAACATAGGGTGTTCCTCTTGTTTATGTGACTACTTGTATTGCAGTTTGATGGGGCTGGCGCTGGCCTGTTGCGGGCCAGAGTCGTAGGTTTTCGGGAAAATCGACGAGGTTTTTCCTTGCCAGCGGTACTCGATTCGGCCGTTCAGTCCGGCTGAATGAGCATTGATCCACCAGTTGGCCAACCAGGGCTGGGCAGGAAACGCAAAGCTGAAGTTCTGTTTTTTACCCTGGCCGGCAGGGGTGTAACTGGCACTGCCGGAAAGGGTTTTGAAATCAGCCTTCAGGTGTTCGGCTTCAAACAGCACGCTGTAAAAACCCAGGTCTTGCGGGGTGAGTGCGATAGCGTCTTGCCAGCCGAGCGATTTTTCATAACTGGAGTAGTCGGAAAAGGTCACTTTGAGGGTGATTTCGCTCACCGGGCTTGGCGTTTTTAACGTCACCGGCGGGAAGCTGGGCCACTGCATAGGCGTTTGTTCACCCGCATAGCGCAGTTCGATCGACATAATGTTGAAACCATTAGGGTTGAACCCCAGGCTGACCACGCACTGCCGTTGCTTGATCGGTTTATCCGGCCTGCTGGGTTCCGGCAGCGGCGTTGGCGTAAAGGTGATGACGCAGTCGGCGGGCAGTTGACCGAGCAGGGCGGCGATATCCTGCTGCTGCGCGAGCAAATAGCTTTGCGGTACGCTATTGCTGTATTTCACGTCATAGCTGAGCTGGTTGGGGATCTCATCTATGGAGTGGATATTTCGCAGCGTGTTGCTGACCAATTGCGATGCGGTTTTCACCAGCGCGTTTCTGACCAGTTCACGGGTCTGCTCCGACGGGGCATTGTCGAACTGCTCCAGCAGCATGACCACGCCGGCGTCGATCTGTTGGTTAAGCAGAATGGCAATGGCCTCTGGCTGGCGAGCCTGTTGGTTGAAGGCCAGGGTCAAAAAGGCCACCCAGTCCGTTTCCAGGCTGGCGGTGACGCGGCTGCTGACGGTGAACTTGCTGTGCGTCACCAGGTAAACCTGGTTTTTTGCCCCGCGAACGGCATTGTCCAACAACGCTGACTCGGCATGGGTCATTGGCATTTTTGACTGTTCAAACTCGACGTTATAACTGTCAGATTCAGGCTGGTGAGCAAAACGCAGAAACAGCGTCTGGCGAATATCGCCTTGTTCCAGACGGATCGGTTTCGGCGCAGGAATGAAATGCTGGCGGATGTAAGCCTCAATTGCCGCGGTATCGACCGGTATATTGGGGGCGATGAAGGTCGCCAGGCCGCCGCCGGGGCTGGTCAGCAAATGCAATGCGCTGACCTTGCCACCCGGAGTGTCCATTATCACCTGCGGTATGAAACTGCCGTAGGTGTAACACTCGGCGGGCAGGCTTTGGTCGTGGAAAGCAAAGGCCCTGCCAAGCAGGAAAAAATTCTGCAATGCTTGTTGCGGGTTCAACTCATCAGTGTTCATTTTTCACCTTTGACATCAATCGTTTGATCGCCGGTCACAATCTCGGACCATGGGCTATCGTCGGTTTTGTAACGAAATCCGGCTGCAAAAATAGAGGTAACGTTCCATCGATAATCGAAGCTGTTTTGCTGGTGGGTAAAGATGTGATCCGTCGTGCGGCTTTCGTTTTGCTGCTGGAATGTCACCTTGAAAGTGGGCAGGTTGTCCGGAAAATGGACGGTGATACGCGCCTGCTGCGCACCAAATTGCGGGAAGCTGTAAGCGCCGATAGTGGTGGCTTGAGTTATCGGCATGGGCAAAGCGACAACGCCGGTGTCGCCTAGCTGGTAGGCCGTCGCTTCTGCATAGGTTTCGTCGCCGAGAATAGGGCAACTGAAATAGGGGGCGGCCGCGGTTAATGCCAAATCCTGCAGCCAGCCGGCGGAATGATAAAGCCCGCTGATTCGGCTTTGCCGGGCAAACCCCGGATCAAGGCTGATGGTCAGAAATTGGCAGGGCAGTGCGGCGTAATCCAGTACCAGCGCAGGCTTGGCGCAGGAGCGCAGTTCGCTACTCAGCTTGCGCCAACTGCCATCCTGTGAATAGTTGACCCGAATTTGGTAGAAGAAAGGCACCACTTCCAGCGCACTGGTTTTGAAGCGGAAAATCAATCTGCTTTGATCTGGCGTCAGTATCTTCGTTTGCGTCTGCTCCACCGGGTAAATATCGCCACCCGGCAGGGTTAGCTGAATATCGACAAACACGCTGCTTTTCAACCCAAGCGGATAGGCGTAAAAGACGTCGATCTCCCGCTCACCCGAGGGCAATGGTGGGGCCGTAGAACGGTGAATAATGGCATCGGGAGTGGCTTTGACGATTTGCTGCGCAGCGGCAAAGGGATCCAGTATGAAGCACAGAGGGCGTCGACTCAGCACCAGCGAATCGAGTTTGAAAATCACCCGGCCGCCTTGATCAGGCACCGTCAGGGCAATCATTGCCGTGTTGCTGGAGGCCGGACCGGCGTAGGGGGAACCCAGCAAATTGTAAAGCCGATCAAGCAACGCCTGACTGAAAAGCAGGTTTTGTTCAGGATCCTTTGTCGGCAAAGGCGGGCTGATTTGCAGCGGTAACAAAGCAATATTCTGATAGATATATTGCGTCAACAGGCCGTAATCAAAGGCCACCCGACTGTCGTCGAGAGTTTGTGAACTTTTGACCCCGTTGGCTAAATCAAGCATCAACGCCCTGGGATCAAATTCGACGGAATAGGCCAGACGGGGCGAGACGCCCTCAACAAACCCGTCCATACGGGCATTAAAACCGAGTGTTTCATCCCGCAGGGTTTTCTCAATCAGCTCGGTGCTGGCCGAATTGAGCAAAATAATAAATTGAGTGCACTGCGCCGAATACCAGGTGGGGTCATAGTTTTGCCCGCTGAGGGCGCTGTGATACTCAATAGGGACGTCAAACCCCAGGCTGCCGGGCAACACGGGCAGCACCTTAATGGCTTTATCCGGGTGCTGTTGTTTGAACTCCGCCAGGCTTTGCTCGCCGGCATACTGCAGTTCGGCAGTGAAATTCAACCAGCCGTAGACGCTGTCGGTACTGGGACTGCGGACAATATCCAAAGAGAACGCCAGCGGGTCTGCCACCAGAATGCTGACGGATTCGGGGTATAAAAAATAGGCGTCGTTTTGCCGATAAGCGGCAATAAACCTTTGCCTGTCGGTGACGATAATCTGCTGAAAGTCCGGGTATCCCTCATACATGAGATTATTTCCCCACTTTATCGAGATGATTTTGATAATCCTGATGCCATTCTTTCGGCAATTTGCTCAGCACGTTAGCGGGGCGCTGATGATATTCATCCTCATAGATCCTTTGCATCTGAATATCACCCACCAGTATGCTGTTGGCATACAGGCAGTTATCGGTGTAGTGCTCGTCGTGGGAGGAGAGTTGCAGGTTGTAGACTTTCAGATCGCCCTGCTGTTGAACAATGCTAATGATTTCGCTTTCGCCATCCAGGGTAATTAATTTACTGGATGAGGTTAATTCCCGAGCTATGACCACGCCTGACGGCGTGATGAAAGGGTGGCCCAAACTGGTGGTGATATTACTTGTCTTACCCGTGCTATTGCGCACGCTAATCTTGAGATAATGATGCTCCTGGCCGCTGGTGACCGCCTCAATGCGCAGCGGTTTATTATTTTTCGACAACACAGCTTCACCGATATCTATGGCGGAAATCAGTTTTTCACTGCCATCCTGCATTAGTATTCTGCTATCACCCGCCAGGCACCCGTACACGATACGCATCGGTTTTAATTGTACGGTATTTAAAAAGCGTTGGTCCGGTTCGATTTCTTTCGGAGCATTGGTAATAAACGCAACTATGCTTTTCCCCTCAACGTTAAGAATGACCTTGAAAACATAATAGATCCATTCGCCCGAATCAAAATTGACCTGATTAAACCTCAGCCAGTCCAGGTCCCAGGAAATATTGTTGCCATTGATTCGGGTGTTAGGGGAGTTGAAAATATTATAGTTGCCAAAAGGAGTGACGGGATCGCCACCCGCCCGCGTACGAATCAGATAAATAGTATTGCTGGCTTTAACCGGCTGACCACCGCTAAGTTCAATTTGACCCAGATAGGTGATATTTCCTTTAATGGGCACTCTGACCGAGCCGTCATAGGTATTACGGTAGTCGCAGTCGGGTTCATCACGGGTTAAACAAATCTTTATTTCATTCGGGTTGATAATACTTCGAGGCGACTCATTGTAAATATCCTTGGGGTAACTCTGCGTGGTGATAATTTCTGCGCCGTATATCGTCTCTCTGTCAATCGTCTGGGCAAAGGTATAAATCACCGTGACCGGATAATCGGTAGCGATCTGGCTGCCAGGATAAACCCCATTGGCGCTGAGGGTACAGTCTGCGGCATAGACATAAGCCTGGTTGTAGTTCACCGTGCCGACATTAACCGCTTCGCCGTCAAACAGTCCCAGGGTTTGCGTCACGTTGGCGGCGGATACCGGCAGGGAGCCAATGGCGTCAGCACGGTAATTGCTGCCGTCGGTAGAATCCAGCCGTACAATGCTGTAGACCGGTTGAGCCGACCCGTTACTGGCCTCGCTCAACCGGCCACCGCTGCATTTTAGCTGTTTTGTTTCTTGCCAGCATTGGGTGAACTGCGGGGAGTAGCCTGAGGTGAGGCCGGCAAGTTTGAGTTGAATGTCATAAAAACTGACCAACAAGGGGTCGTCGGGCTCAATAATAAACAGTCCGGTGTTGCTATATTTGCCGATGACATTTTTGACAATACTCTTTTCATCTGACGTATAACCTTGTGTGATCATAATATCAGCACCCAATAGTATTTAGAGGTAAACGCAGGGAATAACCTATGAGATTAAAAAGAATTTTAGCTTTGCGTTTATTTACAGGTTTCTTTGCAGTAAGAATAAATAGCGCTCAGACTGTCGGAGCCCAGATATTGTTCAAATTCACTGTCGGTAGGGTCGATATCAGGATCCAGCGTCATGCCATACAGCTCTTGAGCAAACATCGCTTTGGTCGCTGAAGGCTTACTTTTAAAGTAAGTCTTTAACTTTCCTTTGCTGACTTTTCGTATCCAGGCAAATTCGCCCCCCAGAGCAACTTTGCCGGTGAAGATGAAGTCTTTACTGGTATAAAAACTGATGTCGTTAGGGTAAACCTGATAACGAACAACCTGTTGGACTTCAATATTATGCAAAGTCTCTTCCCAGGTTTCTCGTTTAATGACGTTTAACGCGAAATACTTACCGTCAACCGGGCCGTCTTTTGCATCTGCGGTACCCCCAAATAACATAGGGCAGCCTCTGGCGAAGCCGGTGTTTTTTAAAGCTAAAAGAATAAAATCATTATTTCCAACGGCCGCAGGGTTACTGTCGAGAATGACGTATTTTTTAATGGGCATAGTCAGGTCCTTATACATTTTTCAGTATAAAAATAAGGTTTATTGGTCGGTTCGGGAGCGATGAATGACTCATCATCAACAATAGCAATGGCGACTAAAAAATCAACCAACACATAAAAATAAATGAAGTGTTTTAAAGTGTTTTGACAGATAGTCAAATAAATCACTGCGTTAACCGGGGCAGGAAAAAAACGTTTAAACAATCAAATAAAGAGGAGGTTGTTGTTAATTTTTTCGTTAATAAATTCTTTACTCTTATTAAATCAATGCATTGTATTCCCATTGCGTCAATATGATTTTCTTGTTATTTAAATAATGATGAACCGTTAGCTTTGAAATTAGTTCTTTGTTAGGATTTTCTTTAATCATAATGGTTGTGAATACTTAAACAAACCGTTGAGAGTGGTGAGAAAATCCACGCATTGTTCATTAATTCAGTGTGGCGTTAATGCTAAAGCTTCCGCCGGATTAGGGCGGAAAGCGTCAGAAGCCGAACGAAGGGCTAACGTGATCCGGTTCCGCCAGATGGCATTGTTGTGCGCCATCTGGCGTCAGGCGTTGTCCACCCGAGGATTGGAGTGGGTAGGCTGGCTGGGATACTCCACCTGGTGCTTGTGCAGATAGTCACGTATCAACTGACGGATCACCTGAGAGGGGGTCACGTCCTGTTGCAGACAGAGTTCTTCCAGGGCTTTTTTCTTGTCTGGGTCGATAAGGACGGTCAGACGCGCCGTTTTCTTTTCCATGGTGGTTGCTCCAGAGGATGATAATCAAATGATCATAGCAGGGCGGCAATACCGCCTCAGCTAAAGTGCAGCCGTTCAATTTTGCGCGACAGGTAGCGAAGATCGCAGCTAAAGCTTGGTCCTACCTCTGCGGAAAGGCGGCGCAGCAGGCTGAGCGGCGTTTCGGTACTGGCAAGCGCAGCGTAGATAATCACGTTGCCGCTGGGTGCCACGCAGTACAGAACCGTGTTAAACACCCGGTGTAAGCTGTGATACAGCAGCGAGCCCTCATCCGGCACTTCATGGTAGTTCAGCACTAACCAGCCCGGATCCGAAAGCCGGTCGGCGCACTGTGCCAAAAAGGCCTGCGTGCCCTGTTGCGGATCCATGGTAAAGGCGCTGTAGAGGTCGGAAAAAATCAGGTCATAACGCTGCTCTGCGGGGGCCCGCAAGAAATCTGCGGCATCGGCGATATGCATAGTGATGTTTTGCTCGGCAGGCAAAGTGAAGTATCGGCGGGCGACGGACACCACCGCCTGGCGCAATTCCACCACTTCCAGCAGCATATTGGGATCATAGGCGTGCAGCGCCCGCACCAGGCCACCGCCGCCCAGCCCCAGGATCAGTGCAGAGGCGGGGGGCTGCCAGGCGACTGCCATCAGCATGGTTTTGATGTAGTTATGAACCGGCACCTGCGGCGCGCTGATGCACATTTTGCTCTGTTCGCAAATGCCGTCAAAACGCAGGGTGCGGTAACCCTTGTGATCGGAGACGATAATTTCGCCGCAGTGATCCAACTCCCGTGCAATGACCTGACCGCGAGGGGAGAAATCCAGGCTATTTAGCAGCTTATCAACCAAAGACATAGTAATTTCTTCAAGCCTCCATCCTAAAAAGGCAGCCTTACTTACGGGCGCACATAAATTCTGCGGTACAGATCCTGCGGCCATTGACCGACGCACGGCCAGAAAATCGGGCAATGCCGGAGCGCTGTCGGACAAACGTCACTTCCATACAGAGTTGGTCACCGGGCCGTGCCGAACGATAGAAACGGGCACGGTGGATGGCCGCAAAATAGTAATGCTCGCCTGGCAGCAACGGGCTGAGAAAATAATGCGCCAACAGGCCAGTGGTCTGCGCCAGCGCTTCCACCATCAATACGCCGGGAAACACCGTCATCTGATGATGGCCGGTCCAGAATGTCGGTTCGTTGGCGGTGATATTTTTGATGGCGCTAAGGCGGCCTTCGGCAATGCAAGTGCCGGCAGGCAGGATGCGGTCAACCAGCAGACAGGGAAAACGGTGTGGCAGGATAGATTGAACATCCTGGTACTGCAGGGGATTACCATTTAGCGGCATGTGTGTTTCGGATCCTGTCAGCGGGACAAAGCTCAGCTTGCGTGGGCCTCTGTGCCGGTCGAAGTGTAATAACATTATAATGTTATTATCATCAGATGCACCAAATGAAAGCCGCCTGGGTTGAAAAACAGCGAATAACGTCAGCCGATTCAAACGCCAGTAAGCACAACTCGTTGAAGAAATTGCGTGTTTTGAGGGGGAGAGGGCTAACCGCCAGCAGGAGACTGGCGGCCAAGGGGGATCAGTTTTTGTAGCGCGTCAGCTTATCGAGGTAACCCATCACAAAAGCCGAAAGAACAAAGGTCAGGTGGATGATCACATACCACATCAGTTTGTTGTCCGGCACGTTTTTGGCGTCCATAAACACCCGCAGCAGGTGAATGGAGGAAATGGCGACAATTGACGCGGCAACCTTGTTTTTTAATGAGGTGGCATCCATCTTGCCCAGCCAGCTCAGTTTCTCTTTGTTTTCGCTGATATCCAGCTGCGAAACAAAATTTTCATAGCCCGAGAACATCACCATCACCAGCAGGCCGCCCACCAGCGCCATATCGACCAGCGAGAGCAGCGTCAGAACCAGATCCGCTTCGGCTATGGAGAAAATGTTCGGCAGAACATGCAGTATCTCCTGGAAAAATTTAATCGACAGCGCCAGCAAGGCCAGGGACAGGCCGAAGTAAACCGGAGCAAGTAGCCAACGGGAGGCGTACATGGCATTTTCTAGAAAGCGTTCCATAGTCATCTGAGTTCGTTACAAAAAGTGGGGTACAGTATAACGCAAGAGGCCCGCCAAAAAGCAAGAGAGCCCGTGAGGATTGAAAGGGGACTTCGCAGAGCCATGTGAAAGAAATATGCCCCTTTAATGACTGCGTGTTTTTAAGCTATTTACTCCACGAAAAAATATTTTATCAATATATATTGAGCTATTTGAAAATCAGACTAGCCTTTAAATGCTGCATAGTGATATTGCAGTGGTTTTTTATATCGCGAGCGAATTATATATAACGGAAATGAATTAACCTAATGGAGATGGATATGGATAATTCCCTAAATGGAAAAACCAACGGTTGGGATAGTGTTAATGATTTGCTGAATTACCATAATAGAGGCAATGGTTTAACCATCAATAATAAGCCTTCTTTTGATATAGAAGCGGCAGGCGAGCAAATAGCGCGTAGTGAACAAACCTGGAATGGTACTCACGTCATCGGCCAAGGTGCCACGGTCACTTACTCCTTCCCGGATTGGGATTATAATAAGAGCAATTTAAATGGTCGCTTTGAAAGCCAGGATACCGGGCTTAGCGCCTTTACTGCCGCTCAAAAAGCACAGGCCAAGCTTTCCCTGCAGTCTTGGGCCGATGTGGCCAACCTTAATTTCGTCGAAGTAGCCCCGGGGCAGAAGTCCAACATTACCTTCGGCAATTATGAAGGCGACGGCCAGGCTTATGCGATTAAACCTTTTACCGGCGCAGGTAAAGATTATCGCGGGCACAATACCGACGGTCAAAGCTGGTTCAATATCAATTACGATTATGCAGATCCTCGTGACGGGGTTTATGCCAATTTGCACCCTGAACTGGGCAACTATGGCCGCCTGAGTATCACCCATGAATTGGGGCACACTTTGGGGTTGGATCACCCTGGGGTTTATAATGCCGGACAAAGCCCGAGCTACGCCAAGGCTACCTACGCCGAAGACACTCGCATGTTCAGCCTGATGAGCTATTGGGATGAATCTGTCACCGGCGGCGATCACGGCGGTTATTATGCCGCGGCTCCGCTGGTCGATGATATTGCTGCCATTCAGTATTTATATGGCGCCAATACCACCACGCGCACCGGTGACACGGTATATGGATTCAACTCTAATTCCGGCAGAGACTTCTACACCGCGACGGACAGCAGCCAGAAACTGATTTTCTCCGTCTGGGATGCGGGCGGTAACGACACCCTTGATTTTTCAGGGTATACGCAAGACCAACGCATTAATCTGACCGAAGGCTCTTTCTCTGACGTTGGCGGGTTGACGGGCAACATTTCCATCGCCGTAGGCGCCGTCATCGAAAACGCCATTGGCGGTTCGGGGAATGACGTCATTGTCGGCAACGACGCCGCCAATATTCTTCAGGGTGGCGCGGGGAACGACGTTATTTACGGTGGCGGCGGCCAGGATCAGTTATCCGGTGGCAGCGGCAGTGATATTTTTGTTTTCTCCGCCGTGAGCGATTCACCGTTCAAAGCACCGGATAAGATCCTCGACTTTGAAACCGGTATCGACAAGATTGACCTGTCTTTCTTTAATCAGGGCGAGAATGACGCAGGCTTTATTCATTTCGTTGACAGTTTCAGCGGTCAGGCTGGCGAGGCAACCCTGACTTACCATGCACAAAATGATTTTAGTGAATTGGCGTTGAATATAAGTGGCCATGCGACACCTGACTTCCTGGTGAATATCGTAGGCCAGGCAAATACCGCCACTGATTTTATTGTTTAATTCTGTCACGGTGGGCTATGCCCACCGCTCTATTACGGTTTTTATTCCCCCACGCTCCACAATGCCTCTGCGCCATGTCGGCTGCCGACGCCGCTTTGTAAGGATTTCGTAAGCGGTTTGGAAATATCTCATCAATGTATTTAATAAGGTTATAACGACGTTGCTTATGGTATGCATTGTCATTATTATCAATTTACTGAGTCTGCGAAGAAAGACCTTTATTTTACCATTATTAATTTCTCTTAATCTCTTTTGACTCGGTTAAACCCGAGTGGCGAAGCAACTGCGAGCGAATACTAATAATTAATGCAGGGCTAACACATGTGCAGAACTTTTAATTGCCGGGGAATTATCGGGCATTCGGCCTTATGGGGCGCGTTAATCGCCAGCGCCTTTAACGCCAATGCCGAAGTTAAGAAAAACTCATTAGAAAAGACCACGCAAAGTGAAGAGGAAATAACGGTGGTGGCGCCGGTTATTGAAAACAAATCCGGAACAATCACCACAATTACCGCGCAGGACATGCAGAAAAAAGGGGGCAATGATTTCGGTTCGATTATGCGTTACGAGCCCTTGATCAGTGCCACCGGCGTCAGCGGGGGCTCATCATCGGGGAAAAGCGGTTTCGATCGCAGTGGGTATACCGGCTATAACATCCGTGGCCTGGAGAGCAATCGCGTCGGATTGGACGTCGACGGCATTCCACAGCCTGATGCCACTGGCCGCAGCTACGTCAGCCGCGCCGGGCTCAATACCTTTGGAATCGGCAGGGACTATATCGACCCTTACATGTACGGCCAGGTGGAGATCGAATCGGGCGCAACCTCGATAGAACGCAGTAATACCTCCATTGGCGGCGCCGTTTCGTTTTTACCGAAATCAGCCGATCAGTACCTGTCCCCCACCAAACAGACCTACTTTGGTTACCAGAGCGATTACGATTCGTCTAATCGCAGCTGGCACAATGGCATTACCGCCGCTGCGGGCGATGAACAACTGCGCGGGGTGTTTGTTTACAGTCGCCGTGACGGCCAGGAAACGCGCAATAACAGCGGCACCCACCAGGCCTATCCGGCTAACTGGCACACCAATGCGCTGATGGCCTCCGGTATCTGGCAACCGAACGACGAGCACAAACTCACCGGCACGGTGGATTATTATGACAAAACCAACCATACCCATTACGACAGTTGGAACTCGGCCGGCAGTGCCATTCTGGGGACCGCCCAACAGCAAAGCAATACGCGCCGTTGGGGAGTGAGCCTGAAAGATGAATGGACGCCGTACAACGATTTTGTCGATACCCTGACCTCAAAAGTCTATTACCAACAGACTCAGGCGCATGACAACACCTATATGCCCACCAGCACTGGCAGCATGGAGCGGGTGTACTCCGACTACAACGTTAACACCTATGGTTTTGAAAGCCAGATAGCCAAAACATGGGGACGGCATACGCTGAGCGGGGGACTCAATGCAAGATTGACCGATACCGAGCGACCGTTCCGTGAAGAGCCAGCACCCAGTGCATTTACCGCCATCATGCAGCCGGAATCCGACAGTCGCAGCTATGTGCTGGGCGGTTTTGTGCAGGACAGGATCCAGTTCGATCTCGACGGGCACGGCTTTGCCGTGGTGCCGGGCGTACGCGTGGCTCACCAAAGCACCAAGCCGCAGAACCTGAGCAGCCTGACGACCGGCAGCACGGTGCTGACGGAGTCCGAGTTGGAAACGCTGTACGGCAAAAGCAACACCGATACCCAGGTCCTGCCGTCACTCAGCTTCCAGTACAATCTGACGCCGACGCTGATGACTTATCTCCAGTACAAACGCGGTGCGCAGTTCCCTAACGCCAGCCAACTTTATGGCTCATGGAACCTCGGCTCCAGCTACGCAGGCACCGCACAGTATGCGTTGATCGGCAACGCCGATCTGAATACCGAGACCAGCAATAACCTGGAATGGGGCGTGAAAGGAGATGTTGTCGAAGGCGTGACCCTGCGCACCTCGCTGTTCTACAACACCTATAAAAACTTCATTGCTTATACCCGCTACCAGCGTGCCAGCAGTCCGGACAAGTTTGCTAACGTGCCGTCCAATATCTACACCATCTATCAGGCAGAAAACCGCGACAAGGCCTATATCTACGGTGGTGAAATCAGCACCCGGCTGAATTTTGGCACCTGGTTTGAGCAGGTTAATGGCCTGAGCGCCAACTTTGCCCTGGGGTATAACCAGGGCAAGTCCAAGTCCAGTTACTCCGGCGATAAATATGTCGATATCGACAGCGTCGCGCCAATGAAGGCCATTGTCGGCGTGGCGTGGGACGATCCGGCAAAACGCTACGGCGCGGCGGTGACGGCGACCTTCGTTAAAGGCAAGCAGGCAACGGCCACCAACCGTGAAAGCTACAACAACGCCAGTGGCAGTACGCTCACCGACGCGACCACGGAGTATTTGCGCGTGCCGGGTTATGGCCTGGTGGATATGTCCGCCTACTGGCAGGTGACCCGTAATGTGAAGCTGAGCGGCGGTGTGTATAACATCACCGACAGAAAATACCGTGACTACCTGAGCAGCCGCGAACTCACGGACTCGACCCAACAGGATGCTTACGACAATGCGTTGGCCGTTATGCCGGGAAGAACTTTCCAGTTAGGCGTAAACGTGGATTTCTAAGCCCATCCTGCGGATGAACCCTTAACGTTCCTTATGCCGCCTTTCGTCAGCGAAGGGCGGCTATGTCATTCATCCCCCGTTGAAGGAGACACCCAATGAAACTGTGGATTATCGGCTTGCTGGCGCTGCCGTTTTCGGCCTTCGCCAACGAACGCGTGATTTCGATTGGCGGAGATATCACGGAGATTGTTTATGCGCTTGGCGCCCAGCAAAGCTTGGTCGCACGCGACAGCACCAGTCTGCAACCGCCGCAGGCCACGGAGCTGCCTAATGTCGGTTATATGCGGCTGCTCAACGCCGAAGGGATCCTGGCGATGAAACCCACGCTGGTGATCGCCAGCATGCTGTCGCAACCCTCGTTGGCATTGCAGCAGGTTGAGCAGGCCGGGGTAAAAGTCGTCACCGTGACAGGCAAACCCGAGCTGAGCGCGATCGACGAAAAAATAGCCGTGATCGCCGCCACCCTGGGCCGCGAAAAAGAGGGGAAAGCCCTGCAGGCAGAGTTGGATCGCCAGCTCACCGCGGTGCCGACGAACCCTTTGCCGGTCAAGGTGCTGTTTATCATGGCTCACACTGGGATCACGGCCATGGGTGCAGGCAGCGGCACCGCCGCCGATGGAGCCATTCGCAGCGCCGGGCTGCAAAATGCCATGGGCGGCGTAGCACGTTATCAATCGTTAACCCAGGAGGGCCTGGTGGCTGCTGCGCCGCAGTTGTTGGTGGTAGGCAAAGGCAGTCTGCAACGAATGGGCGGAGAAGCGAACATCTGGGCGCTGCCCGGATTGGCTTTTACCCCGGCGGGTCAACAAAGACGTCTGTTGGTGATTGATGATAATGCACTGCTGAGTTTTGGCCTGGCCATGCCGGCGGCCATTGGCCAACTGCGGCAGGCGGCTCAAGCCGTAACTCATTAATCTTTCTTACCTTTATTGTCTAGGTGCCCTAATGAGCGCTCGGGGAAACAATGGTCGCGCAAGCGCTGTTTCAATGCCGCCGCATCCGGAAAGCCGCCCTCGATTTTACGATCCCAAAGTACCACGCCATCGACGGTGATTTCATAAATGCCGCCGGTACCGGGCACCAGCGTGACGGCGGCTAAATCGGTGCTGAAGGTATGGAGCAACTCTTGCGCCATCCACGCCGCACGCAGCAGCCAGTTGCACTGCGAACAATAGTGAATAGTAACAACAGGGGATGTTTTCATTGGCAGAACCTGAGCGGCGAGCGAGAGCCTGCATCATCGAACGCCGCCGCAATGCTGTCAAGCCGACATACTCAGGGACGCAGCGAGGTCAAATCAATCTGCCACTTGTTGATTTTATTGTACAAGGTGGTGCGCGAAAGCCCGAGCAGACGAGCCGCCTGTCGCAGATTACCGTTACTGGACTCAATGATCTGAATGATATGGGCGCGTTCATTGTCCTCCAGACGGCTTGAGGGGATGGCTTGCTGTTCTGGTAAAGCGTGGGCGATCTCCCTGGGCAGATCATCCACGTCGATCAGCAACCCTTCGCACAGGTTCACCATCCGCTCCACCAGGTTTTCCAATTCACGCACGTTGCCGGGCCAGTGCCAGGCGTTAAGGCACACCATGGCCTGCGGCGAGACCTGCGGCGGGATCTTTTTCATCCGCGTACTCAGTTTGTGAATAAAGCCGTTGACCAGTCCGGCGATATCTTCCCGACGTTCACGCAGGGGCGGAACGGGGAGAGAAAGGACGTTCAGGCGGTAATAAAGGTCGCGACGAAACGCACCGTTCTCCACGGCCTGCAGCAAATCGCAGTGGGTAGCGGCAATAATTCGCACATTCACTTTGACCGGATGTGCCGCACCAATCCGCAACACTTCGCCTTCCTGCAATACCCGCAGCAGGCTGGTTTGCGCATCCAACGGCATTTCACCGATTTCGTCGAGTAGCAGCGTGCCGCCGTCCGCCAGTTCGAATTTGCCTGCCGAACCGCCGCGCCGCGATCCGGTAAAGGCGCCATCGACGTAGCCAAACAGTTCGCTTTGCACCAGATCGCGCGGCAGGGCGCCGCAGTTGACCGCGACAAAGGGTTCGTTGCAGCGCTCACCGCCGTTGTGGATTGCCTGAGCGAACAGCTCCTTGCCGGTGCCGCTTTCCCCCGTCAGCAAGACCGTGCTGTCACTGCGGCTGCAGGTGCGCGCCTGTACGATCGCCTCCCGCATGCGGCTGGAATGGCCGAAGATCATCTCGAAGGTGTAGCTGGCGCTCACGCCCATGACTCGTCGGGTGATGGCGCGGATGCGCTGATTTTCACGCAGGGAGAGCACCCGACCATTATCCGGCGCAGGCATCAGCGAAATCACGCAGCAGAGGGCCGGCTTGCCGACGGGCATAAAGACCATTTCACGATCGTTGCAAAACGGCATGGTTAACAACGATCCGGATTGGGGACGCAACAGCTCATCAATCGGCGTATCGCCGGGTTCCAACCCGCCAAATATTTGGCGAGCATAGCGGTTGACCGTTTTCAGCCGGCCGTGGCCATCGCAGACCATCACGCCTTCATTCAGGGTTTCCAAAATGGACTGTTGCTCGGCCAACAGCCGGTGCAGCTTGAGCTGCTGGCCGATGGCTTCCGCAGCTGCCTGCACGGTACCCAGAGTGTGGGCATTGAAATTGTCCGGCGTGGCGGTGAGCGTCAGCACGCCAATCATGACGCCTTCGGCGTTGCGCACCGGCGCGGCGGCGCATTGACGATGTCGTTGTCGCAGGCCCATCTTCCAGTTTTCACCGCTGAGCACATACACCAGCCGCTGTTCCAGCAGGCAGCGTGCGGTGCAGTTGGTGCCCTGAACCTCTTCACGCAAGATGCTGCCGATCGGCGTCATGTCCGCGCCACAGTAGTGAAGGGTGACGCCATGGGCATCGGTCAGGTTGATGTGACCGTCGGGATTATAGGCCAGCAGGTTTTCCATGATGCTGTGCGCCACGGCAATCAGCTCGGCATTGTGCGCCAGGATCGCCAGCAGTTGGTCAGCCGGCGGGGCGTGATAGACAAATTCATCCGGGTCGATGCCGTATTCCCGCGAGCGCCGCCAGGATTGCAGAATCGACTTGCGTATCCAACCAGGCTGTCCGCCTTCATTAAACGCCTGCCATCCTTGCCAAAACAGGCTGTCCCATTCACCGGATTCCGCCCCTTCAGGCAGGCTGAAGATCGGATCGCTCTCGTCTTTGATCGGCATCAGGCCGGCGGCTGTTTGCATAGCGTTCTCCGCTGCTTGGAATATAATGTTCATTTTATTGGCATGTGAAATTGACATGTCAATTTAGTTGTCACTTTGTTATGCCCATCTGTGCAACGTCTCACAAATTCCGCGTGTTTTGAGCTGGCATCCCCTTTGCAATACCCAAGGTGAACTCCGTTGCCCAATAGGGCGTTACCTCACATAAGGAATCACTATGAGTCATTCATCCCAACCCCTGCGTGTTGGTCTGATCGGTGCCGGCAGAATGGGCACTTTCCATGCGGAGTCGTTGGCACGGCGCGTGCCGGGTGCGGTGCTGGCGGCGGTGGCCGATCCTCTGCCGGGTGCGGCGCAACGGCTGGCGGAACGCTTGGGCGTTGAAGCCTACAGCGATTTGCAGGCGATGCTGGACAACCCGGCTATTGATGCGGTGGTAATAGCATCTCCGGCCCGCACCCATGCGGAGTGGGTGATTGCAGCGGCACAGGCCGGCAAGCATGTGTTCTGCGAAAAGCCGATGGCCATCACGCTGGATGAGGCAGACAGCGCCATTGCCGCCGCCAAACGGGCGGGGGTGGTTTTGCAGGTCGGCTTTAATCGCCGTTTTGTCAGCGGATTTGCCGCCGCTATCTCCGCCGTAAAGGCGGGTGAGAATGGCACCACGCAGTTGTCCCGTTCGGTGACGCGCGACCCCTTGTTACGGGATCCGGCGCCTATCCCGGCGTGGACCATCTTTCTCGAAACCTTGATTCATGATTTCGATACCTTACTGCATTTCAACCCTGGCGCCAGGCCGGTAGAGGTCTATGCGTTGGCGGACGCCCTGGTGCGACCGGACTTCAAAGACCAAGGGCTGCTGGACACCGCCGTGGTCACCCTTCGTTTTGACAACGGGGCAATCGCCACCGCCGAAGCCAATTTCCAGGCGGTGTACGGTTACGACGTGCGCGGCGAGGTGTTTGGCAGCAAAGGCATGTTGCAGGCGGGCAATATCAACCTGAACAACTGCGTGCGTTATCACGCCGGAGGCATCGCCATAGAAACGTCGCGGCAGGATACCGATCTGTTGCGTGACGCCTACGTGGCGGAGTTGACCGAATTCGCCCAGAGCATCCTGCAAGGTTGCAGTCCGCGTGCTACCGGACAAGATGCGCGCAATGCGCTGGCAATAGCGTTGGCCTGTATCGAGTCGGTGCAGCAGGGCAAACCGGTCAAGCTGGAGGGGCAATGATGGCGAGTTATCAGCTTTCCGCGTGTGCCGAAATGGTATTTCTCGATCTACCCTTTGCCGAGCGCGTGGCGCGTATCGATACGCTAGGCTTTGGCGTTGAAATGTGGAACTGGGCCAATAAAGATCTTGATGCTTTGGCCGCAAGCGGGGCGCGCTTCACGTCAATGACCGGTTATCTCAGCGGTAACCTGACCGACGACGAGGAGATTGCCCAATTGTTGCACACCGCCGAGCAGTCATTGGCCGTCGCACAACGTTTGAATTGCCCGAGCCTGAATCTTCACGGCACCGGGCTGGATCCCCAGGGGTTACCGGTGAAACCGGTGGCGGTGGTAACCGGTGCGATGTGGCTCAAGGCGGCCGACACGCTAAGCCGGTTGGCGTACATGGCGGAGCGGGCCGGGAAAGTCTTCACGCTGGAAAACCTCAATTTGCCGCGCGACCACCCCGGCACGCCCTTCGCCAAAGCCTGCGATACCCTGGCTCTGGTGGAGGCGGTAAACCGCCCAGGCCTGAAGATGAATCTCGATCTTTACCATGCGCAAATTGGCGAAGGGGATCTTATCGAACTGATCCGTCGCTGTGGCCCGGCAATAGGGGAAATCCAGGTGGCGGACGTGCCGGGGCGGCAACAGCCTGGTACCGGTGAAATCAATTACCGCGCCATCGCACGCACGTTAGAAGACATCGGTTATCAGGGCGTGGTGGCGATGGAAGGGTGGGCATCCGGTGACAGCACCGACGCGCTGTTACAGTTCCGCGACCACTTTACCCGATAGCCTAAACACATCCGGGCAGGGCCGCTGCCCGGCAGGCAAAAATGATGCGTTGATTTTAATAATAAATAAACCTCAACCTACAGGATGTCATCATGAAAACCAAAAGCTGGCTACTGATACTGCTGAGCATCGTCATGACCTTCAGCGCCCAGGCGAAAACCTACAAGGTCGGCGTCGCGCTGGCCAATTTCGATCTTAACTTTGTCTCTATTTTGCGTTCACAGATGGTGAGCGAACTTAAGCAGTTGGGCATGGACGGCCAGTTTGTCGATGCCAAAGGGGACGTGGCGCTGCAGGTGCAGCAGGTGGACGATTTTATCAACCTCGGGGTGGACGCCATTATCCTCAATCCGGTTGATACCCAGGGGGTGAAACCGATGATGGACGCCGCCGAAAGGGCCAATATTCCGCTGATTTTCGTCAACCGCAAACCGGAGGTGAAACTGGGAAAGGACATGGCGTACGTGGGGTCGGACTCTGCGTCCGGTGGAGAAATGCAGATGGAAGCCTTGGCGAAAAAGATGAACTACCGCGGTAACGTGGCGATCCTGATGGGGGCGCTGGCCAACGAAGAGGCGCGCGAGCGCACCCGCGCTGTGGAAGCGGTGATCGCCAAATATAAAGAGATGAAGGTGCTGGAGAAACAGACCGCCAAATGGCAGCGCAATGAGGCGGTGGATGTGGTGTCCGGTTGGCTGCTGAACGGTCGCCCGATTGACGCGATTGCCGCCAACAACGATGAAATGGCGATTGGGGCCATCATGGCGTTGAATCAGGCCAAAAACAAAACCATTCTGGTGGCGGGTATCGACGGCACGCCGGACGGTCAGCAGTTCATTAAAAACGGCGGCATGACGTTGACCATTTTCCAGGATGCCAAAGGGCAGGCCATCGGGGCCGTGCAGGTGACCAGGGCGCTGTTGGAAAAACAGCAGGTCGAGCCCTATAACTGGGTGCCTTACAAAACCATCACACAGCAGAATTTGGCGGAGTTCCAGGCGGTTAATCAGAAGTAGGCAGGGGACGGCGGCCGGAAAGTTGAATGGGAATTATTTTCAATTTCCGGTCGTTGTGCCATAGTGAAAACCCTGCTCCTCGTACACATCATGACAACCATGCCGATACCCCTAGAGCAACACCCGCAACCGGGACCTGAACGTCTGAAATTCGCGCCGCACATCATGCTGCACAGCGGCACCTGGCTGGAACAGCAATCACAATGGGAAGAGGATCCGTTGATCGACGGCATCAAGCTGGCGTTGGTCCACAGCGGCCAAATGCAATGCCGGGTTGCAGGACAGGCCATGCGGCATATTGCCGAGCCTTCGCTTTGCGCATTTGGCAACCTGGGTGACAACGGGGTAATACACCGTTTCCAGCGCGATATCCCGTTGCGCTACACCATTTTGCAACTGGAGAGCGACGGACAGGATCAGCATGCCGAAATGTTTCCCGCCGCGCTGAAATATCGGGCGGGACAGCCGCCGAAAATGCTGATAGGCCCTGCGCCAAAACGACTGCTGGCATTGTCCGCACAGATAGCGACCTGCCCATTGCATGGTGCCACGCGCGATCTGTATCTGGCCGGTAAGGCGATGGAACTGATCGCCATGAGTCTGCACCACTTGTCGGATGCTCCCGTTCAGGACATCACCGAACTGCGGCTCTCGCATGCCGATATTGAACGTCTCCACGCCGCGCGCGATCTGCTGATTGCCGACCTGCCAAATCCCCCCGGGCTGGACAGTCTGGCGGCGCAGGCGGGCATTAATACCCGCAAATTGACCCAGGGTTTCCGCCAGGTTTTTGGTGCCAGCGTGTACGCCTGGCTACAGGAGTATCGTTTGCAGCAGGCGCACCGCATGCTCAGTGCCGAAGAGGCGAATGTTTCGACCATTGCCTACCGCGTGGGCTACAGTCCGGCGCATTTCTCCATCGCCTTTCGCAGACGCTTCGGCGTCTCCCCCAGCACTCTGGTGGCGCGCTGACCGGTGACCTAAACAAAAAGTCGCGCTGGCGAAAGCATCCTTACCTGAGCCTCCCCGCAATTCCGTTATCGTAAGGCACGGAATTTTGTGGAGTGATAACGATGGAAGGGGCATTACACCTCTTGTTGCGGCCTTATTATCGCCCGCTGGGGGCGGCTGTGTTTTTGCAGGCGCTGGCGGGTATCTGTTCACTGGTGCCCTGGATCCTGCTGGGGTATATCGCCGCCAGGGATCAAACCCTGGGCGACATGAGGGTGCTGTGGCCCATCGCCATCAGCGGTTTGCTTTGGCTGCTGGGCCAGACACTGGCTTTGTATCTGACACATCGGGTAGACGCCGGGCTTTGCCATCAACTGCGTTTGAAATTGGCAACCAAATTGCAGCGTCTGCCGCTGAACTGGTTTGTTCATCAGGGCGAGGACGGCGTAGCCCGTTACGTTGAACAGGACGTGCGGGCGCTGCATCAGCTGATCGCCCATGCGCCGACGGATCTGGTGAATTTGCTGGTCGTCCCGCTGGTGGCGTTGGGTTATTTGTTGACGCTGAACCTGTCGCTGGCGCTGTTTGTCCTGTTGCCCCTTGGTGCCGCCGTGGGGTTGTTTATGGCTATGCGTGCTTCTCGTTTTCGTAGCGCTGTCGAACAGCGCGACCGTACGATGGAGCATATGCTGGAAAGCTATGGCTCGCTGGCCAGTCACCCGGTAGCGGTACGGCAGTATCCACAGGCCGGGGTACAGGCTCAGGCTCAGGCGGCAAGCGAACTGTTTGCTGCCGCATTCAGCCATTGGGTGCAACGCATCGGCGGTTTCAGCGCCGGTACGCAACTGCTGCTGGGGGCACCGCTACTGGCTGTCTGGGCGATCGCCGGCGCGCTGGGGTCAGGTCACAGTCAGTTGCCTGCCGCACAATTGTGCGTGTTTTTGTTGATGGTCAAAGCCATTGCCGCACCGTTGCAGGCGATGGGACACGGCGGCGATGCCCTGCGCAGCGCCAGGCTGGCCGCGGCGCGGCTGAATGCATTGTTGGCGATGCCAGAGATGACGGAAGGCACGCAGCAACCTGATCTGGCCGCACCGGCCAATATCGACGTGCGTGAACTCGACTTTTCTTACGCCGGTCAGCCCGTCCTGCGGAACATCAGCTTTATGCTCCCCGCCGGCAGCGTCACCGCGATTGTTGGACCATCAGGGGCGGGGAAAAGCAGCTTATTGCTGCTGTTGGCGCGCTTTATGGATCCGGATCGCGGGCAGATCCTCGTCGGTGGCCAACCTTTGGACAGCTTATCCGACGCCGGGCGGTTCCGGCTGATCACGCCGGTATTGCAGCAAGGCTGTGCGCTGTCGCAGCCGCTGGATCAAAACATCGCGCTCTACCGCCCGGATGCCGAACCGGCCGCCATTCACGCCGCGGCCAGGGCCGCCTGTTTGCACGAGGAAATCATGGCGCGCCCGTTGGGTTACCAGAGCATACCCGGTAAAGACATTCAGCTATCTGGCGGGGAACTGCAACGCCTGTCCATTGCCCGCGCCTTGTTGTCTCCGGCGCCCATTCTGCTGCTGGATGAACCTACCTCGGCGCTCGATCCGCAAACCGCCGTTGCCTTGCTGGGGCGGTTACGCCAGCGCGCTGGGACCACCGTGATCGTCAGCCACCGACTGGCTGATGTCATCGATGCCGATTGCATTCTGGTGCTGGAGCGCGGGCAACTGGTCGCCCGCGGTAACCATCGGCAGCTGCTTGCCGCCGGCGGGCTTTACCGCCGCCTGTGGGACAGTCAGGGAGACACCTATGGCTATTAAGTTGGCACGCCTGAGATTTCTTACGCCGCAGGATCGCGCGAGGTTGACGAAAACGCTGCTGTGGATGACGGCGTGCGCGGTGCTGGACGGT
Source organism: Serratia sp. OS31 (assembly GCF_014164835.1). NCBI lineage: Bacteria > Pseudomonadati > Pseudomonadota > Gammaproteobacteria > Enterobacterales > Yersiniaceae > Serratia > Serratia sp. OS31. Next base: position 17,321 of record NZ_JACJFQ010000026.1, on the reverse strand, counting down.
ATCGCCGGCCTGATGCTGTTGCCGCTGATTGTCGCCTGGTTTAGTGGCAACGCTGAACAGGTCTGGTCGGCGTTATGGCCGCTGTTGGCGACTACGGCGCTTTATGGCGTAGTGATGTTCGTGGCTACGCTAAAAGGGTATCTGGCGGGCAGCACCCTGGTACGGGTGCTGATCGGGGCACTGGTTCACCATATTCCCCGCATTCCCGCCAACTTGCTTGATCGGGTGCAACTGCCCGGCCTGGTGCGGGGGCCGGTGCTGACCGCCATGGCGATCCCGGCGCATTTACTGGCGCCGCTGATTGCCGCGGTGGTGACCCCGGCAACGGTGATTGTCGGTTTGGCGTTTATCGATCTGCCGTTGGCCGGGTGTCTGTCGGGCGCAGCGGTGCTGTTGGGGTTGGGGCTGCGCTGGGGAGGGCGGCGCACCCTGGTGCTGGAAGAGCAGCACCATCAGTCGGAACGCAAAAGTGCCGCCCAGTTGGCGGAGTTTGGACAGCAGCAGGCCTTGTTGCGTACTGCGGGGTTGAATCAGCAGAGCGGGCAACGACTGGTGCAGGCGCTGGTCGCTCAATACCGTAACGTCATGCAGCTTCAGCGGCGCTCACTGCCTGTCGCATTGGCTTTTGCCGGTGCGGTTCAGGGAGTGTTTCTGTTGGTGCTGCTACTGGGAGCCTGGCGTGTGGGCAGTGGCGAACTGACGGCACCGCTGTGGATCGCCGAAATGGTGCTGTTGGTGCGTTTTATCGAACCTCTGTCGACCATGACGCATCTCGACCAGTCGCTGCGCAATGCCTGGCAGGCGCTAACGCAGGTGCTGCGAGTCCTGGAAACGCCGGCGCTGCAGTTTACGCAACCGGGTGAAACCCCTGTGGACAGCCATGTGCTGGTGCGAAAGGTTGGCTATCGCCTGCCTGACGGTACAAGCCTGCTCAGCGAGATCGACCTGGATATTCCGCCGGGCCGATTGCTGGCGATCGTTGGCCCCTCCGGCGCGGGTAAAAGTACCTTGTTGGGGCTGCTGGCGCGCAATGCCGACGCCACCGAGGGCCAGATCCTCATTGGCGGGGCAGACATCCGCCAGTTGGGCGAGCAGACGCTGGCAAACTGGCGCAACCTGCTGATGCAAGATACGCCCCTGTTTCAGGGCAGTATCCGCTGGAACCTGCAATTGGCCAATCCGGCGTTAAAAGAACATGAAATGCAGGAGGCGCTGTCCGCAGTGGGCCTGCTACAGGAGATCGCCCGCTTGCCGCAAGGGCTGGATAGTCAGGTTGGCGTGGGGGGCGCGGCACTGTCCGGGGGGCAAAGGCTGCGTCTCTGCCTGGCGCGTAGCCTGTGCGCCAGAACGCCAATCTTGCTGTTGGATGAGCCGACTGCCAGCCTGGATTCGCTCAGCGTCAGCCGTGTCATGGCATTGTTGGCCCGTCAACGCGGGCGGACCAGCTGCATTTACGTCACGCATAATCCCCGGTTGGCGGCGCAGGCAGACTGCATCGCCATTGTGGCGGCGGGGCGGTTACGTCGCAGCGGCAGCCATGCGCAGTTACTGGCGCAAGACCGCTGGTACCGTGAGTTTTGTGCTGAAAACAGCGTAGAAGCTTAAAAGGCCCTGGTCGCAGTTGCTGCGGCCAGAGCCTGTCGAAAGTCGTTATCAGGCCGTCACGCGTGGGGCGGTTTTGGCGAACAACCTCATTGCCAGCCCGCCGGCTGCCGTCAGCGTGGCCAACGTTACTACGCCAGGCCAGCCGGCAGTTTCCAGGATCTTGCTGCCCAGAGCGGCACCGCTTGCCATGCCGATAAACACCAGCGTAAACATGATGGCGTTAAGGCGGCTACGGGCGGCCGGATTGATGGCGTAAATAATGGTTTGATGGGCGACCAGCGTAGCCTGGATGCCGAGATCAAAACCTACCGCGCTCAGGGCAATCAACGCCAGTTGAGCGGGGAGCGGCAGCAATGGCAGCAGAAACATCAGCGCAAAAGAAACCACCACCATGGCAGCGCCGATCTTAGTGACATAGTCCGGCCCGTGACGATCGGTCAGCATGCCTGCCATAGGTGCTGCCAGAGCGCCTGCCGCACCGGCCAAACCAAAAGCCCCGGCGACGGCGCTACCCAACTGATACCGTTCCGCCAGCATCACTGCCAGCGTAGACCAGAAAGCGCTGAACGCGATCGACAGCAAGCCTTGCGCCAGCGCAGCACGCCGCAGCTCCGGGTAATCTGCCCACAATTGGCCCAATGAACGCAACAACGCCGGGTAGCTGAGTGAAGTATTGGGTTTTAAACGGGGCAATACGGCCCCGATGGCAAAGCTGATGGCCAACACCGCCACGGCCGCCAGCAGATAAACGCTGCGCCAGCCAAAATATTCCGCCACCACGCCACTGAACACGCGCGAAAGCAAAATACCCGCCAGCAGCCCGGTCATCACGGTTCCCACTGTTTTGCCCCGATTAGCATCGGTTGCCAGCGTTGCGGCCGCCGGGATAATGTCCTGCGCCACCGTAGCGGCCAAGCCGATCGCCAGACTGCTGAGCAGCAGCAGCGGGAATGAGGATGAAAAACCGCAAAACAGCAGGGTAAGGGCCAGCAGCATGCCTTTTATGCGGATGATCTGACGACGAGCGTGACGATCGCCCAGCGGAGCCAACAACAGGATCCCAAGTGCGTAGCCTGCCTGGGTCAGCGTAGGTACCCAGCCGGCGTCACTGACTCCGGCATGGAACGCATCTCCCATAATCCCCAGCATCGGCTGGCTATAGTAAATGGACGCCACGCTAAGACCGGCACCGGTTGCCAGCAGAAAGACAACTTTGGCAGAAAGCGCATGGGCCGGTGTGGCGCCGGTATGATTGGCTGGTGAAATCAGGGTCATGGTGTTTATCCGGTAGAGGTAAAGTGCGCTTATTTTTGCCAGTATTTGCCGCAAACTGTAGCCCCCGAACGGGTAGAACTGTTATACGTAATACGTATGAATAAAAACTCACTTCCCAATGGCGATCGCATAGCCATGATGCAAACCTTGGTACGCATCGTAGACAGCGGCAGTCTTTCTGCCGCTGCGGCGCAAATGCAGACCTCACAGCCCACCGTTAGCCGGCGCCTGCAGGTGCTGGAACAACTGCTGGGCGTTAAATTAATCCAGCGCACCACCCACAGTATGAAGCTGACGGATGACGGAGAACGTTGTTATCAGCATGCGCGCAAGCTGATAGAGCAGTGGCAAATCATGGAGGATGAGCTGCGCGGCGTACGCGATGAGCCGGTCGGCGTATTACGGGTGCGTGCACCGCATGCCTTCGGTCAGGATCAGCTGATTGGGCCGCTGGGTGACTATTTGCAACGTTATCGCCAGACCAGCGTGGAGTGGACGCTTAACGACCACTCGCCGGATTTTATCCCCGAAGGCGTGGACTGCGCGATCCACGTGGGTGCCGTGACCGATCCTTCGGTGGTGGCGGTATTGCTGGCGGAAGTGCCGCGTATTGTGGTGGCAGCACCGAGCTTATTAGCAGGTCATGATCCTCTGAAGCAGATCGGTGATTTAGCGCAGTTGCCCTGGCTGGCGTTGAATAGCTTTTACCGTAACGAAGTCACCCTGACTCACAGGGATAGCGGTGAAGCCTATCGTTTTGACATTGCTCCCAGATTAAGCACCGACAGTCTTTATGCGGTGCGTAAAGCCGCGTTGAACGGCGTAGGGGTGGCGATGTTGTCCTCCTGGGTGGTCAAACAGGATTTGGAGCAGGGCGCTCTGATTCCTTTAATGCCAACCTGGCGTGCCGCGCCCTTGCCGATTTATCTGCTTTATCCGTACGCCAGCTATTATCCCGCCCGGCTGCGTAAATTCCTCGAGCTGATGAAAGAGGTGATGCCGCGTATCACCGGCGCAAATGCGCCAACGACCTAAAAGCGCGTACAGCGGAATTTGTCGTTAGCGGAGCGATATACAGCGCAAATCTGGAGTGTCGGCGCGTGGATTCAACCTGATTGGCGGCGGTATCTGTTTGATAATCGAAGCAACAGTGTCCGTCCCTTTCAATCGAGAGAATCGCCATGCACTTTACTCAAGCCATTGCCAGACTCCCTGCCGACAGCTGCGGCAGCGGACAAACTACCGCCCAATTGGGCGCGCCGGATATCGCGGCCACCGGCCGTCAGTTTTTGGCCTATGTGGACACCTTGCTCCGCCTGGGGCTAAAAGTGACAGTGTTACCGGCAGCTCCCGCATTCCCGGATGCACACTTTGTTGAAGACACGGCGGTGGTGATGCCTGAATTGGCGGTGATCACCCATCCGGGCGCGCCTAGCCGTCAGGGCGAGGTAGCGACCATTGCGCCATTGTTTGAAGGCGTACGGCCAGTGGCGCGCATGAGCCAGCGCGGTCATCTGGACGGAGGGGATGTGCTGCTGGTCGATCGCCAGTTTTTCGTCGGTCTGACGGCCCGTACCGATGAAGCCGGCATTGGCGAATTCGCTGCGGCGGTGGAGCCCTACGGCTATCGGGTGACGGCGATTGAAGTCAGCGCCGGTCTGCACCTGAAGTCCATCGTTAATTACGTTGGCCGCAATACCTTATTGCTGACCGAAGACTACCAACAGCATCCTGCTTTTAGCGGATTCAGTTCGATAGTGATCCCGGAAGAAGAGTCCTACGCCGGCAATACGCTGTGGATCAACGATACGCTGATTACGCCGCGCGGTTATCCGCACACGCTCGCGCAAATTGAGAAACTGGCTATGCCGATTGTCCAGCTTGATACCAGTGAATTTAAAAAAATGGACGGCGGCCTGACCTGCCTGTCACTTCGTTTCTAATCTTTTCTTTTACCGGGGATCTCAGCCATGAAAAAAACATTAGCGGTTTTACTGACCAGCCTGGCGTTGGGCGGCCCTGCGGCGGCTCAGGCCTTCGACACCATCAGCTTTGGCGTTGACGGTGGCTACCCGCCGTTTGACGTGCTCGCGCCCAACGGCGAGATCACCGGTTTTGATATCGATATCGCCAATGCGCTCTGTACTCAACTGCATGCCAAATGCGTGTTCGTCAAACAACCCTTCGAAAGCATGATTGCCGCGCTCAATGCCCATAAGTTCGATGCCATTATCGCTTCGCTGACCATCACCGATGAGCGCAAAAAGGAAGTGGATTTCACCGATCGCTATTACCGCAGTTCCGCCCAGTTGGTGGCGCGTAAAGGCAGCGCTTTACTGCCTGACGTTGCCAGCCTGAAAGGCAAAACCGTCGGGGTGCAGACCGGCTCGATACACGAAGCCTACGCGAAACAACATTGGGGTGGAAAAGGGGTGAAAATTGTTTCTTACGCCAACCAGGATAATGTCTATCTGGATTTGATGTCCGGCCGCATTAATGCGTCGTTGCAGGACAATACCCAGGCCGCCAGCAGCTTTATCGATACCCCGCGCGGGCAGAAATTTGCCTTTGCCGGTCCGGTGATTGAGGACAGCAGCATTTCCTCCGACGTCGGCATCGCGGTGGGCAAAGACAACCCGGCGCTGCGTGACGCGCTTAACGGTGCGATCAAGGCCATTCGCGCCGACGGCACTTACGAAGCCATCCAGAAAAAATATTTCAGCTTCGATATTTACGGTAACTAAACCGGCTCGTTAATGCCGGCTGGCCCGGCAATCTGTCAAGTATGGGAGGCCGGGTATGGTCACAGAGTATTTGCCGTTGCTGGCGCAGGGGGCGGCGATGTCGCTGTGCGTCATGCTGGTATCACTGGCGGTGGCGCTGGTGCTTGGACTGGTCAATGCGCTGATCAAACTCTTTGGTCCGCGCTGGCTGCGCTGGGTTTCAACCGGCTACACCACGCTGGTGCGCGGTATCCCCGAACTGGTGATTATGCTGCTGTTGTTCTTTGGCGGTGAGATGCTGGTCAACGGAGCCCTCGGTCTGCTGGGGCTGGGGCCGCTGCGGTTTAACACCTTTATCTCCGGGGTGTTGGCGATTGGCTTCGTGTTTGGCGCTTACTATACCGAAACCTTCCGTGGCGCGTTTCTTACCGTGGAGCGTGGCCAGCTGGAGGCTGCGATGGCCTATGGTATGAGCCCAGGCCAGGTATTTCGCCGTGTTCTGTTACCCCAAATGCTGAGCTTTGCCATCCCTGGCATCAACAACAACTGGCTTGGGTTGATGAAGGCCTCGGCGCTGGTGTCGATCCTCGGGCTGGAGGACATGGTGTGGCTGGCAGAGCAGGCCGGGCGCGCCACGCAAAAGCCATTCCTGTTTTATTTCCTGGTGGCGCTGATTTATATGGCGATCACGGCGATTTCCAGTTGGGGCTTTAGCCGGCTGTCGCGGCGATACGCCTTGGCTTCCTCAAATGCAGGAGCCCGCTGATGAACCTGCAAAATATGCTGGAAGCCGCACCGAGTTTTCTGTGGAGTGACGGCTCCGACGTCACTGGGTTAGCGATGACCGCCAAACTGTTTTTGTTGTCGGTCGTCCCCGGCTTATTGCTGGCGATGTTAATGGCGATAGGTCAGGTTTACGGCCCACGCCCGCTGTCTTATCTGATCCGCAGCGTGACCTACTTTTTCCGCAGTACGCCGCTGTACCTGCAATTGATGCTGATTTATTACGGCCTGTCGCAGTTTGACGTGGTGCAGCTGGGTTGGCAGGACGATCAGCCTTTCTGGCTGCTGTTTCGCGACGCGACCTTCTGCGCCACGCTGGCGTTGGTGCTCAATACCAGTGCCTACGTCGCGCAGCTGCTGGCTGGCATGATGGAAACCTTTCCGCGCCAGGAGTGGATTGCCGGTGAAGCCTATGGCATGAGCCAGCGGCAGATCATCCAGCGGTTGGTGCTGCCGGCCACGCTACGGCGCGGCATTCCTGCACTCAACAACGAGATGGTGTTCTTGCTGCATGCCACTTCGCTGGCCAGCACGGTCACGCTGCTGGATATCACCGGCGTGGCGCGGGCACTTTATGCCGCCACCTATTCGCCATTTATTCCCTTTTTGATGGCGGCGGCGCTGTACCTGCTGTGCACCTTCCTGCTGATATTTCTGTTTTCGCGGGCGGAGCGGCGTTGGTTGGGGTTTGTCCGTCGAGATTAAGGGCGTTCAGGAGCGCTTAATGGATTGCAGTTCGGTCAGGGTGACGATTTTATCCACCCGGAATTTCTTGCTGGTCAGCCAGCTGTCGGCCAGCAACCGGTAGTTTTCCATGCTGCGGCAGCCAATGCGCACCAGAAAATCGAAGTTGCCGCTGACCAGCCAGCAATCCAGCACCTCCGGGGTATTACGCATCTCCTGCTCAAACGCCGGTTGGGAATGACCGTGGTCGGCCAGCGCGATCTGCGCCTGGATCACGAACGCATGCTCCGGCTCCGGCAGCTCGATGATGGCACTGTAGCCGCGGATGATGCCGTCGCGCTCCAGCCCACGAACCCGTTCCAGACAGGGGCGCGCGGTCAGGTTGACCTGCTCGGACAGCTTTTGATAGGAAATGCGGCCATCCCGGCACAGTATTTCAAGGATTTTTTTGTCGATGCGATCAAGCCGGGCTTTCTTTTCCACAGATAGGGCGTCCAATGAAAAGTAAACATCATAAGTTACCTGAACATGCCCTGGGGGGGCAGCGCCAATTCACCAGTTTTCATTTCGGCCAGCCGGGTAAAGGCGAAAAAATTTACCTGCAGGCCGGTCTGCATGCCGATGAACTGCCCGGCATGCTGGTGCTGCATTATCTTAAAAGATTACTCAGCCAGGCGGAACGGCGTGGTGAGCTGCAAAGCGAAATAATCCTGGTGCCGCTGGCCAACCCCCCGGGGCTGGCGCAGGTGCTGCTCAACGGTGGCGTGGGGCGCTTCGATCTGGTCAGCGGCCGCAACTTCAATCGCGATTTTCCCGATCTGGCGCGTCTGTTGCAAAACCACGATTTTAGCGCCTCGCAACCTCTTCAGCCGCAAGTCCGGGCCGCGATGCGTACCGTTTTGCAAGCCATGACCGAGGGCAGTGAAGTCACGGCACTGCGTCGCCAATTGCTGCTGTTGGCCTGTGATGCCGATGTGGTGCTGGATCTGCACTGTGACGATCGCGCCATCCTGCATATGTACGCCGATCCGGCTTGGGAACATCATGCCGAAGTTCTGGCGCGTTTTATGGACATTGAGGCGGTACTGTTTTCGCAAGACAGCGGTGGCGGTTCATTTGATGAAGCCTGCGGTTTGCCCTGGCTTCGACTGGCGCAACAGCATCCTGCCCTAAGCCAGCTCCAACCGGGCTGCATGGCGGTTACGCTGGAATTACGCGGACAACGGGATATCAGCCATGAATTGGCCAGCGGTGACGCAGAACGCCTGTACCGTTATTTACAGCACCGAGGCGCCGTTGCCGGACCCGCTCCGGCGATACCGCAACGCGAAGTGGCGATGCTGCCGTTTGCCGCCGGGGAGATTGTCCACGCGCCAGCCAGCGGCATTTTGCTGCTGTTGCGCCAGCCAGGAGAGTGGGTGGAGGCGGATGAAGCGGTGGCAGAAATCATCGACCCGATCACCGATACGGTAAAAGCGGTGCGAGCCAGCGCGGGCGGGCTGATTTATGCCTGCCGACAAGCGCCTTTTGTCACCCTGGGGGCCGAGGTGATGAAGATTGCCGGCAAGACCCTCTACCCGGGTGGCGGAGGCCTGGCGTTCTGAGGGCGGTGCTGCTATCGCACTAACGTACGACTGATTTCTGGCCCGAAACCGGTAATCGAAAGGCTGTCGCCATCCAGTTCTACCATGGCGAACGGCAGCAGTTCATCGCCATCTACCATGCCCTTCAGGGTAATAAAGTCGGTATTCTCTATCCGCACATAATCGCCCAAATGGTAATGACCGGCAAAATAGGCGCGTACCTGATAACGGCACAACAGAGTGACCAGGGCGTCGCAGTTCCACAGGTTATGCTCATTGTCTGGTGCCAGCGGGTAATGACCGAATACCAACACCTTTTCTCCCTGTTTCTGTGCGTCCGCCAGGCTGCACTCCAGCCAGCGGAGTTGCTCATCGCCGACGGCGCCGTTCCAGCTTTGCGCCTGCGGTTGATGCTCGGCGCGGATCCTGGCCAGCAGGTGCTGGGCCTGGGCATACTCGTCGCCGTTAGCCTGATTGCAATACAGGCTGAGGTCATTACCGTCGATCACGATAAAACGGCAGCCCTTCAGGCTGAACTGGTAGTAGTGCTTCGGCAACGCCAGCGCAGGAGACTGCGCCGCCAAATGGCAGGAAATGACATCCGCATCATGGTTACCCATAACCACGGCATGCGGGTGACGTAATTGCTGATACACCGGCAACAAATCGGCGTAGCTGTCCCAGTCCCGATCAACCAAATCACCCAGCGTGGCGACAAAGGCCAGCGGTAAGTCATTAAGCTGGGTGATGGCCTGGCTCAACTTGCGCAGGCTGTTACGGTAGTAACGGTTGTATTCGAAGTTGGGGTCGGCGTTGGCATACTGGGGATCCGCTATCAGCCCAAAGCGCAGCTTCTCTGGTTGCCCGGATTGTTCAGTAAATTGCGGCGCCCGATAAAGCGTACTGACGGCCCCCAGGGCCAGGGTTTGTGCAGCTGTGAGGTGTGAAGTCATGGGTTACCTGCTCAGCGCTAGCGAATGCCGGCGCGCATAAAGGATTGAACAAACTGACGTTGAAACACCAGAAACAAGATCAGCAAAGGCACGGACGTCATCAGCGTCGCCGCACCGATCAGCGCCCATTGCACGCCTTGCTCCGGCGCAGAGAACAGCTGCAGCCCAACGGTCAGCGGTCGTACATTGACCGAGTCGGTAATAACCAGCGGCCAGAGAAAGTCATTCCAGTGGAAGCTTATCGACACCAGCGCAAAAGCGACATACACCGGTTTCGCCAGCGGAATATAGATACGGCGCAGAATGTAAAACCGACTGGCGCCTTCGACAATCGCCGCTTCTTCCAGCACCAGTGGGATGCTTTTGAAGGTTTGTCGCAACAGGAAAATAGCGAACGCCGAAGCAAAGTAAGGCAGGGCGATCCCCAATAGCGTATCGCGCAAGCCCAGCGAGCCAATGGTTTGATAATTGTTCAGAATGAGGACATCCGGGCTGATCATCAACTGCAATAAGACCAGGGCAAACAGAATGCCGGCCCCTTTAAGCCTGAAACGCACCAGCGCATAGGCTGCCATGGTGGCCAGGATCAGTTGGCAAACCACGATCAGCAGCACCAGCAAAATCGTATTAAGAAAATAGCGGCCAAAGGGCGCTGCATGCCAGGCATTGATAAAGTTCTGCGTGGTCAATGGGGCAAAGAGTGAAAAGCCTCCCTGTTCGCCTACCGGGTGAATGGCGACCCAGCCGGCCACCAGGATCGGCAAGATCCACAGCAGGGCAACGGCCCAGGTGAGCAAACCCCAACCCATACGGCGTAGTGAAACTTTTTTCGGCGTTGACGCGGCGATGGAAAGGCTCATTGATAGTGGGCTCGCTTATCCAGCAGATTGAACTTAATTAACGCGATACCGGCTAAAATGACCAGCAGTACCACGGTCATTGCCGAAGCATAGGGCAGGTCCCAATAGCTGAACGCCGTCCTGTAGATGTAAAACAGCAGCAGGCTGGTGCTGTTGTCGGGGCCGCCGTTGGTCATGGCGATCACCTGATCGACAATGCGGAAGGCGTTCATTGACGCGTTGATCAGAATAAACAGCGTGGTGGGCATCAGCAGCGGCCATTGGATGCGGCGGAAAAAATAGCCGCGTGATGCCCCTTCGATTTCGGCAGCTTCGGCAAGTTTGGGATCAATTTGCTGCAGTGCCGCCAGGTAAAAAATCATGAAGAAACCGGCCTCGCGCCACACCGATACCGCCATCAGGCAATAAAGCGCAGACTGCGGGTCACCCAGCCAGTTAACCGCAGGCAGCGAAAACAGCGCCAATAGCTGATTCAACAACCCCACCTGCGGGGTATAGAAAAACAACCACAGATTGGCGATCGCCACCATCGGCAGCAACGAAGGAATAAAAAAGGCGGCACGAACGAACGCGGTACCGCGCAGGCGTCGGTTGACCGCCAGGGCCATCAGCAGTGCCAAGCCCACCGCCAGCGGAATGGTGATGGCCGCATACAGCAGGTTATTGCGCAGCGACAGAATAAAGGTCTCGTCATCCAGCAATGCGCGGTAATTATCCAGCCCGACGAACTGGGCCGGGCGGTTGTTGTGCGCCGCGCTGAATACGCTTTCCCATACCGTGGCCAACGCCGGATAATGGGTAAAGGTAATCAGAAAAATCAAAGCCGGCAGCACCAGCAAATAGCCATAAAGCTGCAAGGTAAAACGATGCCGGCGGGCGGTGTACAAGGCAGAATGCGATGGGGTCATGCCTGCCTCGATTATTGGTAGCGTTGCAATAAACGGTCAGCCTGTTTCTGCGCGTTTTCCAGCGCCTGCGACGGCGTTTTACTCTGCGTCACGGCGGCTTCCACGGCGCGGTTCAGCAATTCCTGAATTTGCACACTGTTATAGGTGGACAGCTCCGGCTGCGAATATTTTAACTGCTCGCGAGCTACGGTCGCCTGTGGCACCTTGGCGGCATACTCTTTCATGGTCGCGGTTTCCCAAGCTGCCGGTGAAGTTGCAACATACCCGGTGGCGATGCTCCAGCGGGCCGCTTGCTCCGGTGCGGATAACCATTGCATAAAGGCCACTGCAGCTTTTTGCTGCGCCGGGGTGGTGCCGTTAAACAGATACAGGTTACCGCCGCCGGTCGGGCTGCCGCGCTGGGTTTTCTCCGGCAGCATGGCGACGCCAAACGGGAACTTGGCATTTTCGCGCACCGTGGTCAGGTTGCCGGTGGTGGTGACCATCATGGCGGTTTTACCGTCGATAAAGTCCTGCGGCGTGGTGCTCCAGGTAATGGCGCCTTTGGGCGAAACGCCATATTTTTGCGCCAGATCGGTCAGCCAGGTTAAGGCTTCGACGTTGGCCGGGGTGTTGAAGGTCACCGCCGTTCCCTTGCCGTTATCCAAATGGCTGCCGTTGGTGGCGGCAATGCCCTGGAAGGTCCAGTAGCCGATCGGGGTGGACGGGATCTCAATGCCCCACTGTTTAACTTCGTTGCCGCTGCGCACCACCAGTTTCTGGCCAAAATCAACCACCTGCTGCCAGTTGGCCGGTGGCGTCTCGCCATCCAACCCGGCTTGCTGAAACGCCTGTTTATTCCAGTACAGCACCACGGTAGAACGCTGGAATGGGATCCCCCACACCTTATTCTGGATTTTACGAATAAACGCCGGGTAGAAACCGTCGATCCAGGCCTTGCCGGCTTGATCGTCAGCCAGATCGCTGACCGGCAAGATAGCCCCGGCGTCGATCAGAGAATAAGCTTCGATATCCCCGATGACGGCGATTTGCGGTGCATTTCCGCCGCGAAAGGCGGTTAATGCTTTGGTCACCGTGGTGGCATAGTCACCGGTATAGACCGGCTGAATGCTGATGTCCGGGTGCAGCTTTTCAAAGTCTGCGACCAGCCCTTCAACGGTGTGGCTGATTTTGCCGCCGACGGCGATCGGATAGTACATTTGCAGCTTAACGGCATCCGCCGCCAGGGCAGAAACGGAAACGCCGGCCAACAGCAGGGCGGCAGCGCTTAGTTTAAATAAACGGAGCGAGACAGACATGGTATTCCCCTGAAATAAAGTGATGTTTTTGATTATTGAATTGCGTATTGCTGTGTCACGGTTTGAAAGGCGTGTTCCCTGTGGTGGCAACGCTCACCATTGCTGGAGGAAAACAGGTACTGTGCGCGCTCATCCCATTGCAGGCCGACCAGGCTGCCTTCGGAAAAACGTTGCATTCCGGGCGTTTTCACCGTGATCGGTTCTTGCAGCGCAGGCAGATGGCAAACGACGAGCGTATCGGCACCCATATATTCATAGCTGATGATTTGGCCGGTGAGATTGCCGCTGCCGGGCGCGCACAGACCGATCTCTTCGGCGCGAATGCCCAGGCTCAATACCGTCTCCTGGCGGTCTGACAGCACCGGAAGAGGGGCGTTGCCAATGTGATGACCATCGCCCTTGAGCGTTAAAGGCAAAATATTCATCGGCGGTGCGCCAATGAACTGTGCGGCAAAAATGCTGGCGGGATTGTTATAAAGGTTGTCTGGCGTGTCGTGCTGTTCAATTCGGCCATCGTTGAGCAGTATTATCTTGTCCGCCATGCTCATGGCCTCGGTTTGATCATGGGTGACATACAGCATGGTCAACCCCAGCTTGCGTTGCAGCGCGCGAATTTCACGGCGCATGCTCTGACGCAGTTTGGCGTCCAGATTGGATAACGGTTCATCCATCAGGCACAGTTTGTTTTGGGCTATCACCGCGCGCCCTAATGCCACGCGCTGCTGTTGTCCACCGGAAAGCTGGGACGGCAGGCGATCCAGCAAGGGTTCGAGCTCCATCAGCTTACTGATGTCCGCCAGGCGCGAGGCAAAGTGCTGTTTATCCTCTCCACGGGCCCGCAGGCCAAACAGCAAATTCTCGCGCACGCTGAGGTGGGGAAATAGCGCGTAAGACTGGAAAACCATCGAGAGTTTGCGCTGCGAAGGCGGCAGGGCGGTCACATCACGTTGCTGGATGGCAATCGCACCGCTGTCGGCGGACTCAAGGCCGGCCAGGGTGCGCAGCAGGGTAGATTTTCCACAGCCGGAGGGCCCCAGTAGCGCGACAAAATCGCCTTCCTGCACTTCAAAACTGATGTTATCCAGTGCGGTTTTATCGCCCCAGGTTTTCGTGATGTTGCTCAGTGATAAATAGCTCATAGCGCTTCTTGAATTGGCATGTTGTGCCCACCCTAGCTGCTGTGTATTTATCTGGTATGAATAATTGATGACAGTTAAGTGTCGACGGATCGTCCTCCGGAGGGGAAAGATGGCTTGCGGACCGTGGTCCATGTTAAATTTGTGCCAGGTAACTCTGTATCCCTGATCACAAAGAGAATTTAACATGAAGAGCGGTCATTTTTATCCCATCACGAAGGATGTTGCCCCCAAGCCCAGCAACGTGGTTATGCGACTGCGGGCTATTGAATATCAGCGATAACCGTTCCGCCCCGAAGAAGCCAGACGCTATGCGTACAGCCAAACCGCGCCGCCCGCACGGGCGATGGGTTTACTACATCCTGCATGAAGATATTCTGTGGCCCTGCCCGGTAAAGTGGGAATGGGAAAGCAGTTACCATGCCTGGTTGCCTTTTTACTATTCGCCAACGTTGGAATTCGTTGCCGGTAACCCCGCCAAGGCCACAAAAATCACTAAAACCAAGCGTTAATCATTATTTCCGTTTCAGAACCGCAATCGCTCTGGCTGATATTAAATATTTGTTTTTAAAGAAAACCCCGCATTTCTTGCCCTCAGGGTTATGAGTAACTACATTAACAACTGTACTTCAACTCACCTGAGGAGAGATATCCTATGAAAGCAGCCGTAGTGACTAAAAACCACAGTGTCGATATTCAGGATAAACAGCTTCGCCCACTGAAATACGGTGAGGCGGCGCTGAAAATGGAGTGTTGCGGCGTTTGCCATACCGATCTTCACGTCAAAAATGGCGATTTTGGCGAAGTGCCCGGTATCACCCTGGGGCATGAAGGGATTGGGGTCGTCACCGCCGTAGGTGAAGGTGTCACCTCGTTGAAAGTCGGGGATCGTACCAGCGTCGCCTGGTTCTATCAGGGATGTGGCCACTGTGAATATTGCGTCAATGGTAACGAAACGCTGTGCCGCTCGGTGAAAAATGCCGGTTACAGCGTTGACGGCGGCATGGCGGAAGAGTGCATCGTAGTAGCGGATTATGCGGTCAAGGTGCCGGATGGCCTGGACTCCTTTGCAGCCAGCAGCATTACCTGTGCCGGCGTCACTACCTATAAGGCGGTGAAAATTTCCGACATTAAACCGGGACAGTGGATCGCGATTTATGGCCTGGGCGGTTTGGGGAATCTGGCATTGCAGTATGCCAAGAACGTGTTCAACGCCAAAGTGATCGCCATTGACGTCAATCAGGGCCAGTTGGATTTCGCCAAAGAAATTGGCGCCGATCTGGTTATCAACTCGAAAACTGAAAACGCCGAAGAAATCATTCAGCAAAAAGTCGGTGGCGCGCATGCTGCCGTGGTCACTGCGGTGGCGCGTTCAGCCTTTAATTCCGCGGTCAATGCGGTTCGCGCGGGGGGCAAAGTGGTCGCCGTGGGACTACCGCCAGAGAGTATGGACCTGAGCATTCCGCGGCTGGTGCTGGACGGTATTCAGGTGGTGGGATCGCTGGTGGGGACCCGTGAAGACCTTAAAGAAGCTTTCCAGTTTGCCGCCGAAGGCAAAGTGACGCCGAAAGTAACCAAGCGTCCGTTGGGCGACATCAACGAGATCTTCGAAGAGATGAAGTCGGGCACTATTCGTGGCCGCATGGTTATCGATCTTTCCGCATCATAATCCCGCGCAAATAACTAAGGCCACTGAGGTGGCCTTAGTGGTTGTGACAAGTGCTCTGTTGTTTAATGGTAGGGGCGCTGCATGCTGCGCCCAAAGCATAATCAATGAGTTAAATCGGGTCGAACATGTTCGACCCCTACCGGATTAACCTTTTCACGATTTGTCAGCACTCAGAAAGGCCATCCAGGTTTCAGTAACGCGAAAGAATCAAAACAGCCCGAGCGGTTTACTGTCGTAACTGACCAACAGGTTTTTGACCTGCTGGTAATGCGACAGCGCTACCTTGTGGGTCTCGCGGCCGACGCCGGAGTTTTTGTAACCGCCGAAGGCAGCATGCGCCGGATAGAGGTGATAACAGTTGGTCCACACGCGGCCGGCCTTGATGGCGCGCCCCATGCGATAGGCGCGATTAACGTCGCGGGTCCACAAACCGGCACCCAGCCCGAACTCACTGTCGTTGGCCAATGCCAGGGCTTCGGCTTCGTCTTTAAAAGTGGTCACGCCGATCACCGGTCCGAAGATCTCTTCACGGAAGAAACGCATGCTGTTATTGCCGGTAATCAAGGTGGGTTGCAGATAAAAACCGCTCTGCAAGGTTTGCTCATGGCTGGCGCGCTCGCCGCCGGCAATGATTTTCCCGCCTTCGTTTTTAGCGATCTCGATGTAAGACAGGATCTTGTCGAACTGCTGCTGAGACGCCTGGGCACCGATCATGGTGTCGGTGTCAAAGGGGTCACCCTGGCGAATGGTAGTGATGCGCGCCAGCACTTTTTCCATAAATTGCGGGTAAATCGACTCCTGAATCAGGGCGCGCGAAGGGCAGGTACAGACTTCACCCTGGTTGAAGAAGCCAAGAATGAGCCCCTCAACCGCCTTGTCGATGAATTCTGGTTCCGCCTGCATGATGTCTTCAAAGAAGATGTTCGGCGATTTGCCGCCCAGCTCCACGGTGCTGGGAATAATATTTTCCGCCGCGCAGGCCAGAATATGGCGGCCTACCGGGGTTGAGCCGGTAAAGGCAATTTTGTCGATACGCTTGCTGGTTGCCAATGCCTCACCGGCTTCTTTACCGAAACCGTGAACCACATTGAGCACGCCCGGCGGCAGCAAGTCACCTATCATTTCCAGCAGCACGCAGATGCTGAGCGGGGTTTGCTCCGCCGGTTTAAGCACCACGCAGTTGCCGGCGGCCAGCGCCGGGGCCAGTTTCCAGGCGGCCATCAGCAGCGGGAAGTTCCAGGGAATAATCTGCCCAACCACGCCAAGCGGTTCGTAAATATGGTAGGCCACGGTGTTTTGATCGATCTCTGCGGCGGTGCCTTCCTGCGCACGCAAACAGCCGGCGAAATAGCGGAAGTGGTCGATCGCCAGCGGAATGTCCGCGTTCAGCGTTTCACGGATCGGTTTACCGTTGTCCCAGCTTTCGGTCAGTGCCAGCAATTCGAGCTTTGACTCCATACGATCGGCGATCGCCAGCAGCACATTAGACCTTTCCTGAACGCTGACTTTCCCCCAGGTTTCGGCTGCAGCATGCGCCGCATCCAGCGCTTGTTCGATATCTTTCGCGTCGGAACGCGGGAATTCGGCGACAGTCTGACCTGTCATCGGGGAGGTGTCGGTGAAGTAGTTGCCTGAAACGGGTTCGACAAATTTGCCGCCAATGTAGTTGCCGTAGCGCTGTTTGAAAGAGACCAACGAGCCTGGCAAACCGGGATGAACGTATTTCATGTAACACCTCTCATGGGAACGGAGACTGTAAGGGTGGTGCCTGATTGCCGGCACTCTACAGACACCTAAGCATTGCCCATGCCACATTGATGAAAAGCTGCGTCACACAAATAAAT